>VBCM01000035.1:10378-19239 GCA_005883675.1 Betaproteobacteria bacterium
CTATTACCGTGTTCGGATGTACGGAAGGCAATTTGCCTTGCGCTTTCGCGATCTCGCAACCGCATAGCAATGCGACAAACCAGACGAGGGGCAGTGTGGCTCGCATGGCGATAGACAATGTAGCGATCATCGCAGGCTCCTATTCGTCCAACTCGGGACAGCCTTCCGCATGAACGTATTTCCGATACGCAGTTATCCAGTTGGTCGCGATTGCTTTCTGCGCCTCCGCGAGCGTGAGCTTCCCATCGCAAACAAGCCGCTTCAACTTCGTCTCTACAACATCCTTTACCCGTGCGCCGCAGTTTATGCGATAGGGCTGGGGCCAAAGATTTCTCGCATCGGTTGGATGTCCGCCGAGCTGCAAGCTAATGAGGTGGTCTTCTTCATATTCTGACAACCGCTTTTCTTTATAGTTGATACTCCGCGATTTGCTTCTTTTTGAGCTGGGTCGTATAGCTCGTAGGCGGGCGCACCGTAGCGGTCCATCCTGAAACGCAAATCGTCTGGTGGATGTTGGCCTGCGTTACGGCGGCAATTACGAAACCTGGAGTTCTAGTCTCGTTGGGTAATTGCGCGTCCGCACCGCTCGATAGCAGTACGAACGTCAGCGCAGCGAAAAACTTTTGCACACGCCTCCCCCCGAAAGGGAAGATAACGTACTTCCCGCTACGGGCACTCCGACAATTTAAGCAGATTATCCGTAGGGCGATTATCCGCGACGGTTTGAAGGTAATGGGTGCCGCGGCTGTTCGTGCGCGCTTCAACCTTCACTGTCCCGTAAGCATCACGCACATACGCTTGGCCACCCCCTGTCACCCACCGCCACATCTCTTCGCGATCCGACTTGCCTGTCTCGTTCGTCTGGTCGTTTATCCAACCGAAGTGGCTGATCGCCTCATGCGGATTTTCCTGGTAGCCGCCTGACTTGTTTATACAGTGGACGCGAATCGCTATTCTAGGCCGCATTCTTAATCGTTTCGGCGCGGAGGCGTCACCCGGCTTCCCTCTTTTCCGGTGTACGGGTTTTGATTGCCCTTAGTGGACCAGTTGTTCTGGAACCTGCTGTCCGCCGTGGAGCGCTTATGTGCATCGACGTGCGTACCATCCTTTCGGTTATAGCTGCGCACAGTGGTGGAGGACGGACTCGATCCCGTTCCGGGTGAATACGTCGACGGCGATCAGCGCGGCGTAGATGAATGGCCACTACCAGAATGGGTAGTTGGCGAACGCCCGCTTGAGTGACTGCCTCCCGAATGCCCACCGCGCCCACCAGCACCGCCCCGTGCGTCCACGTCAAGAGCGGATTGAGCTAGAAACAGTCCCAGGATTAACGCTGCAAGCTGTACGCGCGACAGGGTGCCTCCCCTTGCGCCGTTGACGAGTGCACGCTACGCCGACCTAACCCCAACTTCAACACTCCAGCGAAATGAGCGGGTGCCAGAAGTGCGTTTACGCACAGGTCCGTGCAGAAAAGCGGCCATGTGAGCGTCCGGCCAAGGTACAGCGGTCAATCTGTATCTAGGCTCAGAGCGGCTCAAATGAGTGGCATCGCCGTCTTTCGGGCGGCATCGTATGCTGCTTCGTCGCTCCTGCTTGGGGGAATTATGGAGGTCAATGCGGATCGGAGAACCTGGCTTCAGCGCGCCACATCGATAGCAGACTTTTCGTTGAAGACCCTCTCTGCTTTGGCGATTGTTGCGGCCGGGTTGTGGACCGTCTGGACCTTCGTTATTTCGCGATCCGATGCGGAGAACTTGAATCTGACAGTTGCCACGGAAGCGGTGGAATACGACGGGCAGGTGCGACTTCTCGTAATTCACTCCAAACCCAGAAATTTAGGACGCACGCTTGGCAGGCCGAAACGGTACGAGTTATTCATCCGCCAACTTCCAAATGGAGCCGCGAAATGGAACATCGTGGATTTGAGAACGGTCTCCCCGCTCGTCTCTATCGATATGCTTAAGACATTCAAGGCGGGCTACGAGATTGAACCTGGTGTTGAATACGACGACGTGCAACTCGTCGCAGTCCCGCTAGGCGCGCTGGTAGCTATCAGCGCCGAGATCGGGTTCAGAGACGGGTCCGTCATCGACGTTCATGAAGTGCTGCGCGTGCGCTGATGCTGTTAGGGTTCCTCACAGTGCCAGACGTTGTATCGGGAAGTCTTGGCGCGGGTCAGCGAATCGACTACAGATTTCCCCATAATCGCGAAGCTCAAGGAAAGACTACCCAAGCGCATTCACGAACGGGTAAGCCTGCGCGCAATGCGGGCTGGCATCTCAACATGGGTTTCCTGCGAGCTTACGAGCGCGACCTGCGTGCCGCGATTCAGCACTATCGGAAGGCGCTGGAGCAGCCGCTTGACGTGGACTTAATCGGCAAGATCGAGGACTTTGTGTAGTCGTGAGCGCAACCGGACTATTCTTCCCCGTCTTCAAATGCGTAGTCGACTTGATGATTTTCTTGCGATTCCGTGATTGCGTTCGCTAGAGTAGCCATCACCATGTGACAACAGACGGGATATGCGTGCTCCGTGAGCAAGCGAGAACAGCAGGGAACGATGCAGAAAACGCGCGACCAGTATTATGAGTCCCCTGCTCTGACCGGCTGAGCTACCGGCCCACCGCGCTATATAAACAAAAAAGGCCGCATTTGCGGCCTTTTTTGCTTTGCGGCTTTCTTAGCCCTCCTGGTCGAGGAAGCTCTTCAGCCGCTCGCTCCTCGATGGATGGCGCAGCTTGCGCAGCGCCTTCGCCTCGATCTGGCGTATGCGCTCGCGCGTCACGTCGAACTGCTTGCCGACCTCTTCCAGCGTGTGGTCGGTGGACATCTCGATGCCGAAGCGCATGCGCAGCACCTTCGCCTCGCGCGGCGTGAGTGTGTCCAGCACTTCCTTGGTCACATCGCGCAGGCTTGCGAAGGTCGCCGCGTCCGAGGGCGCGAGCGTCGATTGGTCCTCGATGAAATCGCCAAGGTGCGAATCGTCGTCGTCGCCGATCGGCGTCTCCATCGAGATCGGCTCCTTGGAGATTTTCAGAATCTTTCTGATCTTCTCCTCGGGCATCTCCATGCGCTGGGCGAGCGTCGCCGGATCGGGCTCCTGCCCGGTCTCCTGCAGGATCTGGCGCGAAATGCGGTTCATCTTGTTGATGGTCTCGATCATGTGCACCGGGATGCGGATGGTGCGCGCCTGGTCCGCGATCGAGCGCGTAATCGCCTGGCGGATCCACCACGTGGCGTAGGTCGAAAACTTGTAGCCGCGGCGATATTCGAACTTGTCCACCGCCTTCATGAGACCGATATTGCCTTCCTGGATCAGGTCGAGGAACTGCAGGCCGCGGTTGGTGTACTTCTTCGCGATCGAGATCACGAGGCGCAGGTTCGCTTCGGTCATCTCGCGCTTCGCGCGGCGCGCCTTCGCCTCGCCGGTCGACATCTGTTTGTTGATCTCCTTCAGGTCGCGGATCGGGATGCCGATCTTCTGCTGCACCGCCTGGATCTTGGAGAGGAGCTCCAGGATCGAGGGCTCGACGCGCACCAGCGCCTCCGACCACGGGTTGCCCGAGTTGATCTCGGTGGTGAGCCAGCGCTTCGAGCCTTCGGTGCCCGCGAACACCTTGATGAAGTGCGCGCGCGGCATCTGCGCCTTGTCGACGGAGATATCGTGGATCCCGCGCTCGTGGCGGCGAATTTCGTCGACCAGGCTCCTCACGCTGTCGGAGAGCCGTTCGACCGTGCGCGCGGTGAAGCGGATGGTCATCAGCTCGTGCGAGATCTGGTCCCGTACGCGCAGGTAGTCCTTGTCCTTCGAGCCCTTGTTCTCAAGGGCCTTCAGCATCTTCTCGTACAGGCGGCGAATGCGGCCGAACTTCTCCAGCGACTCGCCCTTGAGCTTCAGCATGCTCGCCGACTGGGCGGCCTCGGCCGCTTCCTCGTCCTCCTCGCCTTCTTCTTCCTCGATCTGCGCTTCCTCTTCCTCGGACGATTCGGCTTTGCGCGGGTTGAACTCGTCCTTGGCGTTCGGATCGATCAGTCCATCGACGACCTCGTCGATGCGCATCTCGTCCTTCTCGACCTTGTCGGCGAGCTCGAGGATCTCGCGCACCGTGGTCGGGCAGGCGCTGATCGCCAGGATCATGTGGCGCAGGCCTTCCTCGATGCGCTTGGCGATCTCGATCTCGCCTTCGCGCGTCAGCAGCTCGACCGACCCCATTTCGCGCATGTACATGCGCACAGGGTCGGTGGTGCGGCCGAATTCGGAGTCCACCGTGGAAAGGGCCGCCTCGGCCTGCTCTTCCACATCCTCGTCGGGCTGCGCGACGGGCGTGCCCTCGGCGGCGATCAGCAGCTGCTCCTGGTCGGGCGCCTGGTCGTAGACCTGGATGCCCATGTCACCGAAGGTGGAGATGATCGCCTCGATCTGCTCGGCGTCGACCAGATCGTCGGGCAGGTGGTCGTTGATCTCCGAGTAGGTGAGGAAGCCGCGCTCCTTGCCGAGCTTGATCAGGTTCTTGAGCCGCGTGCGTCGCGTCTCGGCGTCTTCCTTGGGCAGCTCAGCCGGGATGAGCCATTCGTCCTTGCGGCCGCGACGGCCGCGCTTGCCTTTGACCTTGACCTCGTTGACCTTCGCTTCGAGGAGCTCAAGCGCCTGCTTGGCGCTCTTGATCGGCGCCTTGGGCGCCTTGGGCGCCTTGCCTTCCGGCTTGGCCGCGACCGGCTTCGGCGGCGCCTTTGCCGAGACGAGCTTGCGCGCGCGCTCTACGTGCTTAGCGCGCAGGACCTTCTTGTGCGGCCGCGCTCTCGGGGCGTGACGCTTCAGCGCGCGTACGACGCGCGCCTTTTTCTTTGCTGCCTGTGCTTTCTTGACCTTGAATTTGCGCTTTTGCGCCATTTCGGTCCCCCGACCTAAAGCCTGTTGCCGACGCGGAAAAAAGAACCGCGCATTATAGTTGACCACTCAAGGGCTTGGAAGTGCCCCTTGGAGTCGCTTGTAGGCCAGATTCTTCTCCTGGAACGCCCGCAGCTCTTCCTTGGAGGCGAGACCCCGGCCCCGCATCTCGTCCAGCTCCTTCTTGCGCCTGGCCAAGTCGAGCTTTACCAGCGCCTCACCGAACTCGATTTCGGCTTCCTCGGCGCTGAAGCGGATGTCTTCCGCATATCTATGGGCGCGCAGCACGATTTCCAACCATGGGCTGCCCTGCAGCCGGTCGAGCACCAGGCCAAGCGACGGCTCGTCCTCGAACTCCCGGCAGGCGTCGCGGATCGCAAGCAGCGCCTTCGACTCCGCGCGCTCGGCGGCGAGCACCGCGGCGTCGATGTGCTCGACCAGCGACAGGTTGCAGAGCACGCTGTACAGCAAACTCCATTCCGGGCTGTCGGGCGCCGCATAGCGCACGCGTGCAGGAGCGGGCCGCGCGTAGCGTGGCCGTCCCGGCAGCTCGAGCAGGCGGTCGATCTCGCCCTCGGCGACGCGCGCAAGCTGCGCGATCTCGTTCGTGAGTTGCAGCCGCAGCGCCGGCGCCGCCACCTTCTGCACATGGGGCTTGGCGATCGAGATGAAGCGCGAGCGCCCCTCGGCCGTGGCGAGATCGCACTCGGCGCGCAGCTGGGCGAGCAGGAACTGGCTGAGGGTCTGCGCTTCGCGGAGCTTGCGCTCGAAGCCTTCCTTTCCGTGCCGGCGCACATAGCTGTCCGGGTCCTCGCCCTCCGGCAGGAAGAGGAAGCGGATCGGCTTGTGGTCCGGGGCGAGCGGCAGGCTCACTTCCAGCGCCCGCCAGGCGGCCTTGCGGCCGGCGGCGTCACCGTCGAAGCAGAACACCAGCGCATCCGCTAGGCGCAGGAGCTTCGCCACATGGACCGGCGTCGTCGCCGTGCCGAGCGTCGCGACCGCATGGGCGACGCCGTGCTGCGCCAGGGCCGCGACGTCCATGTAGCCTTCGACGACCAGCACCTGGCCGGCGGCGCGAATCGCATCGCGCGCGTGCAGCAGCCCATAGAGCTCGCGGCCCTTCTCGAAGAGCGGCGTCTCCGGTGAATTCAGGTACTTCGGCTCGCCGTCTCCGATGACGCGCCCGCCGAATCCGATCACCGCACCGCGCGCGTTGTAGATCGGGAACATCACCCGGTCGCGGAAGCGGTCGTAGCGCTTGCCTTCGTTCTGCACTACGAGGCCGGCTTCAACCAGCGCCGCCTCCTCGTATTGCGGGAAGGCCCCCTTGAGCGCCTGCCAGTCATCGGGCGCATAGCCGATGCGAAAGCGGGCCGCGATCTCGCCGGTGAGCCCGCGGCCCTTCAAGTATTCGATGGCGCGCGGCGATTTCTTCAGCTCGCCGCGATAGAAGTCCATCGCCTTTTCCATGAGCCCGTAGAGGTCGGTCTCGCGCTCCCGCCGGGCCGCCTCCTGCGCGCTCGGCGGCTGCCACTCCGGCATTTGCATGCCCACCGACGCGGCGAGCTCCTTCACGGCGTCGATGTAGCCGAGCGTCGAGTACGCCATCAGGAATCCGACGGCGTTGCCATGAGCTTGGCACCCGAAGCAGTGGTAGAACTGCTTGGCCGGGCTGACGGTGAACGACGGCGTCTTTTCGTTATGGAACGGGCACAGGCCGAGGTAGTTAGCGCCGCCCTTCTTGAGCGCAGGTCCTGCTTGAACGAATCCGGAATCACTTATTTGGACTGCCGACCATTTTCCCGCGGAAACCGGCGCTGTGCCGGTTTTTTTAGCCGGCGAGGCGCGCTTTGACGAGCACGGAGACTTTGCCCATGTCGGCTTTGCCGGCGAGCCGGGACTTGAGCATGCCCATCACCTTGCCCATGTCTTTCGCTCCCGCGGCGCCCGTCGCGGAAATGACTGAATCGATTTCTTTTTGAATCTCAGCGTCGCTTATCTGCGCGGGCAGGTAAGCCGAGAGCACCCGGAGCTCGGCCTTCTCGGCATCGGCGAGGTCGGCACGGCCGCCTTTCTCGAACTGGGCGATCGACTCGCGCCGCTGCTTGATCATCTTTTCGAGCACACCCACCACCGCGGCATCGTCGAGCTCGATGCGCTCGTCAACCTCGCGCTGCTTGATGGCGGCGAGGATCAGCCGAATGGCCGACAGCCGTGCGGCGTCCTTCGCCCGCATGGCGGCCTTCATGTCTTCGGTGATTTGCTGCTTGAGTGTGATGCTAGTAAAGCTTCTGCGGCAGCATCTGGCTGCGCAGACGCTTGTGGTGGCGCTTCACGGCGGCGGCCAGCTTGCGCTTGCGCTCGGCGGTCGGCTTCTCGTAGTACTCGCGGGAGCGCAGCTCGGTGAGAAGACCGGTCTTCTCCACCGTGCGTTTGAAGCGCCGCATGGCGACTTCAAACGGCTCGTTTTCCTTCACTCTGACTACCGGCATCCAGTCCTCGGCTCGAAAGGGGGCTGAATTGTATCAAAATCAAGTGAATGCTCGTCCTCGGAATCGAGACTTCGTGCGATGAAACCGGCGTCGCGGTGTATGACGGCACCGCCGGCGGGCTGCTCGCGCACGCCGTTCATTCCCAGGTCGCGATGCACGAGGCCTATGGCGGCGTGGTGCCCGAGCTCGCCTCGCGCGATCACCTGCAGCGCGCGCTTCCCGTGCTCGACGAGGCGCTCCGCCGAGCGGGATGCACGCTGGGCGATGTGGACGGCCTCAGCGTGACCCGCGGCCCCGGCCTGGTCGGGGCGTTGCTCGTCGGCGTGCAGATCGCGAAGTCGCTCTCCGCGGCGCTGCGGCTGCCGCTCGTCGGCGTGAACCATCTCGAAGGGCACCTGCTCGCCGTGCTGCTCGAAGAGTCGGCGCCCGCGCCGCCCTGGCTGGGGCTGGTGGTTTCCGGGGGACACACCAGCCTGTACGAGGTGCGCGCCCTGGGCCGCTACCGCGCGCTGGGACACACCTTGGACGACGCGGCCGGCGAGGCCTTCGACAAGGTGGCCAAGCTGCTCGGCCTTCCCTATCCGGGGGGCGCGCAGATCGACCGCCTGGCGCGCGGAGGGGACCCCCGGGCGGTGGACTTTCCCCGCGCGCTGGCCAAGCGCCCGCGCGACGAGTTCGACTTCTCCTTCAGCGGCCTGAAGACCGCCCTGCTGCAGCACCTCCGCCAGCGCGGCGGAGTGCCGCAAGGCCAGGAGCTGTCCGACCTGTGCGCCTCGTTCCAGGAGGCGGTGGTCGATGTGATCGCCGACCGGCTGCGCGCGGGGTTGCGGCTGTTTCGCGAGCGTTTCGACAATCCGACCGCGCTGGTGGCGGCCGGCGGCGTCGCCGCCAACGAGGCGATCCGCAAGGTGCTGCACCGGATCGCCTTCGAGGTCGGCACGGTGCTGGTTGCACCGCCGGCGGAGCTGTGCACCGACAACGGCGCGATGATCGCCGTCGCCGGCGCGCACCGGCTCGCCCGCGGCGAGCGAGCTTCTGCGGACCTCGCCGCCGATCCGGGATGGCGGCTGTGACCGAGCGCCCCGCCGAGCTGCTCCGCCGGCACGGGCTGCGGCCGAAGAAGGAGTGGGGGCAGAACTTCCTCGGCAATGCGCACATCCTCGCGGAGCTGGCCGCGCTCGCCGGGCTGAAGCCGGGGGAGACGGTGGTGGAGCTGGGAGCGGGTCTGGGCCACTTCACCCGCGCCCTGGCCGCGACCGGCGCGCGGGTCGTCGCCGTCGAGCGCGACCGCGAGCTGGTGCCCATCCTGCGCGCCGAGCTGCCCCACATCGACGTGGCCGAGGCGGACGCCAAGTCGTTCGACTTCCGCAGCGTCGCGCGGGGCGGACGCGTCACCGTCTGCGGAAATCTGCCTTATCATCTGACTTCGCCCATCCTCTTCCACCTTCTCGACCAGCGCGCGGCGCTGCGCAGGGCGGTGC
>VBCM01000265.1 GCA_005883675.1 Betaproteobacteria bacterium
GGGCTCGCCGTCGATCAGCAGCACGCGGTTGTCGCCCGCGGCGATCTCGGGGATGTAGCGCTGCGCCATCACCATGCGCCGGCCGCCCTGCGCCATCACCTCGACGATGACATTGCGGTTCGGATCGTCGACGCGCACGCGGAAAATGTTCTCGCCGCCCATGACGTCGAGGCGCTTCAGCACCACGTCCTGCTGCTCGTCGATGAACGCCTGGATGCGCTCCGGATCGCGCGTGACTGCGGTGGGAGCTACGAACGCGGGGAATTCGGCGATGGCGAGCTTCTCGTTGTGATCGCGGATGGCGTCGGGCGAATTGAAGACGCGCGCGCCTTCGCGCACCGCGGCGGAGAGCAGCCACGTGCTCGCGACGTACTCGAGATCGAACGGCGGGTCCTTGCGCATGAGCACGGCCGCGTAGCGCTTGAGCGGCCGCGCCTCGCTTTCATGCGTGCGGTACCAGTCTTCGTCGTTGTCGGTGAGCGAGATGCGCACCGCCTGGGCCGACACGCCGCTCTTCGTCCAATGCAGATGCGTCTGCTCGGCCGCCCAGATCGCGTGGCCGCGCGCCCCGGCCGCGCGCATCATCGCGACGCTCGAGTCCTTGTACGCCTTGAGCGAATCGAGCGGATCGACGATAAAGAGGAGCGCGGCGGCCAATCCTACTTGGCTTGCGACACCATGAACTCGATCGCGGCATGCACCTCCGCGTCCGAGAGCGACGCATTGCCCCCCTTGGGCGGCATCGCGCCTTTGCCCTTGAGGGCCGACTGCAGGAGCGTGTCCATGCCCTGCTGGAGGCGCGGCGCCCACGCCGCCTTGTCGCCGAGCTTCGGCGCGCCGGCGACGCCGGTGGCGTGGCAGGCCATGCACGTACTATCGAATACCTGTTTGCCGTCCGCCGCCGCCGGCTTGGCTCCGGCGGGCGCGGTGCTAGCAACCGCTCCGGGTTTCTGCGCCGGCGCTTTCGGCGCGGGCTCCTTGAACTTGGCGCCGGCCTGATTCGCCATGAACACCACGGCGCGCGCGACTTCGTCATCGGAGAGCGACGGATTGCCGCCCTTGGGCGGCATGCCGCGCACGCCCTTGATCGCGTCCTTCACGAGCTCGTTCAGCCCTTCCTTGATGCGCGGCGCCCACGCCGCCTTGTCGCCGATCTTCGGCGCGCCGGCGACGCCCGTCTGGTGGCACGCAGCGCACACCGTCTTCACCACTTCCTCGCCGCTCTTGGCGCCCGCCGCGCCGCCCGCGGCGCCGAACTCGACGTGACCGACGGGCTGCAGGCGCTTCGTCACCGCTTCGGGCGTGAGCGCATTCGGATCGGCGCCGCGCTGGCTGGTGACGAGCTGCACGAGGAGCACGATGCCGATCACCGGTACGGCGAACGCCGCGACGATGACGACGATGAGCTGCTGCGGCGTCTTGATGAAAGACGAATGGGAATCGCGGGTCGCCACGGCTGGTGTTATTGAGAAAAGCGGTGATTCTAGGCTATCCTGCGGCTCCTTCCAGCGCCCGTAGCTCAGCGGATCAGAGTATTGGCCTCCGAAGCCAAGGGTCGTGGGTTCGAATCCCGCCGGGCGCGCCAGCATTTCCGCTCAGGAACTCGCCGAACGCGCTGATCGCGCGCTCGATGCCGGGCGCATCGACGTCGAGGTGCGTCACGAGCCGCATGCGCGCGGCGGGCAGCACGAGCACGTTCGCCTTTTCGAGCTGCGCGGCGAGCGCCGCCACGCGCTCGGCCGGCACAGCGACGAACACCATGTTGGTGTGACTCTCCACCGCGAGCCCGAGCGCTCGCAATCCATCGGCCAGACGCGTGGCGTTGCGGTGATCGACTGCCAGGCGCTCGACGTTGTGCTCGAGCGCGTACAGTCCGGCGGCGGCGAGCACACCGGCTTGACGCATCGCGCCGCCGAGGATCTTGCGCGCGCGCCGCGCACGCGCGATGAACTCCCGGCTGCCAACGAGCAGCGTTCCCGCCGGCGCGCCGAGACCCTTCGAGAGGCAGCTCGACACGGAATCGAAGCCCGCGCAGAGCGCTTTCACGCTGGTGCCGAAATGGACCGCGGCGTTGAAGATTCGCGCGCCATCGAGATGCGTGGCGAGGCCGCGGCGCCTGGCGAGCGCGAGCGCTTGTTCCAGGTAATCGCGGCCGATCGGCCGGCCGCCGATGGTGTTCTCCAGCGCGAGCAGACGCGTGCGCGCGAAATGCGGATCGTCGGCGTTGATCGCCGCCTCGACCTGCGCAAGCTCGAGCGTGCCGTCGGCGCGGTTCGGCAGCGCGCGCGGGTTGATGGAACCGAGCACCGCGAGGCCGCCCGCTTCATAGCGATAGCTGTGCTGCTCGGCACCGATGATCACTTCGTCGCCGCGCTGGCAGTGGCTCATCAGCGCCGCGAGGTTCGACTGCGTGCCGGAGGGGAAGAGCAACGCCGCTTCGAAGCCGAAGATCTCCGCCGCGCGCTCCTGCAGTCGATTGACCGTCGGATCGTCGCCGAAGACGTCGTCGCCGAGTTCCGCCTCGAGCATGGCGCGGCGCATGCCCGGCGAGGGGCGCGTCACGGTATCGGAGCGCAGATCGACCACGGCGTTCATGCCCGGGTATTATCAGCCGTCTGTCCGTCCACCGGAGATCCCATGCCTTTGCCACGCCTATTCGCTGTCCTGTCAGCGCTCGTCGCCTCGAGCGTGGGCGCGCAGCAATATCCCACCAAACCGCTCACGATGCTCGTGCCCTACGCCGCCGGCGGGCCCACCGACACCGTGGCGCGCGTCGTCGCCCAGTCGATGTCCAAGCCGCTCGGGCAGACGGTGATCGTGGAGAACAAGCCGAGCGCGGGCGGCATCCTGGCACCGGAGCAAGTCAAGAACTCCAAGCCCGACGGTTACACCATCCTGATTCATCACATCGGCATGGCGACGACGCCGGCGCTGTACCGGCAACTGCGGTTCAACCCGCTCACCGACTTCGAGTACATCGGCCTCATCAACGATGTGCCGATGACGCTGATCGCACGCGCCAACTTTCCGGCGAACAACTTCAAGGAGTTTCTCGACTACATCAAGAAGAACAAGGACAAGGTGAGCTATGCGAACGCCGGCATCGGCGCGGCCTCGCACCTTTGCGGGATGCTCTTCATGAGTGCCATCGAGACCGACATCCTGACCGTGCCGTACAAGGGCACGGCGCCGGCGATGAACGATCTCCTCGGCGGGCAGGTGGATTTCATGTGTGACCAGACCACCAACACCACTTCCCAGATCAAGAGCGGCAAGGTGAAGGTCTACGGTGTGACTTCAGCGACGCGCGTGCCGTCGCTGCCCGAGATTCCCACGCTCCAGGAGCAGGGCCTGAAGGGCTTCGAGGTGGGCATCTGGCACGCGCTCTACGCGCCCAAGGGCACGCCAAAGCCGGTTCTCGACAAGCTCGTCGGCGCGCTGCAGGACAGCGTGAAGGACGAGGGCGTGCGCAAGAAATTCGCCGACCTCGGCGCGACCACCTATCCGCCCGACAAGGCGACGCCTGCGGCGCTGAAGGCGCACCTCAAGGCGGAGATCGACAAGTGGACGCCGCTCATCAAGAAAGCGGGCGTGTACGCCGACTAAATAAAAGGGCGTTCGCTATGCGACGCCGTGCTGCTTGAACCAGGCGAGCATGCGCTTCCACCCATCTTCGGCGGCTTCCTTGCGGTAGCTCGGCCGGTAGTCGGCATTGAAGCCGTGCGGCATGTCCGGATAGACATGGATGTCGGAGCGCTGTGCGTTCTTGTTCGATGATTTCTTGAGCGCCGCGCGCAGCTTCTCCACCTGCTCCTGCGGAATGCCCTGGTCGGCGCCACCGTAGAGACCGAGCACGGGTGCGTTCAGCTTGTCGACGATATCGAACGGCGTCGTGCTGATCGCCGGCTGCGCCGGGCTCAAGCCGCCGTACCAGGCCACGGCCGCGTCGATCTTCTTTTGATGGGCGGTGTACATCCA
>VBCM01000036.1:0-15865 GCA_005883675.1 Betaproteobacteria bacterium
GGCGCCTGCGGCGGCGTGCGAGTCCGTTTCCGGCTCGAGCGCACCCAGCATCGAGCAGCCGGTGCGCATGACATCCATGGGATGCGCCGTGCGCGGAATCTGCTCGAGCAGCGCCTTGAGCGGCGCGGGCAGGCCGCGCAGGCTCTGCAGGCGTTTTTTATACGACGCGAGCTCGGCCCGCGTGGGCAGCTTCTCGTGCACCAGGAGATAAGCGATCTCCTCGAACTCGGCCTCGTCGGCAAAGTCGAGGATGTCGTAGCCGCGATAGTGCAGATCGTTGCCCGTGCGCCCGACCGTGCAAAGCGCCGTGTTGCCCGCCGGCACGCCGGAGAGCGCGACCGATTTCTTCGGCTTAGGAGCGCCCGCGGGCAAAGAGCTCATCGAGTTTCTTCTCGTAATCGTGGTAGCCGATGATGTCGTAGAGCTCCTCGCGCGTCTGCATCTCAGGGAGGAGCGCCTTCTGCGTGCCGCTCTTGCGCACCGTCTCGTAGGCGCGCAGTGCCGCCTTGTTCATGGCGCGGAACGCGCTCAGCGGATAGAGCACCATCGCCACCTCCGCGGAGCGAAGCTCATCGACGGTGAAAAGCGGCGTGCTTCCGAACTCGGTGATGTTGGCGAGGATCGGCACCTTCACGGCAGCGGCGAATTTTTTGTACATAACGAGCTCGGTGATCGCTTCCGGGAAGATCATGTCGGCGCCCGCCGCCACGTACGCGTTGGCCCGCTCCAGGGCGCGGTCAAGGCCATCGGAGGCCAGCGCGTCGGTGCGCGCCATGATCACGAACGCCGGGTCGCTGCGCGCGTCGACCGCCGCCTTGATGCGGTCGCACATCTCGTCTTTGCTGACCAGCTCCTTGCCGGGCCGATGCCCGCAACGCTTGGCGCCGACCTGGTCCTCGATGTGCATGGCGCCGGCACCGAACTTGATGAGCGAGCGCGTGGTGCGCGCGACGTTGAAGGCGCTCGCGCCGAATCCGGTATCGACGTCCACCAGCAGCGGCAGGTCGCACACATCGGTGATGCGGCGGATGTCGGTGAGCACGTCGTCGAGATTGGAGATGCCCAGATCCGGCATGCCGAGCGAGCCGGCGGCGACGCCGCCGCCCGAGAGGTAGATCGCTTTGTAGCCCACGCGCTTCGCCATGAGCGCGTGATAGGCGCAAATCGTGCCTGGGAGCTGGAGCGGCCGCTCTTCCTTGAGCGCTTCCCGAAACTTGGCGCCGGCGCTCATACCGGAAAAATAGGGACTGTCCCTATTTTTCTCATTTGCCGAGGAGCTGTCGCACGCTGTCGCGCTCCTCGTGCAGCTCCTTGAGCGTGGCATCCATGCGCTTGCGGCTGAATTCGCTGATCTCGACGCCCTTGACGATCTGGTAGCTGCCGTTGCGGCACGTGACCGGGTAGCCGTAGATCACGCCTTCGGCAATGCCGTAACTGCCGTCCGAGGGCACGCCCATGGTGACCCAATCGCCGTCGCGCGAGCCGGAGAGCCAGTCGCGCACGTGGTCGATCGCCGCGTTCGCGGCGCTCGCGGCGGACGACAGGCCGCGTGCGTCGATGACCGTGGCGCCACGCTTCTGCACGGTGGGGATGAATGTGTTCTCGAGCCACGCCTGGTCGTTGATCAGCGGCCAGAGCTTCTTGCCGTCGGCCTCGGCCTGGAACACGTCCGGGTATTGCGTCGCCGAGTGGTTGCCCCAGACCGTGACCTTGCGGATCGAGGAGACGGGCTTTTGCACCTTATGCGCGAGCTGCGAGACGGCGCGGTTGTGATCGAGCCGCATCATGCCGGTGAACTGCGAGGGCTTGAGACTCGGCGCATTCTTCATCGCGATGAGGCAGTTCGTGTTGGCCGGGTTGCCCACGACGAGCACTTTCACGTTACGCTCGGCGACGCGATCGAGCGCCTGGCCCTGCGGCGCGAAGATCTTGCCGTTCGCCTCCAGGAGATCCTTCCTCTCCATGCCGGGGCCGCGCGGGCGCGCGCCGACGAGCAGCGCGACCTGCACGTCCTTGAACGCGACCGTCGGGTCGGAGGCGGGCGTCATGCCGGCGAGCAGCGGAAACGCGCAGTCGTCGAGCTCCATCATCACCCCCTTCAGCGCCTTCTGCGCTTTCTCGTCCGGGATCTCGAGAAGCTGCAGGATCACCGGCTGGTCTTTCCCGAGCAGATCGCCATTCGCGATGCGAAAAAGCAGCGAATAACCGATCTGGCCGGCGGCGCCGGTGACGGCGACGCGAATGGGGGCTTTGGACATCGAGCGCTCCGCGGGAGAGTGACTTTCGATTTTACAGCAGCGAGTTGCTGCGCTGCGACGCTATAATCGAATCGCCCGGGATTGGGGCCCGGCGCAATCCAAATGTCCAGCGCGGCCGCGAAGAGACCTCGTCCAAAGTATCTAAATCTGCCGGCGATCCTGTTCGAGATCCGGCTGCCCATGCCGGCGTGGGTGTCGATCCTGCATCGCGTCTCCGGAACGCTGCTCTTCTTCCCGTTCGCCGCCTGGCTCCTCTACCTGCTCGATACGACTCTCGCCTCCGAGCAGGGATTCGCGCGCGTGAAAGACCATTATCTGCAGCTGCCGGTTGTGAAGCTTGCCCTGATTGTCTTCATCTGGGCATACGCGCACCACTTTTGCGCCGGCATCCGCTTTCTACTGCTCGATCTCAACATGGGCATCGAGCTCGCGCCGGCGCGCCGCAGTGCGACCGCCGTTATCGTAATGGGCCTGCTGCTCACGGCGTATTGCGCCTGGCGCATCTGGTGAGCCGATGACGCCGCGACGCATCGTCGTCGGTGCGCACTACGGCCTGGGCAGCTGGCTCGCGCAGCGCATTACAGCCGTAATCATGGCCCTCTACAGCGTGATATTGCTCGGCGTGTTCATGACCGGCCGGCCGATCAGCTACGGCGTCTGGAGGGACCTTTTCCAAAACGGCTGGATGCGTGTCGCGACGCTGCTATTCGCGGTGAGCCTCGCGTGGCATGCGTGGGTCGGCGTGCGCGACATCGTGATGGACTACATTAAGCCCGATGGGCTGCGCCTTGGGCTTGAGGTCGTGACCATCCTCGTGCTGGCCGGCTACGTCGGCTGGACGGTGCAGGTGCTGTGGCGCTGAACGTACGTCGCTACGACGCGATCGTGGTCGGCGCCGGCGGTTCCGGAATGCGCGCGGCGCTCGAGCTTGCGCGCGCCGGGTTGAAAACGGCGGTGCTCAGCAAGGTGTTCCCGACGCGCTCGCACACGGTCGCCGCGCAAGGCGGCATCGCGGCGCCGCTCGCCAACTCGACCGAGGACAACTGGCACTGGCACATGTACGACACGGTCAAGGGGTCGGACTACCTCGGCGACCAGGACGCGATCGAGTACATGTGCCGCCGCGCGATCGAAGTCGTGGTCGAGCTCGAGCACATGGGAATGCCGTTCGATCGCCTCGAGAACGGCAAGATTTACCAGCGCCCGTTCGGCGGCCACACGCAGGACTATGGCAGCGCGAAGATGGCGATGCGTGCCTGCGCCGCGGCCGACCGCACCGGCCATGCGATGCTGCATACGCTCTATCAGCAGAACGTCCGCGCGAACACCCAGTTCCTGGTCGAATGGATGGCGCTCGATCTCATCCGCGATCCGCAGGACGGTGCCATCGTCGGCATCACCGCGCTCGAGATGGAGACGGGCGAGCTCTGCATCCTGCAGGGCAAGGCGGTGCTACTTGCAACCGGCGGCGCCGGCCGCATCTATTGGGCGACGACCAATGCATTCATCAACACGGGCGACGGCCTCGGCATGGTCGCCCGCGCCGGACTGCCGCTGGAGGACATGGAGTTCTGGCAGTTCCACCCGACCGGGGTGGCGGGCGCTGGCGTGCTCATCACCGAGGGCGTGCGCGGCGAGGGCGGCTATCTCCTGAACAAGAACGGCGAGCGCTTCATGGAGCGCTATGCGCCGAACAATAAGGACCTCGCCAGCCGAGACGTCGTCTCGCGCGCCATGACCACCGAGATCAAGGAAGGCCGTGGCTGCGGCGAGCATGGCGACCACCTGCTGCTGAAGCTCGATCATCTTGGCCCCGAGGTGATCATGCATCGGCTGCCCGGCATCCGGGAAATCGCTATCAAATTTGCCAACGCCGATCCGATCCGCGAACCGATCCCGGTGGTACCCACGGTGCACTACCAAATGGGCGGCATCCCGACCAATTACATGGGGCAGGTGATTGCGCCCGAAGGCGCAAGCAAGGAGGCGATCGTCCCCGGCCTCTACGCCGCCGGCGAGTGCGCCTGCGTCTCTGTGCACGGCGCGAACCGCCTGGGCACGAATTCGCTCCTGGACCTGCTGGTCTTCGGCAAGGCCTCCGGCGAGCAGGTGATCAAGGATATCCGCGGCCAGCCGGCGCCGCACCGCAACCTGCCGAAGGAGGCGGGCGAGGCGACCCGCGCTCGAGTGGCCCGCCTCGATGGCGCCAAAACGAGTGAGCGCGTGGTCGATGTACTGAACGATCTGCGCCGCACGATGCAGGCGCACTGCGGCGTATTCCGCTTCCCCGACGACCTGCACAAGGGCGTGGAGAAGGTGAAGGAGCTGGGCGAGCGTGTGCAGCGCACTTTCATCGCGGACAAGTCCAAGGTCTACAACACGGCGCGGGTGGAGGCGCTCGAGCTCGAGAACCTGGTCGAGACCGCCATGGCGACCATGATCAGCGCGGAGGCGCGCAAGGAAAGCCGCGGCGCCCAGGCGCGCGCCGACTACCCCGAGCGCGACGACCAGAACTGGATGAAGCACACGCTGTGGTACAAGGAGGGGAACCGCCTGGACTACAAGCCCGTGCACCTGCGGCCGCTGACGGTGCAGACGATGGAGCCGAAGGTACGCACCTACTGAAATGAAGCTCACCATCTACCGCTACAACCCCGACAAGGACGCGAAGCCCTATTACCAGGACTACGACGTGCCGATCGACGCTCACGACCGCATGCTGCTCGACGCGCTGGTCAAGGCCAAGGCGATAGACGATTCGCTCGCCTTCCGGCGCTCGTGCCGCGAAGGCGTGTGTGGCTCCGACGCGATGAACATCAACGGCAAGAACCAGCTCGCCTGCATCACCAAGATCGCCGATCTGCCGGAGCATGTGACGATCCGGCCGCTGCCGGGGCTGCCGGTGATCCGCGATCTCATCGTCGACATGACGCAATTCTTCAAGCAGTACCACTCGATCAAGCCTTACGTTATCAACAACGACCCGGCTCCCGAGCGCGAGCGGCTGCAATCGCCGGAGGAGCGCGAGCACCTGAACGGGCTCTACGAGTGCATCCTGTGCGCCTGCTGTTCGACCTCGTGCCCGTCGTGGTGGTGGAATCCGGACAAGTTCGTCGGCCCGGCGGGGCTGCTCCAGGCCTACCGCTTCATCGCCGACACGCGCGACCAGGCAACCAGCGAGCGCCTGGACAACCTCGAAGATCCGTACCGGCTCTTTCGCTGCCACACCATCATGAACTGCGTCGACGTCTGCCCGAAGAACTTGAACCCGACCAAAGCGATCAACCACATCAAGGAGCTGCTGGTAAAGCGCGCCGTTTGATGAACCGCATCGAGCGAGAAAAGCTCAAGTGGAAATGCCGGCGCGGGCTCCTCGAGCTCGACATCGTGCTCACCCGCTATCTCTCCCGTACGCGCCACACCTGAAGGACGTGGTGGCGCGCCTGCGTGCTGCCTGAGGAGCGACCATGGCCGACAAGAATGCGACGCTGAAACTACCCGACGGGAAGTCGCTCGAGTTCCCGGTGCTCTCGGGCACCACCGGACCGGACGTGGTCGACATCCGCACGCTCTACGGCAAGTCCGGCATGTTCACCTACGACCCCGGATATCTGTCGACGGCGAGCTGCAGCTCGTCGATCACCTACATCGACGGCGATGCCGGCGTGCTCTTGTACCGCGGCTACCCGATCGAGCAGCTGGCGCAGCACTGCGACTTTCTCGAGGTGTGCTACCTGCTGCAATACGGCGAGCTGCCCAATCGCAAGCAGAAAGAGGAGTTCGTCGACATCGTCACCCATCACACCATGGTGCACGAGCAGCTGGCGCGCCTGTACCAGGGGTTCCGGCGCGACGCGCACCCGATGGCGGTAATGGTCGGCGTGGTCGGCGCGCTCTCGGCCTTCTACCACGACGCGCTCGACATCAACAACGAGCATCACCGCGTCATCTCGGCGTTCCGCCTGATCGCCAAGATGCCGACCATCGTGGCGATGTCCTACAAGTACTCGATCGGCCAGCCGTTCGTGTACCCGCGCAACGACCTCTCGTACACCGCGAACTTCATGCGCATGATGTTCGCGGTGCCGGCCGAGGAGTACAAGGTGAATGAGGTCCTGGTGCGCGCCATGGACCGTATCTTCATCCTGCACGCCGACCACGAGCAGAACGCCTCCACCTCGACCGTGCGCCTGTGCGGCTCCTCGGGCGCGAACCCCTACGCCTGCATCGCCGCGGGCATCGCATCGCTATGGGGACCGGCGCACGGCGGCGCGAACGAGGCCTGCCTGGAGATGCTCGAAGAGATCGGCGACGTGTCCAAGGTGCCGGAGTTCATTCGCAAGGTAAAGGACAAGCATTCCGGCGTACGCCTGATGGGGTTCGGCCACCGCGTCTACAAGAACTACGATCCGCGCGCGCGACTCATGCGCGAGACCTGCCACGAGGTGCTGGAAGAGCTCGGCCTGCACAACGATCGCCTCTTCAAGCTCGCGCTCGAGATGGAGAAGATTGCCCTCGAGGACGATTACTTCGTCAGCCGCAAGCTCTACCCCAACGTCGACTTCTACTCCGGCATCGTGCAGCGCGCGCTCGGTATTCCCGTGGCCATGTTCACCTGCATCTTCTCGCTTGCGCGCACCATCGGCTGGATCGCGCAATGGCAGGAGATGATCACCGACCCGGAGTACAAGATCGGCCGGCCGCGCCAGCTCTACAAGGGCCCGACGAAGCGGGACGTCAAACCCATCGATAAAAGGTAACCACCATGGCGAGCGTGATGCGCCAGTTCCAGGACAGCTCGTACCTCTTCGGCGGCAACGCCGCGTTCATCGAGGACCTGTACGAGAAGTACCTCGTCAACCCCCAGTCGGTGCCCGAGGAGTGGCGCGAGTATTTCGACCGGCTGCAGGTGCTGCCCGGCAGCACGGTGAAAGACATCGCGCGCGCGCCGGTGGAGCAGTCGTTCGTGCAGCGGGCGAAGCGCGGCGAGCTCGGCGGCGCGGCGCGCACGCTCCCTACCGAGCCGGTCGCGCCCGAGCGGCTGCAGGTGGCGGCGCTGCTGCTCGTGACCGCCTATCGCATTTCGGGCTCGCGCTGGGCGACGGTAGATCCGCTGAAGCGCATGCCGCGGCCGTCGCAGCCGGAGCTGGAGCCGGGCTTCTACGATCTCACCGAGGCGGACCTCGACCAGACCGTCAATGCCGGCTCCTACGTCGGCCTGGACCGGACATCGCTGCGCAACCTCCTGCAGGCGCTGCGCGACACGTATTGCCGCAACATCGGTTATGAATACATGTTCATCTCGGATCGCGTGCAGCGGCAGTGGATCCAGGAGAGGAGCGAGCCGGTGCGCGGCATGCCGAAGCTCACCTCCCAGCAACAGAAACACCTGCTGCAGAAGCTGACCGAAGCCGAGCACCTCGAGCGCTATCTGCACACGAAATACGTGGGGCAGAAGCGCTTCTCCCTCGAAGGCGGCGAGAGCGTGATCCCGTGCATCGACGAGCTCATCCAGCGCGCCGGAGGCACGGGCGTGCAGGAAATCGTGATCGGCATGGCGCACCGCGGGCGCTTGAACGTGCTGGTGAACGTCCTGGGCAAGATGCCGAAGGACCTGTTTCTGGAATTCGAGGGCAAGGCGCCGAGCGAGCTGCCCTCGGGCGACGTGAAGTACCACAACGGCTTTTCGTCTGACCTCACGACCTCCGGCGGGCCGGTGCACATCTCGCTCGCGTTCAATCCTTCCCATCTGGAGATCGTTAACCCGGTGGTCGAAGGCTCGGTGCGCGCGCGCCAGCGCCGGCGCGACGACAAGACCGGTGACCAGGTGCTGCCGATCCTCATCCACGGCGACGCCGCGTTCGCCGCGCAGGGCGTGGTGATGGAGACGCTGAATCTCTCCGGCACGCGCGGCTACGGCACCGGCGGCACGGTGCACATCATCGTCAACAACCAGATCGGCTTCACCACCTCGGACCCGCGCGATGCGCGCTCGACGCTCTATTGCACGGATGTGGCGAAGATGGTCGAGGCGCCGATCTTCCATGTGAACGGCGACGACCCGGAGGCGGTGCTCTTCGTCACGCAGCTCGCGCTCGACTTCCGCGCCAAGTTCCACAAGGACGTGGTGATCGACATCGTCTGCTTCAGGAAGCTCGGCCACAACGAGCAGGACGAGCCGTTCATCACGCAGCCACTCATGTACAAGAAGATCAGCCAGCACCCGGGCACGCGCAAGCTCTATGCGGACAGGCTGGTGACGCAGGGCGTGGTAAGCGCGGAGGAGCCGGAGGCAATGATCAAGCGCTACCGCGATACGCTGGATGCGGGCCAGCAGACGGTGAGCCCGGTGCTCTCCAACTTCAAGAGCAAGTTCGCGGTGGACTGGGCGCCGTTCCTCAACTCGAAGTGGACCGACGCCGCGGATACCCACGTGCCGCTCGCGGAGCTACAGCGCCTGGCCGAGCCGCTGACCACGGTGCCCGAGGGCTTTAAGGTCCATCCGACGGTCATGCGGGTGATCGACGCGCGCAAGCAGATGACCGCCGGCAAGCTGCCCGTCGACTGGGGCATGGCCGAGACGCTCGCCTACGCCTCGCTCCTTTCAAATGGTTACGACGTGCGCCTGTCCGGCCAGGATTCGGCCCGCGGCACCTTCGCCCATCGGCATGCGGTGCTGCACGACCAGGAGCGCGAGCGCTGGGACGAAGGCACCTACATCCCGCTGCAGAACGTCGCCAAGGACCAGGGTGACTTCGTGGTGATCGACTCGGTGCTCTCGGAAGAAGCGGTGGTCGGCTTCGAGTACGGCTTCGCCACCGCGGAGCCCAATGCGCTCGTCATCTGGGAGGCGCAGTTCGGCGACTTCGCCAATGGCGCGCAGGTGGTGATCGACCAGTTCATCTCGTCCGGCGAGACCAAGTGGGGGCGGGTCTGCGGGCTGGTGATGTTCCTGCCACACGGCTACGAAGGCCAAGGGCCGGAGCACTCGTCCGCGCGGCTCGAGCGCTACCTGCAGCTCTGCGCCGAGCACAACATGCAGGTGTGCGTGCCGAGCACCGCCGCGCAGGTCTTCCACTTGCTGCGTCGCCAGATGCTGCGCCCCTTCCGGAAGCCGCTGATCGTCATGACGCCGAAGTCGCTGCTGCGCAAAAAGGAGGCGTCCTCCTCGATCAACGACCTCGCCAATGGCGCTTTCCAGACGGTGATTCCGGATACCACCACGCTGGACGAGAAGGGCGTGAAGCGCATCATCGCCTGCTGCGGCAAGGTGTATTACGAGCTCGCTACGAAGCGCATCGAGCTGCAGCGCAATGACGTCGCCATCATCCGCCTCGAGCAGCTCTACCCCTTCCCGCACAAGCAGTTCCAGGCGGAGATGCGCCGCTACCCGGCGGCCAGCGAAGTGCTGTGGTGCCAGGAGGAGCCGCAGAACCAGGGCGCGTGGTACGAGAGCGCGCACTACTTCCGCGAAAACATGCGCGAGGACCAGAAGCTGTACTATGCCGGCCGGCCGCCGTCCGCCTCGCCCGCGGGCGGCTACGTGGCGCGGCACAACGAGCGCCAGAAGGCGCTGGTGGAGCAGGCGTTCGGCAAATACAAATGACCAATTCCGTACTTAGTACGTAATAAGCATTCGTACTTAGTACGGAATTCAGCCCGGCGAGTTACTCGCTGGTTTTTCGTTAACCCGGTGGACGCTTAGCCGAAGCCGGGGAAAAACTGAACGGGAGCAGGAGATGGCGATCATCGAAGTGAAAGTGCCGCAGCTTTCCGAGTCGGTCTCGGAAGCGACGCTCCTCGACTGGCACAAGAAGGAAGGCGAGAGTGTCGCACGCGACGAGAACCTGATCGACATCGAGACCGATAAGGTGGTGCTCGAGCTGCCCGCGCCTGCCGACGGCGTGCTCGTGCGGATCATGAAGAAGGCGCGCGAATCGGTCGGTTCCGGCGACGTCATCGCGCAGATCGACACCGAAGCGAAAGCGGGGGCCGCGGCCGCGCCGGCGGCGAAGAAGGAAACGAGCGCCGAGAAGCCAAAAGCGGCCCAGCCGCCGGTGATGCCGGCTGCGCAGAAGCTTGCCGCCGAGCGCGGCATCGACACCTCGAAAGTGCAGGGCAGCGGGCGCGATGGCCGCGTCACCAAGGGCGATGTGCTGGAAGCGGCGAAGCCGCCGGCGCAATCGCAGCCGCGGCCGGCGCTGCAGCAGCCGGCGCCCCCGATCAACCTCGAGCAATTGCTCGCCGGCCGCCCGGAGCAGCGCGTGCCGATGTCGCGCCTGCGCCAGCGCGTGGCCGAACGGCTCGTGCAGTCACAGTCGACCGCGGCGATCCTCACGACCTTCAACGAAGTGAACATGCAGCCCGTGATGGAGATGCGCAAGAAGTACCAGGAGCGCTTCGAGAAAGAGCACGGCACGCGCCTTGGCTTCATGTCGTTCTTCGTCAAGGCGGCGGTGCATGCCTTGAAGCGCTTTCCCGTCGTCAACGCCTCGATCGACGGCGCCGACATCGTCTACCACGGCTACTTCGACATCGGCATCGCCGTGGGCAGCCCGCGCGGGCTGGTGGTGCCGATCCTGCGCGACGCCGATCGCATGAGCTTCGCCGAGATCGAGAAGACCATCGGCGAGTTCGGCAAGCGCGCTCAGGACGGCAAGCTCACGCTCGAAGAGCTCATTGGCGGCACGTTCTCCATCTCCAACGGCGGTGTGTTCGGCTCGATGCTCTCGACGCCGATCATCAACCCGCCGCAGTCGGCGATCCTTGGCGTGCACGCGACCAAGGACCGGCCGGTCGCCGAGAACGGCCAGGTGGTGATCCGGCCGATGAATTACCTCGCGCTCTCCTACGACCACCGCATCATCGACGGCCGCGAGGCGGTGCTATTCCTCGTCGCCATCAAGGAGGCGCTCGAAGACCCCGCCCGCCTGATCCTGGAGCTCTAGCGTGGCGGCCTTCGACGTGGTGGTGATCGGGGGCGGCCCCGGCGGCTACGTCGCCGCCATCCGCGCGGCGCAGCTCGGCCTCGCGACGGCGTGCATCGACGACTGGCGCGGCGCCGACGGCAAGCCCGCGCTCGGCGGCACCTGCACGAATGTCGGCTGCATCCCCTCCAAGGCGCTGCTCCAGTCCTCGGAGTACTACGAGCAGGCTGCGCATCAATTCGCCGACCACGGCGTGAAGGTGAAGGGGCTCGACCTCGACCTCGCGCAGATGCTCAGGCGCAAGGACAAGGTCGTGAAGGCGAGCAACGACGGCGTCGCCTACCTCTTCCGCAAGAACAAGATCCAGTTCTTCCCGGGCCACGGCAGCTTCGTCAAGGCCGCCGCGGACGGCTACCAGATCGCGGTAGGGAAGGACACGGTGCAGGCAAAGAATGTAATCGTCGCCACCGGCTCCAATCCGCGAGCCCTGCCCGGCGTGGAGTTCGACGAGAAGCTTGTCCTCAGCAACACTGGCGCGCTGGCGATTGGCGAGGTGCCAAAGCGGCTTGGCGTCATCGGCGCAGGCGTAATCGGGCTCGAGATGGGGAGCGTGTGGCGCCGGCTCGGGGCGGACGTGACCATATTGGAGGTGCTTCCTGCCTTTCTCGGCGCAGCCGATGAGGCCATCGCGAAGGAGGCAGCGAAGATCTTCGCCAAGCAGGGGCTGAAGATCGAGCTGGGCGTCAAAGTCGGCCCAGTTGAGCGAAAGAAAACAGTGCAAGTTCAGTACACTACAGCCGATAAGTCATCCAAAACCTTGGAATGCGACGGACTCATCGTTTCCATCGGTCGCTTGCCCAACACCGAGGGACTCAACGCCCCTGCGGTCGCGCTCAAGCTCGATGAGCGCGGTTTCATCGCCGTCGATGCCGATTGCCGGACCAACCTGCCGAACGTCTGGGCGATCGGCGACGTGGTGCGCGGGCCGATGCTCGCGCACAAGGCCGAGGAGGAGGGCGTGGCGGTTGCCGAGCGCATCGCTGGACAGAAGCCGCACGTCGACTTCAACACGGTGCCATGGGTGATCTACACGACCCCGGAAATCGCTTGGGTCGGCGAGACCGAGCAGCAGCTCAAGGCGCGCGGCGCCGAATACCGCGTGGGTAGCTTCCCGTTTGCTGCCAATGCGCGGGCGCGGGCGCTGGGGGACCCGGCAGGGCTGGTGAAGTTCGTGGCCGACGCGAAGACCGACCGCGTCCTCGGCGTGCACATCATCGGGCCGTTCGCGGGCGAGCTCATCGCCGAGGCGGTGGCGGCGATGGAGTTCGGTGCGTCCGCCGAGGACATCGGCATCATCTGCCACGCCCATCCGTCGCTCTCCGAGGCGATGAAGGACGCGGCGCTCGCAGTCGACAAGCGCGCGATCAACATATGAGGTGCTTCGTTTTCGCGCTGGTGATGGCGGCCGCGGGCTGCAGCATGGCGCCGTGGTATTACGCGACGCAGAACGAGCACGTGCTGTCGCTCGGCAAGGGCGACCTCGAGGCGGCGGGCATCGCGTTCATCACGCCCTCCACCGTCACCGGCCAGGAGCAGGAGAAGCAGACCGTGGCGCTGGCGTTCGCCGACGTGATGGCTGCCCAGCGCCCGGGCATAAAGGTGGTGACGCTCGCCGAAACGCTGAGCGCGGTCAACCGCACCGGTCTCGTGGAGGCCTACCGGCGCATGTACGAGGACTACCGTGACACAGCGCTCCTGCCGGCCGACGTGCTGCGACGGCTGGGGGCTTCCACGGGGGCGCGGTACATCGGGCAGCTAAAGCTCCAGGGCTTTTCGCAGAATTCGAAGAACCGCCTCGGCATCCTCGGACTGCGCATCATCGATACGCAGCTCGGTGACGCGCGCCTGTACTTCCAGATCTGGGACAGCCGCGATGGCAGCATCGCCTGGGAAGGCATGCAGGAGCTGCGCATTGCGATGGATACCACGAAGGAGAGCCCGGTGACGCTGCGCGAGCTCCTCGAGCGCAGCGCGCACGACCTCATCGCCAAGCTGCCGTGACGGCCGATGTCGTCGCGCTGTACGAGGAGAGCCTCGCCCAGCGCGGCTTCGTCTCCGATCCCGCGCAGTGGCGCGCGGTAGAGCGCCTGCAGCGCCTCTACGAGGAATGGAGCGCCTACAAGGCGCGGCGCAACACGGCGCTGAAGCGCCTGCTCGTGCACCCCGAGCTGCCGAAGGGCGTATACCTCTGGGGCCCGGTCGGGCGAGGCAAGAGCTTCCTCATGGACGCCTTCTACCGCTGCGTGCCGCTCGTCAGGAAGCGCCGCGTGCACTTCCATCACTTCGTCCGCGAGATCCATCGCGAGCTCGATGAGCTGCGCGGCACGGAGGACCCGCTCGCCGCGGTTGCCGAGCGCACCGCGCGGCGCCACCGCCTGATCTGCTTCGACGAGTTCCACGTCGCCGACATCGCCGATGCCATGATTCTCGGGCGCCTTCTCGAGCAGGTGATGGCCCGCGGCGTCGAGTTTGTGATGACGTCGAACTACCACCCGGACGCGCTCTATCCGAACGGCCTGCAGCGCGAGCGCTTCCTGCCCGCCATCGAGCTCATCAAACAGCGGCTCGACGTCGTCGGCGTCGACAACGGCACCGACTACCGGCGGCTGAAGATGGAGCGCATGAAGGTCTACCACGTCGGCTCCGACGCGCCGCTCGCGAAAATCTTCGACGAGCTGCGCGACGTCGAGGAAGAAAAGCAGCCGCTCGACGTCGAAGGGCGCACGCTCCCGTATCGCAAGCGCGCCGGCGGCCTCGTCTGGTTCGACTTCGAGGTCCTCTGCGGCGGGCCGCGCTCGTACGCCGACTATGTCGATCTGGCGAAGCGCTTCCACACCGTGATGCTCTCGGGCGTGCCGCGCATGTCGCCCAAGGATTCGGATGCCGCGCGGCGCTTCACCTGGCTCGTCGATGTGTTCTACGACGACCGCGTGAATCTGATCGTCTCCGCCGCCGCCGAGCCCGAGGATTTGTTCACGGCGGGCGAGCAGGCGGCGGAGTTCCAGCGCACCGTCAGCCGCCTGCACGAGATGCAGACCGTCGAATACCTGCGTACCGAGCGCCGCAAGTAAAGTGCAAGAATATGGCGATGCGCCTTGTCCTGGGCTTTCTCTTCCTGCTTTTGACTGCTTGGGCGCACGCGCAGGCCTATCCGGCGAAGCCGGTGCGGCTCATCATCCCGTTCCCGCCGGGCGGCTCGAACGACGTCGTAGGACGCGTGGTGGCCGCGCAGCTCGGCGAGCGCCTCGGGCAGGGGGTGATCATCGACAACCGTGGCGGTGGAGGCGGCACCATCGGCATCAATGCTGCGGCGAAATCGCCTGCCGATGGCTACACGCTGCTTTTCGTCTCGGTGGGCTTCCCGGTGAGCATCGCGCTCGGGCAGCTGCCCCACGAATCGCTGCAATGGTTCGTGCCGGTCGCGGCGGTCGGCACCGGTCCGAGCCTGCTCGTCGTGCCGCCCGCGCTGCCGGTGAGCTCGCTGCAGGAGCTCGTCGCGCTGGCAAAGCGCAAGCCCGGCGAGCTGAACGCGGCCGCCGCGGGCGTCGGCAGCTTCCAGCACCTCGCTACCGAGCTCTTCCGCCTGCAGGCGGGCATCGACATCGTCATCGTGCAATACAAGGGCGGCGGCCCGGCGCTCACCGACACGATCGCCGGCCAGGTGCAAATGAATATCGGCAGCGCGGTGCAGAACGTGCCGCACGTGCGCACAGGGAAGCTCCGCGCGCTCGGCGTCGGCGGCCCGCACCGGCTCGCGGCGCTGCCTGACGTGCCGACCTTTGCCGAAGCCGGGCTGCCCGGCGCAGAAGCCACGAACTGGTGGGGCATCGTCGCGCCGGCCGGCACGCCGGCCACCGTGCTACAGCGGCTGCAAGCCGAGATCGGTGCCATCGTCGATTCGCCCGAGACGCAGAAGCGCTTCGAGCTCGAAGGCGCGGACGTGCTGCACATGACGAGCGCCGAGTTCGGCCAGCATATCGCGGCGGAGACGGCCAAGTGGACCGGCGTCGTGAAGCAGGCGGGCATCAAGGCGCAATAGAAAGGACATCATGGAACGCTTCAAGGCTTATAAGCTGACCGAAACGCCGGACAAGAAGATGCGTGCGGAATTCGTCGACTACACGCTGGACGAGCTCGATCCCGGCGACGTGGTGGTGCGCGTGGCGTACTCGGACGTCAACTACAAGGACGCGCTCGCCGTCACCGGCAAGGGCAAGATCCTGCGCCGCCCCTCGACCATCGGCGGCATCGATTTCGCCGGCACGGTCGTCTCCTCGACTCACCCGCGCTGGAAGAAAGGGGACGCGGTCCTCACCACCGGCGGCGAATACATCGGTGTGTCGCACGACGGCGGGTACTCGCCTTACGCACGCGTCAACGGCGATTGGATCAGCAAGGTGCCGCAGGGAATGTCGCTGTGGGAGGCGATGGCCTTCGGCACGGCCGGCTACACCGCGGGCATCGCCCTCGTGCGCATGGAACACAACGGCCTCAAGCCGGCAAACGGCCCGGTGCTCGTCAACGGCGCGACGGGCGGCGTCGGCTCGATGGCGCTCGCGATGCTCGCCAAGCGCGGCCACGAGGTGGTCGCGGTGACCGGCAAGCAAAGCGAGGCCGAGT
>VBCM01000036.1:15890-31899 GCA_005883675.1 Betaproteobacteria bacterium
GGCGACCTGGGCGGGCGCCGTCGACAACCTCGGCGGCGACATGCTGGCGTGGATCGCAAGCACCATGAAGGAGAACGGCGTCATCGCCTCGGTCGGGCTCGCGGCGAGCTTCAACCTCAACACCACGGTGATGCCGTTCATCCTGCGCGGCGTGAGCCTGCTCGGCATCAATTCCGGCGAGAGCTCGCGCGACATCCGCGACATGGTGTGGCAGCGCCTGGCGAGCGACCTCAAGCCGCCGCTCCTGAAGGAGATGTGCCGCACGATCCCGTTCCGCGAGCTGCCGGGCGTGTTCGACGACTTCATCAACGCCAGGGTGAACCGCCGCATCGTGGTCGATCTCTCGGAGTAAGCGCGCTTGGCGCCGGCGACCGAGCAGGCGAGAAAGCGCGTGCTGGTCGTCGACGATTCCAAGTTCGTGCGCAAGACGTTCGCCACGATCCTGCGCGGCGCGTTCGACGTGCGCGAGGAGGCCGACGGCGAGGCGGCCTGGAGCGCGATCGAGGGCGACCGCTCCATCGTCATGGTGTTCACCGACCTCGACATGCCGAAGCTCAACGGCTTCGGGCTCCTTTCGCGCATGCGCAGCTCGACCGATGCGCGCATCCGCGAGCTGCCGGTGGTCGTCATTTCCGGTGTCGAGGAGCAGGCGAACAAGCAGCGCGCGCGCGAGGCCGGTGCGCACGACTTCATCGCCAAGTCGGCCGACGCGGCCGAAGTGCTCGCGCGGCTCGACAACGTCCTGCGGCTGGTCTCCACACGCAAGGAGCTCGAAACCGCGCGCCAGGTCCGAGACGTCTCCGCCACGCGAGATCGCCTTACCGGAACGCACACCGGCGAATATCTCGTCACCGAGAGCCGCAAGCGCTTCTCGTTCGCGCGGCGCCACGGCGCCGATCTTGCGCTGATGGCGCTGCGCATCGAAAACCATCGCGAGGTCGCACGCACCGCCGGCAAGGACGCCGCCGATCAGGTGCTCGCCCGTATTGCGAAGCTCGTCTCGAGCCAGATCCGCGCCGAGGATTCGATTGCGCGCACCGCGGCGGCCACGTTCATGGTCGTGGCGCCCGGCACCTCCGCCGCGCAGATACAAAAGCTCGCCGAACGGCTGCGTGTGCAACTCGAGCAGGCGAAGATCACCTTCGGCAAACAGCCGCTCAACATCGTCAGCCGCGTGGGAGTCGCGTCGCTTGGCGCAGATGAGGCGGCCACCATCGAGGAGCTGATGGGCATCGCCTTGCAGCGGCTCGATACCGCGCCGAGCGCCGCCGCGCCGGCGCCTGCCCCGGCGTCGGCGGCGCCACGCCTTCCGGCCGACGTAGAGCAGGCGCTGCAGACCCTCGAGCGCGTCGAGCTCAGGAGCATTGGCGGCGCGGCGACCGAGGTGCTCAAGCGCCTGCACCGTATCGCCAAGATGATCCACGACCGCCGCCGCTAGTTAAACTAGGCCTATGACGACCTACGGCGAATTCCACCGCCGCTCGCTGGAGGACCGCGAGGGCTTCTGGCGCGGCCAGGCGGCGCTCGTCGAGTGGCACCGTCCCTTCCGGCAGGTGCTTGATTACTCGCGGCCGCCGTTTGCGCGCTGGTTCGTCGGCGGCGAGCTCAATCTCTGCCACAACGCCATCGACCGGCACCTCGCGGCGCGAGCCGAGCAGCCGGCGCTCGTGTGGATCTCCACCGAGGTCAACGAGACGCGCAGCTTCACCTACCGCGAGCTGCACGCCGAAGTGAACCGCGTGGCGGCGATGATGCAGTCGCTCGGCGTGAAGCGCGGCGAGCGAGTGATCATCTACATGCCGATGATCCCCGAGGCCGCGTTCGCCATGCTCGCCTGCGCGCGCCTCGGCGCGATCCACTCCGTGGTGTTCGGCGGCTTCGCGGCGGCGAGCCTCGCCGCACGCATCGATGATGCGAAACCCGTGCTCATGCTCACCGCCGACGGCGGCAGCCGCATGGGCAAGACCGTGCTCTACAAGTCGCTCGTCGACGAGTCGCTCAAGCTCGCCAAGCATCCGCCGCGCAAGGTGCTCATCTGGCGAAGGGGGCTCGACGTCGACATGCCGGTGGTCGCCGACCGCGACGTCGATTGGACGACGCTCGCCAAGGACTTCACCGGCGCGAGCGTGGCGTGCGCCTGGCTCGAATCGAACGAGCCGTCGTACATTCTCTATACGTCGGGCACCACCGGCCGCCCGAAAGGCGTGCAGCGCGATGTCGGCGGCTACGCGGTAGCGCTCGCCTCATCGATGAAGTACATCTTCTGCGGCCGGGCGGGCGAGACCATGTTCACCACCTCCGACATCGGCTGGGTGGTGGGCCACTCGTACATCATCTATGCGCCCCTCATCGCCGGCATGACGACGATCATGTACGAGGGCGTGCCGATCCGGCCCGATGCCGGTATCTGGTGGAAGATCGTGCAGGATTACAAGGTGTCGGTGATGTTCTCGGCGCCCACCGCGATCCGCGTGCTGAAGAAGCACGACGTCTCCTATCTGCGCAAGCATGACCTCGCGTCGCTCAAGCACCTGTTCCTTGCCGGCGAGCCGCTCGATGAGCCGACGCACAAGTGGATAGCCGAGTCGCTTGGCCGGCCGGTGATCGACCATTACTGGCAGACCGAGACCGGCTGGCCTTTGCTCTCCGCACAGCCGGGCGTGGAGAAAACGCCCATCAGGATGGGCTCGCCGAGTTTTCCGGTGTACGGCTATGACGTGCGGCTGCTCCATGAGCAGACCGGCAAGCCGGTCGGCGTCGGCGAGAAAGGCGTGGTGGCGATCGCGCCGCCCCTGCCGCCGGGCTGCATGTCGACCGTCTGGGCTGACGACGAGCGCTTCGTCGACACCTATTTCCGCGACTTCAGGGACCAGCTCATCTACTCGACCTTCGACTGGGGCATCCGCGATCAGCACGGCTACTACTACATCCTCGGGCGCACCGACGACGTCATCAATGTGGCCGGCCACCGCCTCGGCACGCGCGAGATCGAGGAAGCGGTCAACATGCACCCGAACGTCGCCGAATGCGCGGTGGTCGGCGTCGCCGACGACCTGAAGGGGCAGATGCCGCTCGCGTTCGCGGTGCTCAAGGACGCGGCGAAGCGCACTTCCGCCGTGCACTTCGTGACGCTGCTGCCGAAAACGCGCTCGGGCAAGACCCTGCGCCGCGCCATCCAGGCATTCGCCGAAGGCCGCGACCCGGGCGATCTCACCACTATCGAGGATCCCGCCGCACTCACGCAAATCAAAGAGGCCCTGCGCTCATGAAACAACGTCCCATGCTGACGCTCGACGACTGCAAGAAGATGTCGAGCGCCGCCGAAGCCGAAGCACGAAGGAACAACTGGAACGTGTGCATCGCCATCCTCGACGATGGCGGGCACCTCCTGCACCTCGCGCGCATGGACGGCGCGACGCCCGCCAACGCGCGCATCGCGCTCGAGAAGGGACGCACCGCCGCCGAGACGCGCCGCTCGACCGCGAACTGGCAGGAGCGGGTGGCGAAGCGCATCGAGCTCTTGCGCATGCCCGAAGTGACGCCCGTGCAGGGCGGCGTGCCCATCGTCATCGACGGCACCTGCGTCGGCGCGGTCGGCGTCTCCGGCGTGCAGTCGCACGAAGATGAGCAAATTGCCGCCGCTGGAATTAAAGCGCTCGGCTGACTGTTCAGCCATCCATCGTCAACCCCGGGAGGAGTAACCATGAAGCGTCTGCTATTCGCAGCAGTTACCGCAACCCTCGCTGCCGGCGCCGCGGCGCAGCAGCCGGCGCAGCCCAATCCGCGCGATGCCGTGCCCGACAAGATGCCCTTCGACCTGCCTTACGGGTCGCCGATCTCGCTAGACCGCGCGCAGGCCGCGATCAATGCGGCGGTCGCCGAGTCGAAGAAGCGCGGCTGGAAGCTCAACGTGGCGATGGTCGACTCGGGCGCCAACCTCGTCGCGTTCGCCCGCATGGACGGCGCGCAGATCGGCTCGGTCGCCATTGCCGAGCACAAGGCGCGCGCCGCGGCGAAATATCGGCGCGAGACGAAGATCTTCGAGAATGGCGTACAGGAAGGTAACCTGCATTATCTGCTCACCCTCGACGACGTCATCGCCTCGCGCGGCGGCATCCCGATCGTCGACAACGGGCAGCTCATCGGTGCCATCGGCTGCTCCGGCGGCACCGGCTCGCAGGACGAAGTTGTCTGCAAGGCGGGCGCCGACGCCGTAATGAAGCGTTAGCGTTCCTCGGCGGTTGCGCCGAGATAGGCGCCGAGCGCGGGATCCACGTTCGGCGCAAAGAGCTCCGCGACGTCCACGCGGCGTCGCGTGAGCTGCTGCTCGTCGAGATACTGAACGAGCGCTTCGAGCGTCGGCCGGCTGCCTTCGATCGAATAGTCCCACGGGATCTCGCGGCTGCGCTCCATCTCGTCGATCAGCCACGGCAGGCTGACCGTGAGCGCATCGGTGTCGTACAGGTGGCGCAGCGCCGCGTCGCGGGCGCGCACGAACGCCCGGTACAGATTCACCGCCAGCCATGGCCGCGCTTCGTAGACCGCGCGGCGCAGGACCAGCGTGTGCATGATCGGGAAGATGCGCGTCTTGCGGTAGTACGCGAGCTCGACCTCGCGGAAGTGCGGTATTAGCCGCCGCACGGTCTTGCCCAGGCCCTGCGGGATCATCACCGACATGAGCGCGTCGATCTCGCCGCGCTCGAGGAGCTCCTCCAGGATGGCGGCGCCGCCGAGCGCCGCGATGCGCACATCCTGCGGCTGGCGGATCGCGCGGATCGGCCTGCCCACGATCCAGCTCATATCCTGCGGCGGCACCCCATACTCGTGCTGCAGGAAGCCCCTTGTCCAGACGGCGGCAGTCATCTGGTAGTCGCCTACGCCAATGCGCTTGCCTTTCAGCTCGCGCGGCTCGCGCAGGGGCGAATCCGCGCGCACGTAGAGCGCGTTCTGGCGAAAGACGCGCGACGGGAACACCGGGATCGCGATGAAGCGTTCATCGCCTTCCGAACGCAGGATGGTGTAGGAGGAGAGCGACATTTCCGAGGCGTCGAACTCCTCGTGATTCAGCATGCGCCAGAAGGTTTCGCCCGGCCGCAGCGGGAGATAGGTGAGCTCGTCCACGCCTTCGATCTTCACGCGCTCGTCGATCAACGCCTGCGTGCGGTCGTAGCGGCCGCAAGCCAGAGTCAGTCGCATGCGCTGAAGTATAGTTGGGCGCCATGCGCGTTCTGATCGCCGGGGGCGGCATCGGCGGGCTGACCGCCGCGCTCGCGCTGCTCAAGCACGGCATCGACGTCGATGTCTACGAGCAGGCAGCGGAGCTGAAAGAGGTCGGCGCCGGCGTGCAGCTCGCCGCGAACGGCACGCGCGTGCTCTACGCGCTCGGCATCGGCGAGGAGCTCAAGACCCTGTCGTGCGAGACGCAGGGCAAGGAAATCCGGCATTGGCAGACCGGCGAGACCTGGAAGCTCTTCGACCTCGGCACGGTATCGATCGAACGCTACGGCGCTCCGTACTTCACCGTCTACCGCCCCGATCTCCTGGACGTGCTCGCCCGTGCGCTGCAGCGCGCAAAACCCCAGGCCCTGCATCTCGGCGCGCGCTGTCGCGGCTTCGCCCAAGACGACGACAGCGTCACGCTGCAGCTCGAAAACGGCGCCGCAGTACGGGGTGACGCGCTCGTCGGCGCGGACGGCGTGCATTCGCGCATCCGCCAGTCGCTCTTCGGCGCGGATCGCGCCGAGTTTACGGGCGTGATCGGGGTCGGGCCGGGCGGCCACGTGGTGCACTACCCGCTGCGTGCGGGCCGCCTCATGAACTTCGTCGGCGCGCTCGAGCGCGCCGACTGGCGCGTCGAGTCGTGGAGCGCGCGCGGCACCCAGGAAGAACTGGTTTCGGACTTTCGCGGCTGGCACCCGGACATCCAGTCGTTCATCCGGGCGATCGACGTGCCCTACAAGTGGGCCCTCATGGTGCGCGCGCCGCTCGAGCGCTGGTCCGAGGGCCGCGTCACGCTGCTCGGCGATGCGGCACATTCCATGCTCCCGTTCCTCGCGCAAGGCGCAGTGATGGCGATCGAAGACGGCTATGTACTCGCGCGCTGCCTCGCAGGCTATGAGGTGGAGACGGCGCTCCAGCGCTACGAGGCAGCGCGGCGCGAGCGCACGCGCCGCACGGTAGAAGGCTCGGCGGCCAACATCCATCGGTTCCATAACCGTGCCCTCGCTGACCCGGACGAAGGCCGCCGGTTCATCGACCGCGAATGGGCGAGCCAGCGCATTGCCGAGCGCTACGAATGGCTGTTCCGCTACGACGCGACAACGGTGGAAATCTGATGCTCCGCTTTCTGATCACAGTGCTCGGCTTATGCGCCTCAACCGCGCTAGCGCAGAGCTATCCCGCCAAGCCGATCCATCTCATCGTGCCGTTCCCGCCCGGCGGGCCGACCGACATCGTCGGCCGCCTGGTCGGGCACAAACTTGCCGAAGCGCTCGGACAGCCGGTTGTCGTCGACAACCGCCCCGGCGCCGGCGGCACGGTGGCACGAGCACACTCGCGATCGCGCCGAGCCTCTATCACGATCTCGCCTACGATCCGCGCACGGCGTTCGCGCCGATCAGCCTCGTGTCGCGCGGCGCCATCATTGCCGCCGTCAATGCGCAGGTGCCGGCGCGCACGCTGCAGGATTTCATCGCGCTCGCCAAGAAAAGCCCCGGCAAGCTGTCCTACGCTTCGGCCGGCAGCGGGACGCCGCCACATCTCGCGGCCGAGCTCTTCAAGAGCATCGCGGGCGTCGATCTCCTGCATGTGCCGTACAAGGGCGGCGCGCCCGCCATCAATGACCTCGTCGGCGGGCAAGTGCAGGCCATCTTCGAAGGGCAAGTGGTGCTGCTGCCGCACATCAAGTCGGGCCGAGTGCGCGCACTCGCGATCACCGGCATGAAGCGCGACTCGGCCCTGCCCGATGTGCCGACGTTCGCGGAAGCGGGGCTGCCCAAGTACGACGCCTACTTTTGGAGCGGACTTGTTGCGCCAGCCGGCACGCCGGCGGAGGTCATCGCGAAGCTGAACACCGTGCTCGTGCAGGCGCTCAATGCGCCGGACGCGCGCGAGACCCTGATGCACCAAGGGCTCGAGCCTGCCGGCACTACGCCGCCGCAGTTTGCCGCCTTCATTGCCGGGGAAGTGGAGCGTTGGGGGCAGGTCGCCAAGGCCTCGGGGGCGAAGCTCGACTGACAGGCGTTTCCGGCATAATCCGCCGCACAAAGGAGGGACCATGAACAACACCGCTATCGCACCGAGCTCCCGTCCGCTCGTCCTGCTTGCCGGGCGGATTCTGATGGGCGCGATCTTTCTCAACGCCGGCATACGCAAGCTCCTCGGCTTCTCGGCAACGGTGGGCTACTTCACCAAGCTCGGCTTCCCGGCGCCGGAGCTTTTCACGGTGCTCGCCATCGTCATCGAGCTCGGCGGCTCGATCCTCCTCATCATCGGGTGGAAGAGCCGCTGGGTGGCCTGGGTGCTCGCGCTCTTCGTGCTGATTGCCGCCCTTGCCGCGCACCGTTTCTGGCAATTCGACGCCGCGCAGTACGCGAACCAGATGAACCACTTCATGAAGAACCTGGCGATCATCGGCGGGCTGCTGTTCGTCGCGACGTTCGGCCCCGGCAGCGCGTCGATTGACAAGCGTTGACTGCGCGGCCTGACGCTTCGCTGATCGCGGCGCTCGAGCGGTCCCATCTGCATCCGCTCTGGGACCGCTACAAGCGCATCACGCCGGTCGCGCCACAGGCAAAGGACGCGCCGATGCACTGGCGCTGGCGCGACATCGAGCCCTTCACATCCCGGGCCGCAAGCGAAGTCGGAATCGAGGATGTCGAGCGCCGCGCGCTGATCCTCGCCAATCCGGCCTTCGGCGGCGAGACGGTGACCACGCACAATCTGATCGGCGCCTTCACCGTGCTCGAGCCGGGTGACAAGGCGGTGCCGCACCGGCATACCGCAGCGGCAATTCGCTTCTCCACGCGGGCGGAAGGCGCGGTGACCATCGTCAACGGCCGGCGTTGCGAGATGTACGAGGGCGACCTCGTCCTCACGCCGCCGATGTGCTGGCACGGCCACATCAACGAAGGCACGCGCCGCACCGTGTGGTTCGATGCGGCCAACATGCCAGCGATCTGCATGCTCGATGCAAGCTTCTTCGAGCCGGGCATGCGGCAGGACGAGCGCTTCTGGGATGTCGGCGCCGAAGGCTCCGCCGAGTACCGTTTCCCCGGCGACGAGGCCCGCCGCGCGCTCGCCGGCGCGCCGCGCGCTGCCGATGGCGCGCGCACGCATCGTTATACGAAAAACGGCAGCTCCGTCATGCCGACGCTCGACCTATATCTGAAGCATATCGACGAGCCGACGCGACGCATGCGCGCGACGTGGAACGCGATCTGCCTCGTGGTCTCGGGCGAGGGGCGCTCCGCGGTCGGCGACAAGGTGTTCGAGTGGTCGCGGCACGACGTATTCACCATCCCGCACTGGACCTGGGCGGCGCACGAGCCGCGCGGCGGGGCGGCGGAGCTCTTCATCGTCACCGACCGCGCCATTTACGAACGTCTCGACCTGCTGCGCGAAGAGCTCCAGTGATCGGCAAGTCGGTCCTGCGGGTCGAGGACCAGCGCTTTCTCACCGGCAGCGGTCGCTTCATCGAGGATTTATCGGTTCCCGGCGAGCTGCATTGCGCCATCGTGCGCTCGCCGCATCCGCATGCGTGCATCCGCGGCGTGCGTGCCCCGGCCGATGTCCTGATGCTGACCGGCGCAGACATGGCGCGCGACGACGTCGGGCCGATGCGTTGTGGCTGGGCGCTTCCGGGCATGGTCGAGCCGCCGCGTTATGCGCTCGCGCGCGACACGGTGCGCCACGTGGGAGAGCCGGTCGCCGCGGTGCTTGCCGAATCGCGCGCTGCGGCCGAGGATGCGGCGGAGCTTGTTGAGGTGGACTACGAGCCGCTGCCGCTGCTGGAAAACGAGCGGTGCTTCACTTGGACGCGGGGCGATCGCGCCGCGGTCGAGGCGGCGTTTGCACGCGCGCCGCGTCGCGTCGAGCTCGAGCTGGTGAATAACCGCCTCTGCGGTGCGGCGATCGAAACGCGCGGCGCCATCGCCACCGGCGACACGCTTTACTGCGGCACGCAGGCGCCCCACCACATTCGCCGCTACGTGTGCCAGGAGCTCGGCATCGCCGAAGGGGAGCTACGCGTCGTGTCGCGCGACATGGGCGGCGGCTTCGGCTACAAAGGCAAGCACTACCCGGAGGAGACGCTCCTTGTCTGGGCGGCGCGCAAACTAAGGCGGCCGGTGAAGTGGATCGCACGGCGCACGGAATCGTTTCTTTCCGATACGCAGGGCCGCGATCATGTGACGCGCGCCGAGCTCGCGCTAGACCACGACGGACATTTCCTCGCCCTGCGCGTGCACACGCGCGCCGATCTCGGTGCCTACGTCTCGAGCTTCGGCGCCGCCATTCCCGGGCCGATCTACAGCGCGCTGCTCGCCGGCGTCTACAAGACGCCTGCCGTGTTCGTCGAAGTGACCGGCGTCTTCAGCAACACGGTGCCCACCGACGCTTACCGCGGCGCCGGGCGTCCGGAGGCCTGCTATGTGCTCGAGCGGCTTGCCGACCAAGCGGCGCGTGAGCTCGGCATCGATCGCGCAGAAATCCGGCGCCGCAATCTGATACCGGTGAGCGCGATGCCATACAAGACGCCGGTCGGGCCGACGTACGACTGCGGCGATTTCCCGAGGGTCTTTGAGCGTGCGCTCGAGATCTCGGGCTATGCGAAGGAGCGCCCTCCGGGCCGCGGCATCGGCATCGCCTGCTACGTCGAATCGTCGGGCGTCGCCCCCTCGCGCCTCGCAGGCGCCATGGGCGCGCGCGTGGGCTTCTACGAATCGGCGCAGCTGCGCGTCGCGCCCGACGGCGGCGTCAGCGCCTACCTCGGCACGCACAACCACGGCCAAGGTCACGCCACTACGTACGGCGGTACCGGTCGGCACGGGCACCTTCGGCTCGCGCTCGATCGCCGTGGGCGGCTCCGCGCTGCACGTCGCGGGCGCGAAGATCATCGCCAAGGGCAGGCGCATTGCCGCGCATGTGCTGGAAGCGGCGGAGCGCGATATCGAGTTTCGCGAGGGCGCGTTCGCCGTCGCGGGAACCGATCGCAAGGTGACCTTCGAGTCGGTGGCCCGCGCCGCCTACGTGCCGCACAACTACCCGCTTGGCGAGCTCGAGCCCGGGCTCGACGAGAACGCGTTCTACGATCCGCCGAACTTCGCCTTCTCCAACGGCGTGCACGTATGCGAAGTCGAAGTCGATCGCGATACCGGCGCGGTGCAGATCCTCGGTTACTGGGCGGTGGACGATATCGGCACGGTGATCAATCCGATGGTCGTACACGGTCAGCTTCACGGCGCTGTGGTGCAGGGGCTTGGGCAGGCGCTGGGGGAGCGCACCGCATATGAGGATGGCCAGCTCCTCTCGGCGTCGTTCATGGACTATGCGCTGCCGCGGGCGACCGAGGTGCCGTTCTTCGTGTCCGAGCTGGACGAAAGCCAGCCTTGTACGCACAACCCGCTCGGCGCCAAGGGTTGCGGCGAGTCGGGCGCGATTGCGGCGCCGGCCGCCGTCATGGGCGCCATCCTGAACGCGCTCGCGCCATACGGCGTCAGCGATTTGCAAATGCCCGCTACGCCGCAGCAGATCTGGCGCGCCATAATGCGCGCATGATTCAGGCCGGTTTCCGCGCGCAGGAAGTCAACCCGGCGAAGCTCGCGCAGCTCTATCGCCGCGAATTGCAGCTGTGCGAAGTGCGCAAGGGCGAGACGATCGCAGTAGTGAGCGATCTCGCCACGCGGCGGGAGTACATCCAGGCCGCCTTCGCGGCGGCCGACGACCTCGGCGCCGACATCTACGAGCTCTGCGTCAATTCGCTGCCGTCGTGGACCAAGGTCGGCGTGCCGACCATCGGCCAGTGCAAAGGCACGTTGGAAGCGGTAAGCGCGGCGGACATGGTCGTGGCGTTCCATGTGCCGCTCTTCACCAAGTGGCTGAAGCAGGTGATGGACGGCGGCACGCGCGTGCTGATGATCATCGACGCGCCGGACGATCTCGAGCAGCTCATGTCGCCCGCCGGCCTCAAGGAGGCATGCAAGTACGCCGAGTCGCTCTACAAGCGCACGAAGCGCGTGCACATCTCGAGCGAGGCGGGCACCGATCTCAGCTACGAGTGCGGCGAGTATCCGGTGATGACGCAATGGGGCTATGCGGACGAGCGCGGCCACTTCGATCACTGGGGCGGTGGCCACATTCATACGTTCCCGAACGAGGGCAGCGCGCACGGCACGGTGGTGCTGCAGCCTGGCGACATCGTCATCCTGCCCTACTGCCGCTACGTCGCCGATCCGGTCAAGCTCACGATCCGCGAGGGCCACATCGTGGAGGTGCAGGGTGGCATGGACGCGAAGCTGATGCGCGACTGGCTCGACGACGGCAAATCAGCCCCTGGCGATCGCGACCCGTACGCGGTGTCGCATCTCGGCTGGGGCATGAATCCGCAGGCGCTCTGGTACGGCATCGCGCTGCACGGCGACACGCCGGAGCGCCATCGCGCGGCGGCGCGCACTTTCCCGGGCAACTTTCTTTTCTCGACCGGGCCGAACACGCAGGGCGGTGGCAAGCGCAACACGCGCGGCCATTACGACGTGCCGATGCGCGACTGCACCATTGCGCTCGACGGGAAAGTAGTAATCGAGCGCGGCAAGATCGCCGAACCGAAGATGCGCGTCCAGCGCGAGACACGTTAGGGAGGAAGCATGCGCAGCCTGGCTTTCGCCGCCGCGATGGCAGCGGCAGTCGCAGTTCACGCGGCCGACAAGGTCAGAATCGGCTTCATCAGCACGCTGTCAGGCCCGAACGCCGCGATCGGCACCGACATCCGCGACGGCTTCAATCTCGCCGTCAAGCTAAACGGCGGCAAGCTCGGCGACCTGCCCGCCGAAGTGCTGGTGAGCGATGACCAGCTGAAGCCGGAGAACGCGAAGCAGATCGCCGAACGCTACCTGCGGCTTGAGAAGGTCGACTTCATCACCGGCATCGTGTTCTCCAACATCGTGCTCGCGGTGGCGCCCGATGCGATCGCCAACAAGGTGTTCTTCATTTCCCCGAACGCCGGTCCCGCGCAATACACCGGCGCGCAGTGCAATCCGTTTTTCTTCGCCGCCTCGTGGCCGAGCGAGGCCTACAGCGAGGCGGCAGGGCAGCACATGACGTCCAAGGGCATCAAGGACGCCGTCTTCCTCGCCCCCAACTACGTCGGCGGGCAGGACGCCGCGACCGGCTTCAAGCGCATGTACAAGGGGAAACTGGTGGATGAGATATACACCAAGCTCGGCCAGCTTGACTACGCGGCGGAGCTCTCGCAGATCCGGGCGAAGCAGCCCGAGGCGCTCTACGTGTTCCTGCCCGGTGGCATGGGCGTCAACTTCATCAAGCAGTTCGTCGCCGCCGGCATGTCGAAGGACATCCAGCTCATCGTGCCGCTGTGGGGCTCGGATCAGGACATCATCCGCGCGGTCGGCGAGCCGATGCTCGGGCTCTTCAGTGTTGGGCACTGGTCGATCGACCTCGAGAATGCGGCGAACAAGAAATTCGTGCCGGCGTTCGAGGCCGAGTACAAGCGCCTGCCGACGGGCTACGCCGCGTCGGGCTACGACACGGCGCTCCTCATCGACTCGGCGGTGCGCAAGGTGAAAGGCGGGATCGAGGACAAGGACACGTTACGCGCTGCGCTGCGCGCCGCCGATTTCAGGAGCGTGCGCGGCGAGTTCAAGTTCAACCGCAACCAGTTCCCGATCCAGAACTACTATCTGCAGGTCGTGGGCAAAGGTCCCGACGGCCGTATCATGCACAAGACGCTTGGCACCGTGCTCGCGAACCGCGGCGATGCCTACGTCGAGCAGTGCAACATGAAGTAAGCCTCAGGTCTGCATCAGCCGGGTCTCGCCCGGCTTCATCACCGCGACCTGCACCTGCGGCGCGATTTGCGCCATCGCCCGGCGGAATTCCTCGCCAGCCTCGCTGCCTTTCACCAGCGCGTTGTGCGCGTAGTGCACCGGTATCGCATGCGACACGCCGAGCCACTGGCAGGCGCGAGCAGCTTCTTCCGGGCCCATCGTGTTGGGGCCGCCGCCGACGCACACGGCCGCCAGATTCGGCTGGTAGCGCTCGCCGAGCATTTTCATGTCACCGAAGAGGTCGGTATCGCCGCTGATGTAGACCCGTGTGCCGCCGATATCGAGCATGAAGCCGGCGGCCGGGAAGCCCGCGAACGTGGAGTGCACGGCGGGCACTAGACGCACGGTCATGCCGCCGTGGCGCGCGGTGCCGCCGAAGTTCACCCCGCTGCCGTTATTGACGACGATCTTGGCCGGCTCGAGACCCGCGTTCTTGAAGTCGGGCACAAGACCCTTGCGCATGAGGTCGCTCTGGCCGGCGGTCATCACCGGCACGCCGGCGGCGTTCAACACTTTCAGCGTCTCGAAGTAGTCACCCATGTGGTCGCCGTGGTCGTGGGTGAGCAGCACGAGCACGGCTTCGGGGTTCTTCGCGGCAACGTACTTGGCGAATCCTTCGCTCGTCGCGTACTCCGGAGGCTTTTGCACCGAGAAGCGGCTCCAGCCCGCGTTGTTCCAGAACCAGGCGTCGCCGTAGGCAATCTGCTTGTAGTCCGGCGTGGCGAGCTCGACCACGCCGCCGCCGAGCCAGCGGACCGAAACGCGCCCGCCAGTGAGGCGAGCGTTGCCGCCGGTGCCCGCACCGAGCGGCGCGGCCGTGCCGCAGGCACCGAGCGCAAACGCGCCGCCGGCAGCGAGCATGCCACGCAGAACTTCGCGTCTGTTCATTGGTGTCCTCCTCCTATCTTTCGGACAGCGCGACTATACGGCGCTCAACCAGGCGGGCGATTTCGGCCGGCGAACAGCCGAGCTCGGCGAGCAATTGCGCGCCGTGCTCGCCAATCTGCGGCGGGTCGGCGCGCTTCGCGAGACGCTCGCCGTCGAATTCCAGCGGCAGCGCCGGCACCCGGATGGTCTTGCCGCGCACACGCGTCGGCACCAGTCCGCCCGAAGCCTTGAGGTGGGGATCGTCGAGCAGGTCCCAAGGCTTCGCGATCGGCGCAAACGGCAGGCCGATCGCCTCGAGCTTTGCGGCCAGCTCGGTCTTGGTGTAGCGCCGCAGGATTTCGGCGAGACGCGGTATCAGCCAGGCGCGTTCCTTGACGCGCATGCCATTGGTCTTCAAGCGCGGATCCGAGGCGAGCTGCGGCTCGCCGAACTCGCGGCAGAAAATCTCCCATTGCGTATCGGTCACCACGCCGACGAAGAGCTGGCCGTCCTTCGTCTCGAAGATGTCGTACACGCCCCAGGCGGGGCGCTTTACCGACATGGGCGGCGGCGCCTCGCCAGTGAGCTCGTATTGCGCCATGTGCTGCGCGACGAGGAGCGCCGTCGTTTCAAACAATGAACTGGTTACGCGCTTGCCGCGGCCGCTCTGGTCGCGCTCGCGCAGCGCGGCGACGATGCCGAGCGCGGCGAACGTGCCGCCGAGGATGTCGATCACCGAGGAGCCGGCGCGCAGCGGCCGGTCGGGAAGCCCCGTCATATAGGCGAGGCCGCCCATCATCTGCGTCACTTCGTCGAGCGCGGCGCGGTGCTCATAAGGCCCGCGCAGGAAGCCTTTGAGCGAGCAATAGATGAGACGCGGATTTCGCTCGCGCAGCGTGGCATACGAGAAGCCCAGCTTGTCGAGCGCGCCGGGACGAAAGTTTTCGGTGAGCACGTCGCTGCGCGCGACGAGCCGCAGCACGAGGTCGCGGCCCTCCGGGTGCTTGAGATCGACGGCGAAGCTTTTCTTGTTGCGGTTGAACACCGGGAAGAACCCGGCGCCGGCATGTTCCAGGCGCCGCGTGTTGTCGCCTTCGAGCGGCTCCACCTTGATCACCTCGGCGCCGAGATCGGCGAGCGCGAGGCCGCACGAGGGGCCCATCACCATATGCGCGAACTCGACGACGCGCACCCCCTCAAGCAGCGGCACGGAATCCTTTGGGCAGGCCGGCGAGCGGCGTGTGGCCGTACACCGGTTCGTCGGGAATGGCTTCCACGAGAATCTTGCGGGCCTCGAAGAGCTTGGCGAGGTCGATGCCGGTAGCGATGCCCATCGCTTCGAACATGAACACTAGATCCTCGGTGATCACGTTGCCGCTAGCCCCCGGGGCGAACGGGCAGCCGCCGAGCCCGCCCATGGAGCTGTCGAAGTGCCGCACGCCTTCTTCGTACGCGGCGAGCGCATTGGCGAGACCGAGGCCGCGCGTATTGTGGAAGTGCGCGCCTTCCAGCTTGTCGCCGATGGCGTCGCGCACGCGGCGAAAGAGCCGCCGCACCTGCGCCGGATTGGCGTAGCCGACGGTATCGGCGAGCGCCACGCCGTCGCAGAACTCGGCGAGCCGCGTGGCGATGCGTACGACGTCGTCCTCGGGCACCAGGCCCTGCATCGTGCAGCCGAACGCGGTCGACACCGCACCTTCGATCTCGACGCTCGGATGCGGAAACTGCGCGCAGTTGCGCACTTCCTCGACCATCTCATCGGGCGTCATGCGTACGTTGGACTCGCTGTGCTGGCGGCTTGCGGAGACGGGGAAGGTCACCTTGTGCGCGCCGGCGTCGAGCGCGCGCTGAAACCCTTTGAGATTCGGCGCGAGCGCGACCACCTTGAGGCCGGCGATGCTGCGCGCAAAGGCGACGACCTCCGCCGTGTCGGCCATCGCGGGGATGAGCTTCGGCGGCACGAACGAGCCCACTTCGATCTCGCGCAGCCCGGCCTCGGCGAGTGCGCGGATCCACGCCTTCTTCGCCGCCGTGGACATGAGGTGCTTCGCGTTCTGCAGACCGTCGCGCGGGCCGACTTC
>VBCM01000037.1 GCA_005883675.1 Betaproteobacteria bacterium
AAGATGGGCGTCTCGCCGATCGGCGCCAAGGTGCACGTCGCCATCGCCGCCTGGCCCTGGGGCGCCTATCTCGGCCCCGAGGCGCTGGACAAGGGCATCCGCGTAAAGACCGCCTCCTATGCGCGCCACCATATCAATGTCACCATGGCGCGCGCGAAGATGTCCGGCACGTATCCGAACTCGGTGCTCGCGACGCTGGAGGCGACGCAGCATGGCTACGACGAGGGGCTGCTGCTCGACGTCGACGGCTTCGTCGCCGAGGGCGCGGGCGAGAACGTCTTCATCGTCAAGGACGGCCGCATCTTCGAGCCCGAGCTCACCTCCGCGCTCACCGGCATCACGCGCTCGTCGGTCATCGAGCTCGCCACGGAGCTCGGCTACGAGGTGCGCGCCAAGCGCCTGACGCGCGACGACGTCTACATCGCCGACGAAGCCTTCTTCACCGGCACGGCGGCCGAAGTGACGCCGATCCGCGAGCTCGATGGGCGCCAGATCGGCGCCGGCAAGGCCGGACCGATCACCAAAGCGATCCAGAAGGCATTCTTCGACGTCGTCACCTGCAAGGACAAGAAGCGCCGCCCGTGGCTCACGCCCGTGAAGGCAAAGGGCAAATGAGCGCGCCGGACACCGCCAAGCAGGTCGAGGTGACCGAGAAGCAGCTGCCGCTGCACTGCCCGCTGCCCGGCGTGCCGCTCTGGGCGCGCCACCCGCGCGTGTTCCTCGACGTCGCCAAGGAAGGCGAGGCGCGCTGTCCCTACTGCGGCACGCTCTACGTTTACAAAGGGGCGCCCGTCAAGGGACACTGACTTCGAGTGTCCCGCATTCTGCCGCTGTGTCTCGCATCCTAGTTGTCGCGCCCAACTGGATCGGCGATGCGCTCATGGCGCAGCCGCTGCTCGCGCGCCTGCGCGAGAAGCGGCCCGGGTTGAAGGTCGACATGCTGGCGCCGGAATGGGTGGCGCCGGTCGCGCGCCGCATGCCCGAGGTCGACGAGGTCATCACCACGCCTTTTCGCCACGGCGCGCTGAGCCTGCGCCGGCGCTGGCAGCTCGGGCGTGCGCTGAAAGAACGCCGCTATCGCCAGGCGATCGTGCTGCCGAACAGCTGGAAGGCGGCGCTCGTGCCGTTCTTCGCCGATATCCCGGTGAGGAGCGGCTACGTCGGCGAATCGCGCTACGGGCTGCTCAATTTGCTTTACCGGCGCGGCGATCGCGCGATGCGCGAGCACTACGCGCGCCTTTCCGAAGCGCCGGACACGGAGCCGGTGGCGCCTTTGCCGCAGCCGCGGTTGCGCGTACACCCGGCGCAAGCGTCGGCGACGCGCACGCGCTTCGGGTTGGAGAGCGGCTATGCGGTGCTTTGCCCGGGCGCGGAGTACGGCCCGGCTAAGCGCTGGCCGTATTTCGCCGAGCTCGCCGCGCGGTTGAAGCAACCGGTGGTGCTGCTCGGCTCGCAAAACGATGTGCCCGCAACCGAGGGTATCGGCGGGCGCAATCTCGCCGGCCGCACCACGCTCGACGAGGCGATCGATATCATCGCGCTCGCCGAGCTCGTGGTGAGCAACGACTCCGGCCTGATGCACGTCGCCGCGGCGCTCGGGCGGCCGCTCGTCGCGCTCTTCGGCTCTTCCAGCCCCGAGAAGACGCCGCCGCAGCCGGGCCGCTCGCGCGTCCTGTGGCTGAAACCCGAATGCAGCCCCTGTTACCAGCGCGAATGCCCGCTGGGGCACTTTCGCTGCATGCGCGAGCTCACGGTCGACACCGTGCTCGCCGCGGCGGCCGAGCTGTGACCGCGCGTATCTTCCCCACGGCGCAGGATGCCGAGAACGCGTTCTACGAGGCGCTCGAGCGCTGCGACCTCGAGGCGATGATGGCGGTGTGGGCCGAGGACGAGGAGATCATCTGCGTGCATCCGACCGGCCCGCGCCTCACCGGCCCGGACCAGATCCGCGAGAGCTGGGCGCGCATTTTCTCCGGCGGGCCGCGCGCGCGCGTACACATCACCAACCAGGTGGCGCTCAGCGGCATGATGCTCGCCGTGCACAGCGTGCACGAGAACTTCACGCTAGAGGGCCAGCGTCAGGCCGATGCGCGGCCGCTCCCCGTGGTGGCGACGAACGTCTACCTGCGCACGGCGGCGGGCTGGCGCATGATTGTGCACCACGCATCGCCCGCGCCGGCGGAGAAGGAGCAGGCCGCCGCGCCCGAGGCGCCGCCCAAGACGCTGCATTGATCGGCCACCTGCAAACCATCGCGGCGACACTGCGGCCGCGGCCGCGCGTGGCGTTCGTGCGCGAGCGTTGGGAGACGCCCGACGGCGACTTCATCGACGTTGACTTCGCCGGCAGCGGCCGGCCGCTCGTGCTTTTCCACGGCCTCGAAGGCTGCTCGGCGAGCCACTATGCGCGCATACTCGCGCCGGCATTCGCGGGCGCCGGCTGGCGCGTTGCCATTCCCCATTGGCGCGGCTGCTCCGGCGAGCCGAACCGCCTGCCGCGCGCGTACCACTCCGGCGACAGCGCGGAAGTCGACTGGATCCTGCGCCGCTTCGCCGCGCCCGTGGATGCGATCGGCGTCTCGCTCGGCGGCAATGCGCTGCTGAAATGGCTCGGCGAGCGCGGCGACGAGGCGCGCCGCGTGGTGCGGCGCGCCGCGACGATCTCCGCGCCGCTCGACCTTGCGGCCGCGGCCGGCGCGCTAGACCGCGGCCTCAACCGCCTGCTATACACGCGCATGTTTCTCGCTACGCTCAAAACCAAGTCCCTGGCCAAGCTCGCCCGCTTCCCGGACTTGTTCGACGGCGCGCTGCTCGCCCGCGCGCGCACCTTCCGCGAGTTCGACGACCTCTTCACCGCACCGCTGCACGGCTTTCGCGATGCGCCGCACTACTGGAGCTCGTCTTCCAGCGGCGCCTGGCTCGGACGTATCCGTGTGCCGACTCTGGTGATCAACGCGCGCAACGACCCGTTCCTGCCCGAATCCGCGCTGCTCGCCTCCTCGCGCGGCGCGGCGAGCTGCGTGACGCTCGAATTTCCGCGCGCCGGCGGCCACGTCGGCTTCGCCGACGGCTGGCTCAAGGGGCGCCTCGCGGATTTCCTGCGCCCATGAAGCTCCCCGCCGAGATCTTTCGCACCTACGACATTCGCGGCATCGTCGGCCGCACACTCACGGCGCCCATCGTGCGCGACATCGGCCGCGCGCTCGGCTCGCTCGGCCGCGAGCGCAACGCGCCCACGTTCGCCGTGTGCCGCGACGGGCGGCTCTCGGGGCCCGAGCTCATCGCGGCGCTCACCGAAGGCCTGATGGCGGCCGGCGCGGGCGTCATTGATGTCGGCATGGCGCCGACCCCGATCGCGTACTTCGCGGCCGTGCACCTCAATTGCGGGAGCTGCGTCGCCGTCAGCGGCAGCCACAACCCGCCGGACTACAACGGCCTCAAGATGGTGGTGGCCGGCGACACGCTCTACGGCGACGACATCCAGCGGCTTCGCACGCGCATCGAGCGCGGCGAGCTCAAGTCCGGCGCGGGCCAGCGCCGCGAAGCCGACGTGCTCGGCGCCTACGTCGAGCGCATCGCCGGCGACGTCAAGCTCGCGCGGCCGATGAAGATCGCGGTGGATTGCGGCAACGGCGTTGCCGGCATGCTCGCGCCGCTGCTCTACCGGCGGCTCGGCTGCGAGGTGACCGAGCTCTACACCGAGGTGGACGGCCGCTTCCCGAACCACCACCCCGATCCGGCGCAGCCGGAGAACCTGGCCGAGCTCATCACGACGCTGAAAAACGGCGACGCGGAGCTCGGCCTCGCGTTCGACGGCGACGGCGACCGGCTTGGCGTGGTCACCAAGGACGGTGAAATCATCTACGCCGACCGCCAGCTCATGCTGCTCGCGCAGGACGTGCTCTCGCGTAATCCCGGCGCGCAGATCATCTACGACGTGAAGAGCACGCGCCTGCTCGCGCCCTGGATCGAGCGCCATGGCGGCAAGCCGCTCATCTGGAAGACCGGCCACTCGCTCATCAAGGCGAAGCTCAAGGAAACCGGGGCGCTACTCGCGGGCGAGATGTCGGGCCACACCTTCTTCAAGGAGCGCTGGTACGGCTTCGACGACGCGCTCTACGGCGGCGCGCGGCTGCTCGAGGTGCTCTCACGCGAACGCGACCCGAGCGCGGTGCTGAAACGCCTGCCGAATGCGCCCTCGACGCCGGAGCTGCATTGGGCGCTCGCCGAGGGCGAGCCGCATGCGCTGGTGGCGAAGCTGCAGGCCGCCAAGCCCTTCCCAGGCGCCCAGCGCGTGCTTACGATTGACGGTGTGCGAGTCGAATACGCCGACGGCTTCGGGCTCGCCCGGGCCTCGAACACGACGCCCGTGATCGTGATCCGCTTCGAGGCCGACGACACCGCGGCACTCGAGCGCATCAAGAACGATTTCCGCCGCGCCCTGCAACCGCTCAAGCCCGATGCGCCTCTTCCTTATTAGCGTTCTCCTCTGCACCAGCGCCTCGGCCATGGCCGCCTGCCCGCCGCTCCTCGACCGCAAGATGCAGACGCTCGACGAGCGCACGCAGTCGCTCTGCGATTACGCGGGCAAGGTGCTGCTCGTCGTCAACACCGCGAGCCAGTGCGGCTACACGCCGCAATACGAGGGGCTGGAAGCGCTCTACCGCAAGTACCAGGCGAAAGGGCTGGTCGTGCTCGGCTTCCCGTCGAACGATTTCGGAGCTCAGGAGCCCGGCTCGAACAAGGAGATCTCGCAGTTCTGCGTCAACCAGTACGCCATCGACTTCCCGATGTTCGCCAAGACCGACCTCAAGGCGAACCCGCTCTACGCCGATCTCCTGCGCGCCACCGGCCAGGCGCCGCGCTGGAACTTCCACAAGTACCTGGTGGACCGCAAGGGCGCGCGGGTGCAGAGCTATGGCACGCGCGTCGAGCCAGACGACGCCAAGCTCGTCAACGCCATTGAACGACTACTGGAGGAGGAGCCGCAATGAGACTCGTGATCGCTGCAGTTTGCCTCGCCTTTGCCGCAATGCCCGCCTACGCGCAGGACAAGAAAGACAAGGAACCGACCGCCGCGCAGAAGAAACAGCAGACGCGCATGAAAGAATGCAACGAGCGCGCCGGCGACAAGAAGGGCGACGAGCGCAAGAAGTTCATGAGCGCCTGCCTGAAGGGCGGCAGCACCGCCCCCACCGCGGCGCAAAAGGAGCAGCAAGGCCGCATGAAGGATTGCAACAAGCAGGCGAGCGACAAGAAGCTCAAGGGCGACGAGCGCAAGAAATTCATGAGCACGTGCCTCAAGGGCTGATGCGGCGCGAGTAGCTCTCGAGCGCCTGCGGCGCGCTCTTCTCGCCGCGCCGCACGGCGGCGGCGAGTATATATATTCCCGAGCAGATGGCCGCGATACACGACCTTTCGGCGCGCGAGCTTGCCGCGGCGTACGCGCGGCGCGAGCTCTCGCCGCTGGAGGTGGCGCGCGCGCAGCTCGAGCGCATCGCGGCCTGGGAGCCGCGCATCAACGCGCTGTATCTCGTGAGCGCCGACCAGGCATTCGCCGAGGCGCACGCATCGGAGGCGCGCTGGCGCGCGCGCGAGCCGCGCTCGGCGCTCGACGGCGTGCCGATCACCCTCAAGGAGAACATCTACACGCGCGGCGACCCGGCGCCGATCGGCACGCGCGCCAACGAGGATGACCCGCCGCAGGCCGCAGACGCGCCGCCCGCGGCGCGCGTGCGCGAGGCCGGCTGCGTGCTCCTCGGCAAGACCACCATGCCCGACTACGGCATGCTGTCCTCGGGGCTCTCCAGCCTGCACGGCATCACGCGCAATCCATGGCGGCTCGACCGCAATACCTCTGGTTCGAGCTCGGGCGCGGCCGCAGCAGCGGTAGCGGGCTACGCGCCGCTTCACCTCGGCACGGACATCGGCGGCTCGGTGCGCCTGCCGGCGACGCATTGCGGCATCTTCGCGCTCAAGCCCTCGCTTGGCCGCGTGCCGGTCTACCCGCCGTACATGGGCCGCGTCACCGGGCCGATGACACGCACGGTGGACGACGCCGCGGCGCTCATGAACTGCATCGCCAAGCCGGATGCGCGCGACTTCATGTCGCTGCCTTATGAAGAGCGCGATTACAGCGCCGCTCTGGACGAGCTCGAGCCGCGCGGCCTGCGGATCGGCTTCCTCCCCGGCATGGGCGTCGGACTGTCCGTGCAGTCCGAAGTCCGCGTTGCGGCCCAGGCGGCAGCGACAGCGCTCGCCGGCGCGGGCTGCGTGGTGGAGCCGGTCCAGTCGTTCCTCACCGCCGAGATGCTCGATGGCATGTGCCGGTTCTTCGAGGCACGCTCGCAGAACGACCTCATGCAGCTGTCCGAGGAAAAGCGCGCCAAGGTGCTGCCTTTCATTGCCGAATGGTGCACGTGGCGCGCGGCGCGCTTTTCGGGGCGCGACGTGATGCAGGCCTACACGCAAGTGATGGGCATGCGCGAAGCGGCGCTCCGCGCGATCGAGCCATACGATTTCCTGCTTTCACCCGTTTCGCCCATCCTGCCTTATGAGGCGGAGCTCGCCGCGCCGGGCAACGATCCGCAGGACGCGCTGCCGCACATCGCCTTCACCGTTCCGTACAACATGTCGGAGCAACCCGCCGCCTCGGTGAACTGGAGCTACAGCGAGGACGGGCTGCCGATCGGGGTGCAGCTCATCGGGCGGCGCTACGACGATAACGGCGTCCTGCGCCTCGCGCGCCTGGTCGAGAAGCTGCGCCCGACGCAGCGTCCCTGGCCGCAATGACCGCCCCTCCGCGGTCTAGCCACGCGCCCAGCCGTTCGCCCGCCTCGCCGAGCACCAGGGTCAAGCCGAGAAACACGAGCGCGAGCGCGATGGTGCGCGTGCCGCGCTGCCAGCCGCGTGAGCGGATGAAGTACACGGGCAGCGCGACCACCGCGAGCACCAGGACGCCGGCATTCATCAGCTTGCCCGCCGGATAGGCGTGCTCCGCTTTGTCGAGGTGGTACCACCAGAAGAGAATGACGAGCGAGAGCGCCATCTCCGCGAGGCCGTAGCTGCTGAACGGATCCACGCGGCCGGTGCCCCAGCGCTCGGCGAGCGGCGCGACGAACGAGATCACTGCCAGCGAGATGAGCGCGAGCGCCTTGGGGCGCCGTAGCGCGCCGATTGCGATGCCTGCCATGCCCTGCTAACCTGCGACGCGACGTTCTGACCGCGGAGATTCTCGCATGCGACGCCTCGCTTTCGCCGCAGCTGCGCTCGCCGTTTTCTCCCTCGCCACAGCGCAAGGCAAGGTGCTGCGCGTGGTGCCGCACTCCAACCTCAACATCCTCGACCCGATCTGGACCACGCAGTACATGGCGCGCAACCACGGCTACATGGTCTACGACACGCTCTTCGGCACGGATGAGAAGAACCGCATCCAGCCGCAGATGGTCGCAAGCTGGACCGAGAGCCCGGACCATCGCCTGTGGAGCTTCACGCTGCGCCCCGGGCTCACATTCCACGACGGCAAGCCCGTGACCGGCGAGGACGTGGTGGCGTCCCTTGAGCGCTGGGGCAAGCGCGACGCGATGGGCCAGAAGCTGATGACCTTCGTCGAGCGCATGGATGCGCCGAGCGCCAATACGTTCCGCATCTTCCTGCGCGAAGCGTGCGGCTTCGTGCTCGAAGCGCTCGGCAAGCCCTCCTCCAACGTGCCCTTCATCATGCCCAAGCGCGTCGCCGAGACGCCTGCCGACAAGCAGATCGACGACGCCACGGGCAGCGGGCCTTACATCTTCGTGAAGGAGGAATTCAAGCCGGGCGATCGCGCCGTATACGTCAAGAACCCGAAGTACGTGCCGCGCAAGGAATCGCCCTCGGGCACGGCAGGCGGCAAGCATGTCTATGTCGATCGCGTGGAATGGAACCTCGCGCTGCGCGATGCGCAGGCGCAGGTGAACGCGCTCAAGCAGGGCGAGGTCGACATCCTCGAGCAGCCAGCGTTCGAAAGCTATCCGCCGCTGCAGGCGGACAAGAACATCCAGGTGGTGAACTCGAATCCCCTCGGCTTCCAGTACATGTGCCGCTTCAACCACCTGTATGCGCCGTTCAACAATCAGAAGGTGCGCCAGGCCGCGCTCGCGGCGATGGCCGAGGAGCCGTTCCTGCGCGCGCAGGTCGGCATCAAGGAGTTCTACCGCACCTGCCCGTCGATGTTCACCTGCGGCACACCCTACGGCAGTCCGAAGGGCAGCGACATCCAGTCGAAGTCCAACATGCGCAAGGCGCAGGAACTGCTCAAGAGCTCGGGCTATGACGGCACGCCGGTAGTGCTGATGAAGCCCACCGATCTCGCGTCGATCCAGAAGCTGCCCGACGTCGCGGCGCAGCTCCTGCGCCAGGCGGGCTTCAAGGTCGACCTGCAGGCGATGGACTGGAACACGGTGGTGACACGTCGCGTGAAGAAGGACCCGCCGGCGCAGGGCGGCTGGAACATGTTCTGCACCGCGTGGGTGGCGCCCGACATCTGGAACCCGCTCGCCAATCCGGCGGTGAGCGGGCTCGGCGAGAAATCGTGGTTCGGCTGGCCCACCGACGCGGAGCTCGAGAAGCTGCGCGATGAGTTCGCCCGCGGGACCGACGAGGCCAGGAAGAAGGTGCTCGCCGAAGCGATCCAGGCGCGCGCCTTCGAGATCGGCACGCATGTGCCGCTCGGCGAATACGTGAACCCGCTCGCCGCGCGCAGGAACATCTCGGGCTTCGTCACCGGCCCGGGCAACCTCTACTGGAACATTAAGAAGAACTGATCGCCTTCATCGCCCGGCGCCTCGCGGCGACGATCCCGGTGCTGCTGGTCGTCGCCGTGCTGGTATTCGCGCTGCTGCGCTTCGCGCCCGGCGATCCGGCGGCGATCATGGCGGGCGACGCCGCCACCGCCGAGCAGATCGCGCAGATCCGCGCCGGTCTCGGGCTCGACCGGCCGCTCGTCGTGCAGTTCGGCATCTGGCTCGGCAAAGTGCTCTCCGGCGACCTCGGCGAATCGTTCTATTTCCGCATCAAGGTGGCGACGCTCATCGGCCAGCGCCTCGAGCCGACCTTCGCGCTTGCCGCGCTGACGATGGTCATCGCCGTGCTGGTGTCCGTGCCGCTGGGCGTGCTCGCCGCCTGGCGCCATGGCGGCTGGCTCGACCGGGCGCTGATGGGCTTCTCGGTGCTGGGCTTCTCCGTACCGGTGTTCGTGCTCGCGTATCTGCTCATCTGGCTCTTTTCGCTCGAACTCGGCTGGCTGCCGGTGCAAGGCTATGCGCGCATCGCCGATGGCATCTGGAATTTCCTGCGCCATCTCATCCTGCCAGCGACCACGCTTTCGGTCATTTACATTGCGTTGATCGCCCGGGTGACCCGCGCCGCGGTGCTCGAGGCGCTCGGCGAGGACTACATCCGCACGGCACGCGCCAAGGGGCTGCCCGAGCGGCGCGTGCTCGTGCGCCATGCGCTCGCCAACGCCGCGGTGCCCATCGCTACCGTGATCGGCATCGGCATCGCCATCCTCATCGGCGGCGTGGTGGTGACCGAGTCGGTGTACGCGATTCCGGGCCTCGGGCGGCTGACGGTGGACGCGGTGCTGGCACGCGACTTTCCGACGATCCAGGGCGTGATCCTCTTCTTCTCGCTCGTCTACGTGGCGGTGAACCTGCTCATCGATCTCTCGTACGTGTTTCTCGACCCGCGAATAAGGTACTAGAGGCGGCTACTGATGGTCTGGCGAAACTGGTCAGTACGTATCGGCGGCGCGGCGCTCATGGCTCTCGTGCTCGTGGCGATCGCGGCGCCGTGGCTCGGCACGGTCGATCCGACGCTCTTCGACGCGGCGCGACATCTACAGCCGCGTGCTCTACGGCACGCGCGTCTCCTTCGCGGTGGGCCTCGTCGCCGCGCTCGCCGCGCTTGCCTTAGGGATCGCAGCGGGGTTGGTCGCAGGCTATATCCGCTGGGCCGACGGGCTGCTCATGCGAGTGATGGATGGCATCATGGCGATCCCGGCGATTCTCATCGCGATCGCCGTCGTGGCGCTGTGGCGCGCGAGTCTCGCGACCGTCATCGTCGCGATCGCGATTCCCGAGATCCCGCGCGTCACGCGGCTCGTGCGCGCGCTCGTGCTGACGATCCGCGAGGAGCCGTATGTCGAGGCGGCGGTGTCGCTCGGCACGCCGACGATGAAGATCATGTTGGGCCACATCCTGCCGAACACGGTCGCGCCGCTACTGGTGCAAGGCACCTATATCTGCGCCTTCGCCATCCTGCTGGAGGCGATCCTCTCGTTCCTCGGCGTGGGCCTGCCGCCCGACATACCGACCTGGGGAAACATCATGGCCGAGGGGCGCGTGCAGTTCGTCGCCTATCCCCACAATGTCTTCTTCCCGGGCCTGTTCCTCGCGGTCACCGTGCTCGCCGTGAACATAAGTCGCGAATCTCACGGTGCGCCTGCCGCCGGGCAGCGACCGGGCGGAGGCGGTCTCAGGCGTGTCGTTCGGCGTGGAGCGCGGCGAGCTCCTCTGCCTCGTCGGCGAGTCGGGCTCGGGCAAGACGGTGATCGCGCACGCCATCATGGGCCTGCTGCCGAAAACGCTCACCCTGACCGCGGGGTCGCTGCGCCTGGAAGGCGAGGAGCTCACGCAGGCGAGCGCCGCGCGCCGCCGGCGGCTGCGCGGCTCGCGCATGGCGATGATCTTCCAGGAGCCGATGACGGCGCTGAATCCGGTGATGAGCTGCGGTGCCCAGATCGACGAGGTGCTGCGCGCCCATACGCGCCTGCCGCAGGCGGAGCGCCGCGCGCGCACCGCCGCGCTGCTCGGCGAAGTGGCGCTCGCGGCGGAGCTCGCCGGGGCCTATCCGCACCAGCTCTCCGGCGGCCAGCGCCAGCGCGTGGGCATCGCCATCGCGCTCGCGCTCGAGCCGGCGCTGCTCATCGCCGATGAGCCGACCACCGCGCTCGACGTCACCACGCAGGCGCAGATCCTGCGGCTCATCGTCGAGCTGCAGCGCCGCCACGGCATGGCGGTGCTCTTCGTGACGCACGACTTCGGCGTCGTGGCCGAGATCGCGCAGCGCATCGCCGTGCTGCGCGATGGCCGCCTGGTCGAGGTCGGGGCAAAGCGCGACGTGCTCGAGCGGCCGCAGCACGAGTACACGCGCATGCTGATTCGCGCCGTGCCGACGCTGAAGCCACGCGAGCGCGCGGCGCGCGCGGAGGCGCCGGTGGTGCTCGCGACGCGCGCGCTGTCGAAGACCTACGTCGAGCGCGGCTGGCTGCGCGCGCGGCGCGAAGTGCAGGCGGCAAGCGACGTGACGCTCGAAGTGCGCAAGGGCCAGACGCTCGGCATCGTCGGCGAATCGGGCTCGGGCAAGACGACGCTCGCGCGCTGCATCGCGCGGCTCATCGAGCCGACGCGCGGCGAGGTGCGCGTCGGCGGCGTGGATCTCGCGCGCCTCAAGCGGCGCGAGCTGCGCGCGGTGCGCCGCCGCGTGCAGATGGTGTTCCAGGATCCGTATCGCTCGCTCAACCCGCGGCGCAGCGTCGGCGAGGCCATCATCGAGGGGCCGCTCAACTACGGTGTCCCGCGCAGCGAAGCGCTCAGCCGTGCGCGGCGCCTGATGGAGCTCGTGCGCCTCGATCCGGCAGCGCTCGGCCGCTACCCGCATCAGTTCTCGGGCGGGCAGCGCCAGCGCATCTGCATCGCGCGGGCGCTCGCGCTCGAGCCCGAGCTGCTGGTCGCCGACGAGCCGGTGTCGGCGCTCGATGTCTCGGTGCAGGCGCAGGTGCTTGCGCTGCTGGAAGAGATCCGCACGCGGCTCGATCTCGCGATGCTCTTCATCACGCACGACCTGCGCGTCGCCGCCCAGGTCTGCGACCAGCTCGCCGTGATGCAGGCCGGCCGCATCGTCGAGTACGGCCCCACGGCGCGGCTATTCGCCGAGCCGCAACATCCCTATACGCAGGCACTGCTCGCCGCGGCGCCCGGCCGCAACTTCGCTTTCGCCACCGCGTAAACTAGCGGCTATGGATCGACTGGACGCCCGCGCGATCGCGCTCCCCGGCATCGAGGTGCGCGTGCTCGAGCGCTGCACTTCGACGAACGACCTGCTGCTCGCCGCGGGCGACCCCGATGTGCTGCTCGCCGCCGAGGAACAGACCGCGGGCCGCGGCCGCCGGGGGCGGCGCTGGCACGCGGCGCCCGGCACCGCCGTCACCTTCTCGCTGGCGAAGCTCGTGCATCGAGCGCCGCGCGAGCTGCCCGGGCTCGCGCTCGTCGCCGGCGTCGGCGCGGCACGCGCCCTGCGCTCGCTTGGCGCCGCGCGCACGGCGCTCAAGTGGCCGAACGACGTCGTGCTCGACGGCGCGAAGCTCGGCGGCATCCTCGTCGAGACCCGCAGCCATGGCCGGGCGACGCTCGCCGTCATCGGCATCGGCATCAACTGGCGTCGCGACGCCGCGCTCGAGCGACGCCTGCGCCGGCCCGTCGCCTGGCTCGACCGGCATATCGACGTGGACCGCAACCGGCTCATCTCATGCGTCGCGGCGAGCGTAATCGAAGCGCTGGCCCAGTTCGAAGCGAGCGGCCTTGAGCCGCTGCGCGCCCAATGGCAGAGCATGGACGCCCACGCCGGCGAGCGCCTGCGGGTGCGCCTGGCAGATGGGCGAGTGCTGACGGGCGTGGCGCGCGGGCTCGACGAAGATGGGGCGCTGCGCCTGCAAACCGCAAGGGGCATGCGCGCGGTGCGCAGCGCGCGCGTGCTCAGGGCGAGGGTCGCATGATCCTCTGCATCGACGCCGGCAACTCGCGCGTGAAGTGGGGCTGGGCCGAACGGGACAAGGACGCCGGCCACCGCTGGACGAGCATCGCCACGGTATCGCTCATCGAGTTCGCCGCCACGAGCGACCACGTCAACCCGTTTTCCATCACGCACGAGGCGCCCGAGCGCATCATCATCTCCAACGTCGCGGGCGAGGGCGCGCACCAGCTGCTGGTGAACTGGACGAGCATCTTCGACGCCGAGCCGATCTGGATGCGCGCGGAGGCCGAGCGCTGCGGGGTAAAGAACCGCTACGAACGCCCGGAAGTGCTTGGGCCGGACCGCTGGGCGGCGCTGATCGCGGCGCGCGCGCTGCATAACGGCGCCTCGCTCGTGGTCAATGCGGGCACGGCGACCACGGTGGACATGCTCGGCGCTGATGGCGCTTTCGTCGGCGGGGCGATCCTGCCGGGCGTAGAGCTGATGCGCTTCGTGCTCCACGAGCACACCGGCCACCTGCCGATCCAGGAGGGGAAATACAGCGATGCGCCGCGCAATACCGTCGACGCCATCGAGACGGGCTGCCGCCACGCGCAAGCGGGCGCCGTGGAGCGCATGTACCGGGTATTCCGCGAGATCGCGCCGGCGCCACTCTGCATCGTGGCGGGCGGCGCGGGGCGCACGCTGGTCGACCAGCTGACGATGCCGCGGCGCTATGTCGAGAACCTGGTGCTCGACGGCCTCGCGCAGATCGCGCTGGCGGAGCGCGCCGCGACGGTGCTCAAGCTCGCCGCGAAGAAGGCGCCGTGAGAATCCTCTTCCTCCTCGTGGTGCTCGCCAACATGGCGTTCTTCGGCTGGTTCCGCTACGTCGCGCCGCCCGAAGCTGCCGCCGATCCCCAGCCGCTCGCTCGCCAGATCGAGCCGCAGAAGATGAGAATCATCGCCCCCGGCGAGCTGCCGCCGGTCGCGGCGCGCGCCGCGCCCGCGCCGGTCGCGCTGAAATGCATCGAGTGGGGCAGCTTCACGCTCGCCGATGCGACCCACGCGCAGGCGGCGCTGGAAGCGCTGCAGCTCGGCGCGCGGCTCGCGCAGCGGCGCACCGAGGAAAGCGCCGGCTGGTGGGTGTTCATTGCGCCGCAGGGCAGCCGGCCCGCGGCGCAGAAGAAGGCCGCCGAGCTCAAGGCGCTCGCGGTCGATGATTACTTCATCGTGCAGGACGAGGGGCCGAACCGCTGGGCGCTGTCGCTCGGTGTGTTCAAGAGCGAGGAGGCGGCGCAGGCGCGGCTTGCGACGCTGCGCGATCAGGGCGTACGCAGCGCGCAGATCGGCACCCGAGAAGCGCTCATACCCAAGGTTTGGTTGCAGGTGAAGGGCGTCGATACCGCGCTCTACGCAAGGCTGAAGGACCTCGCGCGCGCCGCCGAAGGCAGCGAGCTGCACGAGTGCGTGCAGTAGCGCGCGGTATGATTGGCACATGAAGCTCCGCGCGCTCCTAGCCATCGCCGCGATGCTGGCCGTCCCCCTCGCGACGGCGCAGCAGTATCGCTGGGTCGACGAGAACGGAGGCGTGCATTACAGCGGGGCAACGCGGTCGGCGCGCAGGGAAGCTACGAGCTATCGGAGGCGATGAAGAGCTCGCCGGTCACGCTCTACAGCCATCCGGATTGCAAGGATCTCTGCCAGATCGCGCGCGATGTGCTCAACAAGCGCGGCGTGGCGTTCACCGAAGTGAGCGCCATCGATGAGGCGAAGCTCGAAGAGCTGCGCCGCGTGAGCGGCGGCACCAAAGTGCCGGTGCTGGTGGTGGGAAGGCAGGTCGAGACTACGATCAGCGCTGCGGCCTACAACCAGGCGCTCGACCTCGCCGGCTATCCCAAGACAGGCGTGGCGCGGCCGCGCAACCAAGCGGCGCCGCCCGAGCCACCGAAGCCCGCGCCGGGCGAAGAGAGCGCCGCGGCGCCGCGTTAGCCGATCGGCGTGCGCCCGCCGTGCACGTACTGGGCGACGAGCGCGAGCAGCCGATCCGCGCGCACGGGCTTGGTGATATAGCCGACCACGCCGAGCGACTTGCCGCGCTGGTCGCCTTCCTCCAGCGAGGTGAGGAAGATCACCGGAATCTCGGGCAGCGTCTTGTCGGCGCGCAGCGCCTCGATGAACTCGAAGCCATCCAGATGCGGCATGTTGACGTCGGTGATGATGAGATCGGGCGCCTTCTTCAGCACCATGTAGCCGGCGGCGATGGCGTCTTCGGCCACCTGCACGTCGTAGCCCGCGGAACGGAGGTGCAGCCGCAGCAGCTCGCGCATGCTCTCATCGTCGTCGATGATCAGGATCGTGGCCGCCATGGGCTCGAGGCGCTGCGATTCGGCATGGTGCTGGTGGCCCGACTCGAACGGGCGACCTACTGATTACGAATCAGTTGCTCTACCAACTGAGCTACACCAGCAACGGAATCGCAATTATACGGGCGCACGGCGGCTTCAAGGGACGAATGAAAATCCGACCAGCTTCTGGCTCTTTACCGCGCGCCCCGCGCGCTCAGCCGGGCGGAAGCGGATCTCGCGAATGTCCTGCAGCAGTGCCGCACTGGGCAACTGGTCCGCAGCGAGCACTTCGTAGCCATCGACGCCGCCTTCCTCGTTGATGAAAAGGCGCAGCTTCACGGTGGCGATCCTGCCGAGCGGAAAATTGTCCGGGGTGCGCACGCTCGTCTTCATGTGGATCGGCGTTGCCTTGAGATCGACTTGCTTCGCGGTGTAATAGAGCGACGGATCAGCGATGGCCGCCATGCTCGCGCGGCCGCGTTCGCCCGCGCGGGACGCCGGCGCGCCGATGTTCGAGCGCGTTTCGGACAAGAGCGATACGGTCAGCGGAGCTCGCGCAGGCGAAACGTTGCGCTCATCGCGCTGCGCGCCGGGCTCGAGCCACGCGGCCGCCGCGGCATGCAATGCCACGGAGGCCGCGATTGATCCAGCGAGCGGCCGTACGGCCATGCCGCCCTACTCGTACTCCCGGTACCAGTACGTGCGCAGCCGCGTGTCGAGCGTCGCGCCCGGCGGCTGCTGGACCTGAGTTCCGGAGATCACGACCTGGTACTTCTTGCCGCCGATCTCCACGGTGGCCGGGACCGGCGAGGGCAGGAAGCCGCCACCCGCGACGATCTTGGAACGGTCCGCCGTGGTGATATAGCCGCTGCTATTCAAGTCGGCGGTAGCGCCTGCAGTGGCAAAGTCGACGGAGTATTGGCGCGCGATGCCGAGGTTGCTGCCGCAGGCGCCGCCGCCTGCGGTGGAGCTCGGCTGGTTGGTGTTGAAGAAGGTCGTGCCGCCGAGCGTCACCGTGCCACCGACGTCTTTCTCGCCCAGTCCGAAGTTCATCTTCCAGCCAAAATCGTTCGCGCCGTTGGAGCTCGTGGCGTCGAAGAGCTGGGAATCGGTAGTGGTCGCCGGCGTCGGGTTCGTGGACGAAGTACGGTCCTTGATCATGTAGAAGCGATCCTGGATCGACGTATCGAACGCGTGCTGGCGATCGCCGCTGCCGACGAGCACCGCGATGAAGTTGCCCAGCGCGTCGGAGCTCGCCACCGCGTCCGGCGGGAACAGGAACTTGCGCGAATTTGGCACATCGCTGCCCGCGAGCGACGCCAGCTTGTTGACCTGCCAGTTGCCGATCGTCGTGTCCGCGATATCGATGCGCCACAGGTTGGCGCAGCTATCGCCGACGTACAGGAAGTCCGCGGTGCCGTTGCGATCGAAGTCGATCGCCGTCACGTCCGATGGCATGCTGCACGTCATCCCGGACACGGCGACGTTCCCCCGCGTCGCCCCGCTCGGCGAAAGGCCGACCTGCCACACGACGTTGCCGTTGAACGCGTCGACGATGAGCACACCGCGTCCCATACTGCGAGTGCGCGTAGTCGTTCCACCGGTAGCGTTGTTGATGGTGCACGACCCGATTGGCGTGCTGTAGTCCACCGTGCCGCTGCCGACCGGCTTAAGCGTGACGCTATTCGGGCCAACGCTCTGCAGTAGGCAGGGGTTCACGTCATCGACGTTCGGGTCATAGCCGGCGCCGAAGATGAGCACGATGTTCTCCGGGTTGCCGGCATTGCCGATGTCCGCGGCAAGCTTGGTCACCGTGGGGCTCGACCAGGTCTGGCCGAGCTCGCCATAGCCGGCATCCGCGTTGGTCTTGCGCCAAAGGAGCTTCGGCGTTGCGGGATCGGTGACGTCAAACGCATACAGGAACTGCCCGCCGCGGTGGAAGCCAGCGTACACGTATACCTTGTCGCCACCGCCCGGCGTGAGCTGACCATCGTTGTTCGCGTCCTTCTGATACACGGTGACTGGACCATCCGCGAAGTACGGTTTCGGGTTGGTGGAGGTGATGGACGGGCCGTTGTCACGCAGGCGCTTGAGCTTCGAGAAAAATTCGCGCGGGATAAAGCTCCAGCGCTCGTCGCCCGGGCTGATCCCCGCCTCGCTGCTCGCCGCACCGGCCTTCAATATGTGCAGCATGCCGTCGTTGCTGCCGTAAAAGGCGTACACGTCGTTGTCGTCGCCGAAGCGGTTGTAGTTGACGACCGCTGGACGGGAGTGCAGCACGTCGCCGTGCACCGAGGCGCGGATGTCGGTGAAGCTACTGTTCACGTTCTCGTCGTCCTTGTTGTCCTGCCCGCGCACCCAGTTGATGATGTTTGCCCGCTGGCTCGTATCGGCATCGGTCGGCCGGCCGGCGGTGATAAAGCCGGTGGCGGTAGAGCGGACGGCCACCGATGTCGGCGTGATGTTGGTAACCGCATAGATGCCGGCACCGTTGTCCGTCACGACGGCCACCGCCGTCGCGCCTGCGGCAAGCGTCTTGCTGAACGAAGCGCTGATCGGCGCGCCGGTCGCCACGGTGTTGGCATTGACGGAGTTCGCTATCCCGTAGTTAAAGCTGGTGCTCGTCGGCAAAGTGACGGCGAGGTTGGTAACGTTGAAGTTCGTATTGTTCGTAACGCCGGTAATGGTCACCTTCCAGCTCGTCGACAGGTTGTGCACGAACGACCCGGTGTTGCCAATCGCGGTTCCTTTGCTCGCGCCGACTTGCAGGCTGCGCGCCGGCGTGTCGGTGGCAGACAGGTTGATGTTGCGCTTGGCGGTAATGCTCAAGGCACCGACGTTCGGCACGCTGATCGGACCGATCGGCGCGTACTGGAAGGTGTTCGCGTCGATGCGCGTCACCACTGCGTTGGTGGCGTTGTAGCCGTTGGTCGAGCCGGTAACGGTTACAAAGTCGCCCGTCTGAAGCTCATGCGCGGTCGAGGTGACTTGCGCGGTCGTCGCCGAGCCGGAGATCCCCGACGAGGTTGTCACTTGCAGCGTATCGACAGAGATCACCGTCGCCGTGGCGTTGCTCACATTGAAGGCAGCGACGCTCGAGCCCGTGATGCTGAAGCCGGTGACCGAGACGCCGCTATAGCCATGCGCGGGGATGGAGATCGTCGCAGTCGTGCCCGAGCCGCTGATCGACGCGACGGCCTTTATGCCCTGAATGGTCGGAAGTGTACTCGCCGGCCCGGAGGCATTGCCGCTCAATGTATAGGTGAAGCGGTTCGAGTTTAGGAACGCGATCGGCGTACTTGTGACGTTGTAGATCGCGGGGCTCGCACCGCTTACCGTGACGAAGTCGCCCGTGCGCAGCTGATGCGGGCTACCGGCCGCTGTTTGCACCGCGGCGATGTTTCCAGGCAGCACGGTATTGATCTGATAGGTGAAGGTCGTCAGTCCCGTTGAGGGCGAGTTCTCCACGTAATTTGAAATCGTCGGGTCCGGATTGGCGTTGAAGACGTTCGGCAGCGCGCCGGAGATGCGCACCACCTGACTGCCCGTCGACCAGCTCGGACTCGGGACGGCACCAAGGATCGCCGTGACGGTAGACGTTCCGTTGCCGTTATCCGCCGACTGGAGCGAATTCACCGGATAGGTCAGGTACGAGCCGAGGTCCGCCGCGGTGATATCTGTGTTGTCTGGCGGGTTGCCCGTACCGCCGGCGCTGAACACCGTCGACGGGACTGATGCCGAGAACGTGGTGCCGTTGGCGCAGACGCCGCCCCCCGAGCTCGTGCATGTGAATACGTTTCTTGTTCCCTGGGACGCGGGGAAGAGAACGCGCAGACGTTCGGCCGCCGCCCCTTTCTCCACGAGATCGCCGTCCGGAGAATCGGACTGCTTGCCGACGTCCGTGGTCGCATAGCCGGGGGCGCGGAAGCCCCAGAAGCTGGAGGACGAAGTCCAGTAGCTCAGCGAGCTGCTGCTGATGAAGCCAGTCGACGAGTTCGAGGCGACATTGCCGGCGGCGTCGGCAAGGAACAGCGTCTGCGTGGCGGTATCAACGCCCAGCTTGTACATCTTCAGGTTGCCAAGCCAGCGGGGCAGCTTGTTGGCGTCCGGGCGGAACACGCCGATATAAACCTGGTTCAGGTTCGTACCGCGCACGTTCACGCTCACCGGCAATGTCGTGGCGGCAAACACGCTGTTCACCGCTTGCACTTCGTTGAAGATCGTGGTCAGCGCGTCCTGGATGGCCTGCGCCTCGTTCGGATCGCTGTTGTTGATGGCGAAATACTTGCCGCCGCTGCTCGAAGCCATGCTCTTGAGCAGGGTGGACCAGCCCGCGCCGTTCACGCTGTTGTCGGTGACGACCGCCGGGCCGACGTCGATTGTGTATGTCACGACGGTTTGGATTCCCGGCATGTCGTTGCCGGCGCCATTGGCATCGGTAACTCCAGTGCGGCAATCGTTGATCGACATCCATTTCGCCCACTCGTCGGCCCAGTTGCCCTGCTGGGAGCTACTGTCGGGCGAAACGTTGCTCAATGTGATCTGGCTCGGCGCCACGCCACCGTTGGCGGTCGTCAACCCGCTCAGCGAAGCGCCGAGGTCGTTGGTGTTGTCCTGGGCCTTGCCGTTGCTTAGATAGATGATGAAGTTCTTCTGGCACGGACTGACAATCGGGCTGGTATAGGTAGTAGTGCTGTTGTTAGCAAAGGCATTACCGGCGAACGAGCCAGGGACAGCGCCCGCGGGACCGCCCGCTGTGTTGCCAGCGTAGTCGCGCTTGACCTTGTTGGAACCGCCGTAGGCATTGCGGCCGGCGTAATAGAGATACGCCTCGTACATCGCGAGCGCCGCCTTGCCGCCATTGCTCTTGTCCCCGGTTTGGTCGAGTGAATTGATCAGCGCCTGGAACGCCGTCTTGTTGGTCGACGTCATCTGCCGGACGGCATAGCGGATATACATGCCATCGTTGCCGCTATTGCCGCTACCGGTCTCGGTGAACATGCTCATGCCGACGTTGAGGCCCGAGCCGAGGCTGCCGACCACGTTCACCAGCGCGGTTTTTTCCGCCACGAACGGCTGGTTCCAGTTCGCCGTGTTGTCCATGATGATGAGGACGTTCGGGCGCTCGGCGTTGAACGACGGATCGGAGAGGAAGATGTCGGTGTCGTCGTTGACCGGATCGAAGGCGCCGAAACCGGCCGGGGCTGCGAGCCCGAGAGCGGCGCCGACGAGAGCATTTCTTATTGTTCGAATGTTCATTGTTAACTCCCAGCCCGCTTCAAAGCGGGCAGTTATTAGCGAGCATTCGGATCTTTGCGCCTTGATGCACTACGGTCGCCGCGCCGCTCACGCTGTCGGTCACGGTGACCTGAAAATCCCAATAGTCGTCCTCGGGTACGAGCTGTTGGGCGAGGCTGTAGCCGGTGGCGGGTGTTGCGCCCAGGCACACGCGGTTGCTCACGGTGGCGGTCATGCCGGTCGGCAAGCCGGCGACGGTGATCGCGGCGGCCGGCGAATAGAAGTTGGCGCTGGTGCTGAGCACCTGCTCGATCGCGCTCTGGGCGGCCATTTCCGCGTTCTTGCGCTGCTGCATGTTGCCGACGGCGCGGGCGTTCATATTCGAGAGGTTGATCACCGCGACGGCGAAGAGCGTCAACACGACGAGCATCACCAGTACGACGAGGAGCGTCGCGCCTTCCTGCCGGCTGCCGTAGCGACGCTCGCTCATGGCGTCTCCAGCCTTTCG
>VBCM01000038.1 GCA_005883675.1 Betaproteobacteria bacterium
GGTGTTCAAGAACCTCACCAATGTCCTGCACGCCGCCGGCGCCGGCTGGGGCGACATCATCAAGATGAACGCCTACATGGTGAATCTCAACGCCGAAAACGTGGCTGCTTTTCGCGAGATCCGGTCGGGTTACCTGAAACCCGGCCAGTTGCCGGCGAGTACGCTCGTGGGCGTGACGAGCCTCGTGCAGCCTGAGCTGCTGCTCGAGGTCGAGGTGGTCACGGCCGTCGGTGCCGCCGCGCAGAAGCCGAAGGCAAAGGCGGCAAAGAAGAAGCGCCGTTGAGGAAGCAGAAAGCGCAGCCCGCGATCGCAGTCAGCGATGCGCGCGGCGTGAGGACCCTGCATGTGGGCGGCGAGGCGATCCAGAGCGCGATGCGCCTCGACGACCCGCATGCGCTCGCGCTCGACTACACGCGCTGCATGATGGCGTTCCTGCTGGCGCATCCCGAGCCGCGCGAGGCGCTGATGATCGGGCTCGGCGGCGCGTCGCTGCCGAAGTTCTTCCACCGCCACCTGCGGCAGACGCGCGTGCGGGTGGTCGAGCTCGACGAGCGGGTGCTCGCCGCCGCACGCACGCACTTCGCGCTGCCGGCCGACGACGAGCGGCTGAGCGTGGAGATCGGCGATGGGGCGCAGGCCCTCGCCCCGGAGTGCTGCGATTTGCTGGTGATCGATGCCTATCACGACGAGGTGCATGTGCCGGCGCTGGCGAGCGCCGAGTTCTACGACGCGGCGTTTCTCGCACTGCGCGAGCCGGGCGCGCTGGTGGTCAATTTCATGGACGACGATCCGAAGTTCGACCAGTACCTGCAGCGCCTCGAGCGCGCCTTCGGCGGCGCGGTGCTGGCGATGCCCGCGCTCTACGATCCGAACATCCTCGCGTTTGCCTTTCGCGGCGTGCCGCCGGCGATCGACTGGGCCACGCTCCGGCGCAGGGCGGAAAGGCTGGAGGCGCGCTACGGCTTGCCGTTTACGCGCTATGTGTCGAAGCTGCGCGGCATGAACCGCTGTACGGCCGCCGCGCTCCTCATCCATGGCGCCTGAGGCGGCCGCGCTCGCCGGCATCGGCTTCCTCGGCGCGCTCGTCTTCGGCATCACCGGCTTCGGCTCGGCGCTCGTCACCATTCCGCTCGCCACGCACCTTGTGCCGCTCGAGTTCGCGCTCGCGCTCTTTGCGCTGATGGATCTCTGCAGCGCGTACAGCGTCGGGTTCGAGAATCCGCGCAACGCGGTGCGCGCCGAGTGGCGGCGCCTCGTGCCGATGATCCTCGCCGGCACGGCGCTCGGCGTGACGCTGCTCGTCAATCTGCCGCGCGCCGCCGGCATGTTCCTGCTCGGCGTGTTCGTGCTCTCTTACGCGCTCTATAGCCTGGCGCGCCGCACGCCGCCGCGCGTCATCGCGCCCGCGTGGGCCTGGGCCGCGGGCCTCGCCGGCGGCATCACCAGCACGCTCTTCGGTGCCGGCGGCCCGCCCTATGGGATCTACCTCTCGCAGCGCGGGCTCACCAAGGAGCAGTTCCGCGCCACCATGGGCTTCGCCACGATGACGAGCATCTCGCTGCGCGTCGCGGCATTCGTGATTACCGGGATGCTTCTCCAGTGCACGGTGTGGATGACCGCGCTCGTCGTGGTGCCGGCCGGACTGCTCGGTCTGTTCGTGGCGCGGCGGCTTTACCGCCGCATCTCGCGTGAGTTCCTGATGCGCGCGGTAGCGATCGTGCTCTTGGCCTCAGGCAGCTCGCTTGTCCTGCGTGCGCTCTATTAGCGCGAGATCGCGGTTCGCCGGGCCGTTGATCACCTTGCCGTAGGCGTCGAAGCGCGAGCCGTGGCACGGGCAGTCCCAGGTTTTCTCGCCGGGGTTCCAGTGCACGATGCAGCCAAGATGCGGGCACGCCGCCAGGCACTCGTGCAGGGTGCCGTTCGCGTCGCGGTACACCGCGAGCTTCTCCAGGCCGTGGCGCACGATGGCGCCGCTGTCGCGCCCGATCTCGTCGAGCGATTTCACGTCTCCGGGCGTGAGCCAATCCGCATACTGCGCGGCCATGTTGAGATCCTCGCGCGCGAATTCACCGGCCGCCTTGACCGGCACGCGCGCCGGCGAATAGAGCTTCTCCCACGGGTTCTTGCGCCCGAGGATCAGGTCGCGGAGCAGCATCCCGGCGATCGTGCCATGCGTGAGCCCCATGCCGGAGTCGCCGGTCGCGACGTAGATGTTCTCGTGGTCCATGGGGTTGTGGCCGATGAAGGCGAGGTAGTCGATCGTCTCCATGATCTGGCCGCCCCAGTTGAATTCGACCTCCTGCATCATCGGGAAGCGGCTGCGCGCCCACGACTCGAGCTTGCGGTGGTAGGGGTCGCCGGTGTCCCAGGCGAGCACCTGCGGCACCGAGCCGCGCGGCACGCGCGCGCCGATCACGTAGGTCATGTAGGGCGCCTGCTTCGTGTGCAGCGTGACACGGTTGTTAATTGGCACATTTGTCGCCACGACGAGCGCGTCGCCGGTGACGACGTGCCGGCCGACGTGAACGAGCGCCGGCACGCCGCCTTCGACGTGGTCGGCGTGGCTGTCGCAGAAAATGCGGCCGCCCATGCGCAGGATCGCTTGCGCGAGCCCGGCGAGATACTTCAGCGGGTGGAACTGACCTTGCCGCGGGAAATGCAGGCTCGGGCCGCTATCCCAGCCGTACGGCGAGCGCTCGACGAGGCGCACGTCTTTCAGGCCGGCGCGGTGCGCGGCGTCGAGTTCGCGCTCGAGCGTCTTGCGCTTGTCGCCTTCGGCGAGGAAGAGATAGCCGTCGAGTCGCGCGAAGTCGCAGTCGATGTTCTCGCGCCGCACGATTTCGTCGATGCGCTCGATTGCCGCGCTGTTGCTGTCGGCGGCCACCCGGATCGCTTCCGCGCCGTGCAGCTTCTCCAGCTCGTAGTAGCGGTCATCGAGCATGTTGGTGAGGTGGCCGGTCGTCATGCGCGTCATGCCGGAGACGAGAGGGCCGTCGTCGAGCACGGCGACCGACAGGCCGGCTTGGGCGAGGTGGTAGGCGGTGCTGAGGCCCGCTATGCCCGCGCCGACGATGCAGACGTCGGCATGGACGTTTTCTTCAAGCGGCCGGCAGTGCGGCAGGAGGGCGGTGGCGGACCAGACGGATTCGTGGCGGGGCATGGCGCCCCATAGCTTGCAAAAAACGCTCCTAGGTCGCCTTTTCGCGCAGGGTGACGAACTCTTCTGCCACGGTCGGGTGGATGCCAATGGTGGCGTCGAACTGCGCCTTGGTGGCGCCGAGCTTCACCGCGATCGCTACGCCCTGGATGATCTCGCCTGCGTCCGGTCCGATCATGTGCGCGCCGACCACCCGTTGCGAGGCGCGCTCGACGACCAGCTTCATGAAGACGCGCTCCTTCTTCTCCGTCAGGGTGAGCTTGAGCGGGCGGAAATAGGTCTTGTAGATGTCGACCGCGCCGTAGCGCTCCCGGGCCATCTGCTCGCTTAGCCCGACAGTCGCCAGATTGGGATGGGCAAAAACTGCCGTCGGCACGTTGTCGTGGTCCACGGGCGTCGGCTCGCCGCGAAACAGCGTCCTCGCGAGCCACATCGCCTCGGCGGTCGCCACCGGCGTGAGGTTGATGCGGTTCGTGACGTCGCCGATCGCGTGGATGGAGTCCACGCTCGACTTCGAGTACTGGTCGACGATGACGGCGCCATCCGCCGCGAGCTTCACGCCGACGCGCTCGAGGCCGAGGTTGGCCGTGCTGGGCTTGCGTCCGGTGGCGAAGAGCACGAGGTCGGTCGTCTGGTGCGGGCCGTCGGTGTAGCAGACCTCCAGCGTGTGCGGGTGCTTGATGATGCTGGAGGGCTCGCCGCCGAAGTGGATCTTGAGGCCTTTGTGCGTCATCTCTTCGGCGATGCGCTCGCCGAGATCCGCGTCGAAGCCGCGCAGCAGGCGCTTGCCGCGGTACGAGAGCGTGGTCTTCACCCCGAGCCCGTGGAAGATGGAGGCGAATTCGAGCGCGATGTAGCCGCCGCCGACCACCAGCGCGCGCTCCGGCAGTCGCTCGAGATGAAAGGCCTCGTTCGAGGTGATGGCGTACTCGCGACCCTCGATCGGCGGAATCACCGGCCACGACCCGGTGGCGATCAGGATGTGCTTCGCGCTATGTCGGCGGCCGTTGATCTCGACGGTATGCGGATCGACGACCGTAGCGCGGCCGCGGATGATTTCCACGCCGCTCGCCGTGAGCAGCCGCTCGTACACGGCATTGAGCCGTGCGATCTCCTTGTCCTTGTTCGCGAGCAGCGTGGGCCATTCGAATTGCGGCTCGGTGGTGGACCAGCCGTAGGCTCGCGCGACTTCGAATTCCTCGCGCCAGTGCGCCGCGTAGGAAAAGAGCTTCTTCGGGATGCAGCCGACGTTGACGCAGGTGCCGCCGAAGAGATGCGACTCGGCGATGGCGACTTTCGCGCCATAGGCGGCCGAGACGCGGCTGGCGCGCACGCCGCCGGAGCCGCCTCCTATGGTGAAGAGATCGTAATCGACGCTTATTTCAGGTTCTTGAGGTTGAGCTCGACGAGCTCGAGATCGACGGTGATGCGCTGGTGCTGCGGCTTGTCGGAGAGCCATAGCAGCGCGTTCTTGACGCGCATTTCGATCTGCGCCTTCGGCATGCCTTCGACACCGGCGAGCATCGAGGCGAGCTCGCCCAAGTTGGCGGCCTGCGCCGCCTTGCGCACGCCGGCAAGCTTGCCTTCGACCGCCTTGCGGCCGAGGTTGGTGACCATCCTTACGGTTTTGTCGTCTTCCGCCACGGCGCGTTCTCCTATCGAGCCGTCTTCGATTGTACCAGCGCATAACGCTCGCCCGCGCTGCGCACGGCGCCTTCGGCCACCAGCTTGTCGAGATGAGCCGTCAGCGAGCGCGCCGCCCAGCGGTGCAGGCGCGAGGGCACGTCGTCGTACACATGCGGCAGCAGCTCTTCGACCGACGCCGGCCCGACCTTGACGAGCGCATGGCGCACTTTTTCCTCACGCATCAGGCGATGCGCGATGAGACGGCGCACCTCCTTGTGCGGCGCGCCGATGAGGTAGCCGTGACCGGGCGCGATGATGGCGATGTCTTCGGCGAGGAGCTTCTCCAGCGACTGCAGGTACGCGCGCATGTCGCCGTCGGGCGGATTGATGACCACCGTGGAGCCCTGCATCACGTGATCGCCGGTGAAAAGCATCTTCGTCTGCTCGAGCAGGTAGCACAGATGGTTCGACGCGTGCCCTGGGGTATGAATGGCGCGCAGCGTCACGCCGCCCAGCTCGATGCGCTGGCCGTTCTCAAGGACGAAGTCGGGCGTGAAGGTCGCGTCCTGGCCCGGCGGCGCCGGCCGACCGAGGAGCTGCGCGCCGGTCGCCGCCTTGAGCGCGGCCGCCGCCGGCGAGTGATCCATGTGCGTGTGCGTGCAGAGGATCCACTTGACGTTGTCGAAGGCAGCCAGCTTGTCGATGTGCGAGGCGATGTCCGGCCCGGGGTCGATGACCGCGCGGGCGCCTTCTCCCACGAGGTAACTGTTGGTGCCGGGTCCGGTCATCATTCCCGGGTTGGGCGCGATCAGCCGCGTCACCCAGCGATCCAGGCGCTTGGGCTCGCCGGCGATGAGATCGTACGTGGTGGTGCCCGTCTCCTCCGGATCGCTCCAGTGGATTTCGTAGTAAGGCGGATCGGTGCGCCGGAAAATCTTCTCGCCTTCCTTGCCCTGGGCAATGCAGGCACGGTTCTCCTCGATATCGGTGAGCGCACGCACGTGGCGCATCGCATCGGCCGCGGTGGCGAAGGGCTTCAATTCGCCGAGCGTATGCTTGGTCGCATAGACGAGCTCGATCTCGCCGCGCGCGGCGCGCTCGAGCGCCTCGCTCGCGCGAAGCCACAGCGTGTGTACCGTTTCCGCCGCGTCGTGCAAGCCTTCCTGGCCGGGCGGCGCCGCGGCGACGAAGAAGCGCGTATCGAAGCGCCGTGACCGGCCGGGCGCGGTGACCCAGTGGCCGATGTAGCCGAGCTCGCCCGCCGGCAGGTACAGGTCTTCCGCTTCCAGGAGCTCGATGAACGGCCGCTTGCGATCCGCCGCCAGCCGCGCCGCGCGCTCGGGCGCAATGAGTTCCCCATTCGCGTCGCAGGCGAGGAGGATCCCGGCTTCCTCGTAGCACTCGCGGATGGCGGCGATCCAGTAGGGAATCGGCGGGTTTTCACCCGGCAGGTTCTTTAGCCGGCGTACGAGCCGCGGGTCCGTATCGGCGGTCTCGAGCGAGCCGCCGGGAAAGACGTACGCGCCGCCGAGGAACGCCGAGCTCGGCGAGCGCTGCAGCATCAGCACCTGCGGGCCGCCGGACGCGTCGCGCAAGAGCGCGAGCGTCGCGGCAGGACGCGCGGCCTGCGCAGCCATCAGGGCACAAGGCGGCGCACGATCTCCACCGCGGGCAGGATCTCGTCGATGAGATCCACGCCCTCGCCAGCGAAGATGAGCGCCGTGTCGAAGTCCTGCCGCTCGGCCGCGGCGTAGTAGCTTTTGCGCTCCGCGTCCATGCGTTCGCGCAGCGCCGCCTCGCGGCCGTGCCACGTCTCGGTGAACTTGTTGCGCAGCGCCCGGCCGGTGATGCCGCTCCAGCCGTCGAAGCCGCGCACGACGTCGAACACGGTCGTGCGCACCGTCGCATCGCCATTCGCTTGCACAATTCGCTCCTTAGCGCGCGGCGCGGTCAGTGCTTCGTCGCAAGCGCTGAACCGCGTGCCGACCAGCACGCCGGCGGCGCCGAGGACGAGCGCTGCTTCATAGCCGCGGCGATCGGCGATGCCGCCGGCGGCCAAAATCGGTTTATCAGGAGCTAAATCTCTTACTGCTGGCAGCAGCGCGAAGAGCGACCGCTCGCCGCCATGGCCGCCCGCTTCGGTGCCTTGCGCGACGAGCACGTCGGGCTGCGCTTCGAGCGCCTGTCGCGCGATCGCGAGGCTCTGCACCTGGCAGATGAGCTTCGCGCCGCTACGGCGGATTTTTTCGGCAAACGGGCGGGGATCGCCGAAGGAGAGCATCACCGCGCAGGGTTTGTAGGCGAGCGCGAGATCGAGAAGTGCCGGCTGCCGGGCGAGGCTCCAAGTGATGAAGCCGATGCCGACGCGCTCGTTCTCAGCGCGCTGGAATTCGCGGCGGATCCAGTCGGCATCGCCGTAGCCCGCCCCGATCAGGCCGAGGCCGCCCGCCCGCGAAACCGCGGCGGCCAGCGCACCGCCGGAGACGAAACCCATGGGCGCGAGCACTACGGGTTTTTGGATGCCCAGCACGCCGGTGATCATGCGCTGCGGCCGGCGCGGTCTTTCTCGTTCTGCGCCTTGATCATGGCGCGCATGCGCTCCCAGTCGGCATCCGATAGCTGGTCGAGCTCGGTGAAATACGCGCCCGAGCCGGTGGCGAGATAGCCCGCGCCGTCGAGCGCAATGGTTTCCCCGGTGAGCCATTCGCAGCCATCGGCCATGAGGAAGGTCGCGAGGTTCTGCAGCTCCTCCATGCGCCCGATGCGCCGCATCGGGTTGAGCTTCGCCGAGTCGTCGAAGCCGCCGCCCGGCCGCAGGCGCTTCGTCGCCCCTTCGGTGGGAAAGGGGCCCGGCGCGATCGCGTTCAGGCGGATGCCATGGCGGCCCCATTCGACGGCGAGCGATTTGGTCATCACGTGCAGCCCCGCTTTCGACATCGCCGAAGGCACGACGTAAGGCGAGCCAGTGTGCACCCAGGTGACGAGGATGGAAACCACGGCTCCCTTGTGCCCGCCCGCGATCCAGCGCTTGCCCACGGCGTGCGTCACGTAGAACGTGCCATGGAAGACGATGTTGGCGATGGCGTTGAAGCCGTTGGGCGTCAGGTCCTTCGTCGGGCTGATGAAGTTGCCGGCGGCGTTGTTGACGAGACCGGTGAGCGGCCCGTCCTCATCCCAGATGCGCTGAACCATGGCCTCGACCGCCGCAGCGTCGCGGATGTCCACGGCCTGCGTGCGTACGCGTCCGCCATGCTTGGTAGTGAGCTCGCGCGCCGCGTCTTCGAGCACCCCGCCGCGCCGGCCGGCGATCCACAGCTCCGCGCCGAGCTCGAGGTACTTGGCGGCAATCTCTCTTCCAAGGCCGGTTCCGCCACCGGTGATGAGGATGCGCTTACCTTTGAGCAGGTGGTCCTTGAACATGCGCGCTCCGCGGGGGGAGCGCGTATTCTAGGCTCACGAGCGCACCGATGGCCACGGCAGTGATGATGGCCGCGAAGATGGCGATCGCTACCACACTTCCCAGAGTGACGGAAAGCGCGATCTCGGCCCGCTGCTCGGCCGCCAGCTGGTTCGCTACCTGCAGGCTCCCGCGATAGCCGAGCGCGGCGCAAAGGCCGACGAGCGCCGTGTCAGCCACGAAGAGCGGTTTGCAAGATGCGCGCCGCGCAGCGCGCGCTACGCGGAGATTTTCTGCGGACCGGCGTACGACGCTTCGCCCTCATTTGCGAAATGCGCGAACGACCAGTTTTCCTTCGCCACCTCGACGAGGTTGATCCAGGCGTCCTCGCGTCGCAGGCCGAGGGCGGCGAGGTTGTTGGCGATCCGCCCAAAAAGCGCGCGCTTTTGCGCGAGCGTCCGCCCGGCGCTCAGTGTGATCTGCACGATCACGATCTCATTGGTGCGCGCAATGCCGAGGTAGTCCGAGTCGTAGACGAGGTCGCCCGGCTCATGCTCGGTGAGGAGCTGGAAGCGATCGCGTTGCGGTACGTCCATCGTTTCCACCAGCGCGCGATGGATCGCGTCGCCGATCTTGCGCCGCAGCTCGGGCGGCCTACCCTTGAGAAGCGAGATCCGAACGAGCGGCATGGCTGCCTACGGCAGGCTTCAGTAACCTGACCAGCCGCGCGAACAGCCGACCCATCTCTTCGTTGCGCTGGCGATGAGCGGCCTGCACGAGCTCGCGGCGCAGCTCCGGGTTGCGGCGGAAGTCCTCGAGGGTCATAGCCCCTCCCTACGAATGCTTGGTAAAAAGCCTCGCAAGCGGCGCGATGAGGTAGAAGTAGATCGCCTCGGCGCGTTCGCGCCGAGCCTTGGCGTTCAGTGCCTCGAGTTGCGGGAAGTCGAGTCTCATGGCCTTTCCTTTCAGGCGAACGACACGGCGGCCTCGCCGCCGAGTGAGTTGACGATGGCGACGCCGCGATGGCGCAGCCGGTAGCAGCCGCCGCGCTCTAGCACGATGTCCTTGGGCTGGTTTTCCTCCGTGATCCACACCGAGCCTTCGATCGCGCATACGGTGCTGCCCTGGCCGTCCACGACTTTGAGCGTCTGGTTGGGACCGAGCTTCACGGCGCCTTTCTTCAGTTCCAGTGTCATGGTTTGCTCCTTGTTTCGCATGCGTAGAATGCATCCTGTGCCCCGCGCGCTCAAACGGTAAATTCTCAAGCCACACATGAGAAATCGGAATGTGATGCCGAGCCTGGATCTCCTCACCGGCTTCGAGGCGGCGGCGCGGCACCTGTCGTTCACCAAGGCCGGTGAGGAACTTTTCCTCACGCAGTCGGCGGTGAGCCGGCAGATCAAGGATCTCGAAGAGCAGCTCGGCGTCGCGCTCTTTCACCGCCGGCATCGCGCGCTCGTGCTCACCGACGCCGGCCAGCAGTTCTATGCGGCCGCGGCGCAGGTGATCACCACGATGCGCACGGCGACCGAACGGCTGCGCGCGCAGTCGGGGCGCAAGCGGCCGCTCTCGCTGACCACCACGCACTCGTTCGCCGCGCTCTGGCTCATCCCGCGTCTTGCCGGGTTCACTCGCACGCATCCCGGCGTGGACGTGCGCATCACCGCCGACACGCGCGTGCAGGACCTCGAGCGCGACGGCCTTGACCTCGCCATCCGCCATGGGCCGGCCGCGCTCGCCGGGCCGAACGCGGTGCGGCTCTTCGGCGAGCGCGTGTTCCCGGTCTGCAGCCCGAAGCTCCTGAAGGCGAACCCGCTGCGCCAGCCCGCCGATCTCAAGAAGCACACGCTGCTGCAATACGACGACCCGGACGCGCGCCACCCGTGGCTGCACTGGAAGACCTGGCTCGAGGTCGCGGGCGTGCCGGAGCTGCGGCCGGCGGCGACGCTCTCGCTCTCGGGCTTCGAGCAGATCATTCCCGCCGCCATCGCGGGGCACGGCGTGGCGCTCGGCCGCAGCCCGCTGGTGAAGGACCTGCTGGCGGAAAAAAAGCTCGTCGCGCCCTTCAAGACCGCCGCCGATCCCGCGCGCGCCTACTTCGTCATCCCCGCCACCGCGGCGGCCGGGCGCGCGGAAGTGAAAGACTTTATCGAGTGGCTGAAAGCCGAAGCGGCGAAGCGGTGATAACTACAGGGTAAGGACGATCTTGCCGATGTGCTGCGAGGACTCCATCAGGCGATGGGCCTCGGCGGCCTGCGCGAGCGGGAAAGTCTTGTAGACCTGCGGCTTGATGCGGCCCGCCTCGATGAGCGGCCAGATCTTCTCGCGCAGGTTCCGGGCGATATAGCCTTTGAACTCCGTGCTGCGCGGCCGCAGTGTCGACCCCGTAACCGTCAGTCGCTTGCGCATCAGCGCATCGATGTCGAGCTCGCTGCGCGGCCCGCGCAGATAGGCGATGAACACCAGCCGGCCTTCCTCCGCCAGGCACTTCAGCTCGCGCGGCACGTAGTCGCCGCCCACCATGTCGAGGATCACGTTGACACCTTTGCCGCCCGTGGCGGCGCGCGCTTCGGCGACCCAGTCCTGCGTCTTGTAGTTGAACGCGCGCTCCGCGCCGAGGCGCACGCACGCTGCCACCTTCTCGTCGCTGCCGGCGCTGGCAAAGACACGGTTCCCGGTCGCGGTTGCCATCTGGATCGCCGTGACGCCGATGCCGGACGTGCCGCCCTGCACAAGCAGCGTCTCGCCGGGCGCGAGGCGGCCGCGGTCGTAGACGTTGCTCCAGACGGTGAAGAAGGTCTCGGGCAGCGACGCCGCTTCGATCATCGAGAGGTTCTTCGGCACGGGCAACGCCTGCGTCTCCGGCACGGCGCAGTACTCCGCGTAGCCGCCGCCATTCGCAAGCGCGCAGATCTTGTCGCCGCGCTTCCAGAGCTTCACGGCGCTGCCGGCATCGGCCACTTCGCCCGCGATCTCTAGCCCTGGGAGCGGCGAGGCATCCGGCGGTACCGGATAGTGGCCCATGCGCTGCAGGACGTCGGGCCGGTTCACGCCGGCAGCGGCGACCTTGACGACGATCTCGTTTGCCTGGGGCGCAGGGTTCGGCACCTCGGCAAGGCGCAGCACATCCGGTCCGCCCGGCTGGCTTATCTCGACTGCCCGCATGGTGCTCGCTATTATCCCGCGACGAGGAGGAGCGCCGGTGGCCCAATTTCGCGTCGAGTTCGTGCTGGACCAGATGAGCGGCAAGTATCTCGCCGAGCTCTACAACCCGGAGAACCACGAGGAGCTGATCGTACGCACGGAGGCGCTCTATCCGTCGCAGGCCGCGGCGGTGCTCGGGCTCGTGCAGCTCTTCAAGGATGCGATCCTGCAGTTCCCGAGGCCCGGCCAGCCGCCCGCCCGCGTGGTGGGCAGGAAGCCGAAGCGGCGCGGGCCTGCGAAAGCCAAAAAAGCGAAGAAGAAAGCCGCCAAGCGGCGCAAGCACAACTAGGAGGAACGATGAAAGTGGTACTGGCAGCGGCCGTGGCCGCGCTGACGGCGACGGCTGCATTCGCCGATTTCAACGACAAGAAGCCGATCAACGCAACGGTAACCGGCGCGACGCCGAGCGGCTATCCGCGCACGATGGTCGAGGGGCTCGATGCCGTGGTGCGCGATGCGTATCCCGGGTCGGCTATCTCGTTCAAGCCCAATTCGCCCGGGGGCGGCGTAGTCGCCATCGCGGAGAAGCAAGCGGACTTCACGGCCACAGCGACGGGCACGGAGATCCGCCTCGCCAACGAGGGCAAGGATCCGTACAAGACGCCGCTCAAGGGCAAGTTCAGCTACGTGATGATGCTGTACGACAACCAGTTCATGCACTTCATCATGACGAAGGAATGGGCGGAGGCGAACGGCATCCGTAGCTGGGCCGACATCGCGGCGAGGAAGCCGAAGATGCGCCTGGCGATCAACCGCCCGGACAATCCGCAGACCACGATCGGCGGCCCGTATGAAGTGATGAAGGCCTACGGCTTCACCATCAACGACGTCGCCAAATGGGGCGGCTCATACGTGCTCGGCAACAGCCAGATCGGCCTCGATGCGCTGACCGACGACAAGGCCGACGTGTTCATGAACGCGCGCAACCTCGGCGACTCGCTCCTGAAGGACGTGGCGAGCAAGCGGCCCCTCGCGTGGATCGACGGCGACATGGCACACATGCAGAAGGCGGCGGAGACGT
>VBCM01000160.1:0-15395 GCA_005883675.1 Betaproteobacteria bacterium
TTGCAATTCACCATGATGGTTTCGAAGCCATCTTCGCGCAGCGCAAGCGCCGCGTGCACGCAGCAGTAGTCGAACTCGATCCCCTGGCCGATGCGGTTCGGCCCGCCGCCCAGAACCATCACCTTCTTCTTCGCCGTGGGCTGCGCCTCGCACTCTTCCTCGTAGGTCGAATACATGTACGCCGTCTTGGTGGCGAACTCCGCGGCGCAGGTGTCCACTCGCTTGTATACCGGCCGGATGCCGTGCTCGTGGCGCTTGGCGCGCACTGCTTGTTCATTGGTATTGAACAGGTACGCGAGGCGGCGATCAGAAAAGCCCTTGCGCTTGAGCGTGCGCAAGGTGGGCGCATCGATGTCCTCGAGGCGCCGGTCGTCGAGCTCCATCTCGAGCTCGACGATCTGCTGGATCTGGTCGAGAAACCAGGGATCGATGTGCGTGAGGCGCTGGACTTCCTCGAGCGTGAAGCCGTTCTCGAAGGCGTCGCCCACGTACCAGATGCGCTCCGGGCCCGGCTCGCCGAGCTCGCGCTCGAGCGTCTCGCGATCTCGCGTGCGCTGATTCAGCCCGTCGACGCCGATCTCGAGGGCGCGGAGCGCCTTCTGGAACGATTCCTGGAAGGTGCGCCCGATCGCCATCACCTCGCCCACCGATTTCATCTGGGTGGTGAGGCGGTCGTTCGCCTGGGGGAACTTCTCGAACGCGAAGCGCGGCACCTTGGTGACGACGTAGTCGATGGTCGGCTCGAACGAGGCCGGTGTGGCGCCGCCCGTCACTTCGTTGGCGATCTCGTCCAGCGTGTAGCCGACGGCGAGCTTCGCCGCCACCTTGGCGATGGGAAAGCCGGTCGCCTTCGACGCGAGCGCCGAGGAGCGGGAAACGCGCGGATTCATCTCAATGACGACCATGCGCCCATCCGCCGGGTTGATCGCGAACTGCACGTTCGAGCCGCCGGTGTCGACGCCGATCTCGCGCAGGACCGCGATCGAGGCGTCGCGCATGATCTGGTATTCCTTGTCGGTCAGCGTCTGCGCCGGCGCCACGGTGATCGAGTCGCCGGTGTGCACGCCCATCGGGTCGAGGTTCTCGATCGAGCAGACGATGATGCAGTTGTCGTTACGGTCGCGCACCACCTCCATCTCGAACTCTTTCCAGCCGAGCACCGATTCCTCGATGAGCAACTCCTGCGTCGGCGAAGCATCGAAGCCGCGTTCGCAGATGGCGACGAACTCTTCGCGGTTGTAGGCGATACCGCCGCCTGTGCCGCCGAGCGTGAACGAGGGGCGGATCACCACGGGGAAGCCGATCCCGGCCTGCACCTGGAGGGCCTCCTCCATCGAATGGGCGAGCGCCGAGCGCGGGCAGGCAAGCCCGATGCGCTTCATGGCGTTCTTGAACTTTTCGCGGTCCTCCGCCTTGTCGATCGCCTCGCGCGAGGCGCCGATCATCTCCACGCTGTATTTTGCGAGCACGCCCTCGCGCGCGAGGTCGAGCGCGCAGTTGAGCGCCGTCTGGCCGCCCATCGTCGGCAGCAGCGCATCGGGTCTTTCTTTCTCGATGATGCGCGCGACGACCTGCCAGGTGATCGGCTCGACGTAGATCGCATCCGCCATGCCCGGATCGGTCATGATGGTCGCCGGGTTCGAGTTCACCAGCACGACGCGATAGCCCTCGGCGCGCAGCGCCTTGCACGCCTGCGCACCCGAGTAGTCGAACTCGCAGGCCTGGCCGATGACGATGGGCCCCGCGCCGATGATCAGGATGCTGTTGATGTCGGTGCGCTTAGGCATTCACCCACAAATGGGGACGGACCCCATTTTTCTCATTTGAGAATGCAATGCGGTTGGGAAAAATAGGGTCCGTCCCCATTTAAGCTTTAGCATCGCTCATCTGCTTGGCGAAGCGATCGAAGAGATAACCGATGTCGTGCGGCCCCGGGCTCGCCTCCGGATGCCCCTGGAAGCAGAATGCCGGCCGATCGACGCGGGCCAATCCCTGGAGCGAACCGTCGAAGAGCGATACGTGCGTAGGCCGCAAATTGGCGCGCAGCGTCGCCGGATCGACGGCGAAGCCGTGGTTCTGGCTGGTGATGACCACTTGGCCGGTGTCGAGATCCTTCACCGGATGGTTGGCGCCGTGGTGCCCGAACTTCATCTTCAGCGTCTTGGCGCCGGAGGCGAGGCCCATGAGCTGATGGCCGAGGCAGATGCCGAACACCGGTAGCCGCGTGGCGTCGAGGATTTCGCCGATCGCTTCGATGGCGTAGTCGCAGGGCTCGGGATCGCCCGGACCGTTGGAGAGAAACACGCCGTCGGGCTTAAGGCGCAGCACTTCGCGCGCCGGCGTCGTCGCCGGCACCACGGTGACGCGGCTGCCGCGCTCGGCGAGCATGCGCAGGATGTTGCGCTTGATGCCGTAGTCGTAGGCGACCACGTGCGTCGTGGGGTTCTCTATCCGGCGGTAGCCCTTGCCGGCTTCCCAGCGGCCCTCGGTCCATTCGTAGGGCTTGTCGACGCTAACGACCTTGGCGAGGTCCATGCCGGCGAGGCCGGGGAATTCGCGCGCCTTGGCGAGGGCCGCGCGCTCATCGACATCGCCCGCGAGCAGGCAGCCGTTCTGGGCGCCCTTCTCGCGCAGGATTCGGGTGAGTTTGCGCGTATCGATGTCGGCGATGCCGGGGATGTTGTGCTCGACCAGATAGGACGTCAGATCGGCGCGCGCGCGCCAGCTCGAGTGCCGGCGCGGCACGTCGCGCACGATAAGCGCTTCGGCGTAGACGCGGTCCGATTCGGGGTCCTCGTCGTTGACGCCGGTGTTGCCGATGTGCGGATAGGTGAGGGTGACGAGCTGGCGGCAGTAGGACGGATCGGTGAGGATCTCCTGGTAGCCGGTGATCGCCGTGTTGAACACCACCTCGCCCACGGCAGTGCCGCGCGCGCCGATCGAGCGGCCGCGAAACACCGTCCCGTCGGCGAGGACGAGAAGCGCTGCGTCTTGGCTGGTCATTTATGGAAGCCGGATACGAAAAGCGGGAAGGCTGTTGCCCTTCCCGCTCGCCCTGCACCCACAATTATACGGCCCTAGCGAGTCCCTGAAAAAGCGGCGGGGGCGACGGTTAAGAGCTCTCTAGCGCAGGCCCAGCACGTCGAACATGTCGTAGAGCCCCGGCGCTTTGCCGCGCAGCCATTTCGCGGCGCGCAAGGCGCCCATCGCGTAGGTTGCGCGGCTTTGCGAGCGCACGGTGATCTCGACGCGCTCGCCGGCGCCGGCGAAGAGCACGGTGTGCTCGCCGACGATGTCGCCGCCGCGGATGGCGTGGAAGCCGACCTCCTTCGCCGGCCGCTCGCCCGTCTCGCCCTGGCGGCCATGGCGCGCCACCTTGGGCAGCTCGCGCTTTAGCGCCTGGGCGACGACTTCGCCCAACTTGAGCGCGGTGCCGGAAGGCGCATCGGCCTTGTGGCGGTGGTGCGCTTCGATGATTTCGACGTCGTAGCTATCGCCGAGGATGCGCGCCGCGGTCTCCGCCAGCTTGTAGGCGGCGTTGACGCCGACGGCGAAGTTTGCCGCCATGACGATCGGGATGCGTTGCGCGGCGTCGGCGAGCGCCTGTCTTTGGGTAGCGGAGAACCCCGTCGTGCCGATCACCATCGCGCGAGCATGCTTGAGATTGGCGAGCGTGCCTTCGGGACGCGTGAAGTCGATCAGCACATCGCAGCTCGCGGCTGCCGCCGAATCGGCGCCGATCGTGACGGCGCCCGCCTTGGTGCCGACGGCCGGGCTGCCCGGCACATCGAACGCGCAGCCAAGGGTCAGCTCGCGATCGGCGAGCAGCGCTTCGATGAGCGTGCGGCCCATCCGCCCGCCCGCGCCGGCGAGCGCCACCTTCATCGTCCGGCCGCCGGTGAGGCGATGTCGCCCACGATGCGCGCGAGCTTGCCTTCGTCGAAGAAGAGCGCCACCCGGCGGCTCTCGCGCTTGCCGTTCTCTGCTTCGCGCCAGTAGATGTAGTCCCAGCGATCGGCGTGGAAGATGTCGGTGAGAAGCGGCGTGCCGAGCAGAAAGCGCACCTGCTCGCGCGTCATGCCGGGCTTCACCTGCGCGATCAATTCCGGCGACACGTAGTTGCCCTGCTGGATCTCGGGCTTGTACGGCGTGATGCCCGGAATGCGCGGCACGCCGCAGCCCGCGACGAGAACGAGAAGGAAAGCGGCGAAGGCGACGCGCACCATGCGCCTATAATGATAGTCGATGAGCCCGGTGCAAAGCCTGAAGGAGACTGGCCTCAAGGCGACGCTCCCGCGCCGCAAGATCCTCGAGCTCTTCGAGACGAGCAAGGTGCGGCACCTCTCCGCCGAGGATGTCTACAAGGCGCTCATCGCCGAAGGCATCGACGTCGGCCTCGCCACGGTCTATCGCGTCCTCACGCAGTTCGAGCAGGCCGGCCTGCTCTCGCGCCAGCACTTCGAGACCGGCAAGTCGGTGTTCGAGCTGAACGAAGGCCGCCACCACGACCACCTCGTGTGCCTGCAGTGCGGTCGCGTCGAGGAGTTCTACGACGGCGAGATCGAGCGGCGGCAGAACGAGATCGCGCGTGGACGCGGCTTCGCGCTGCACGGCCATTCGCTCGCGCTCTACGCCGACTGCATCAAGAAGGACTGCCCTTACCGCAACGTGGGCTAGGCGGGGTCAGGTCTTGAATTGGCGCATGCCGATGCGCTACTTCAAGACCTGACCCCTGCTTTCCGATTCACCGCTCGTCGAGTAGTTCTGCCGCGTGCTTGCGCGCCGTGGTCTCCGCGCCGCCGAGCATGCGCGCGAGCTCGTCGATGCGCGCGGCGCGATCGAGGCGCTGCACGCGGATCTTGAGCGCCGCGGACTTGCTCACCGCCCATTGCGTATCCGCGCCCGCCGCGACCTGCGGCAGGTGCGTCACGCAGAGCACCTGGCGCTCCTTGCCCAGGCGCTTGAGCGAGCGGCCGATGGTCTGCGCCACCGCGCCGCCGATGCCGGCATCCACTTCATCGAACACGAGCGTCGCCACGGGCGATGCCTTTGCGGCGACCAGCTGGATCGCGAGGCTCACGCGCGAGAGCTCGCCGCCCGAGGCGACGCGCGCCAGCGGCCGCAGCGGCAGGCTGGGGTGCGATGCCACCTCGAATTCGATTGCCTCGGCGCCTTGTGCGCTTGGCTCGTCGAGCTTGGCGAGCGCGACGTTGAAACGCCCGGCCTGCATCGCGAGCTGCTGCATCGCCGCGCTCACCGCCTTGGAAAGCGCTTGCGCACCCGTTGCACGCTTGGCCGAAAGCTTCTTCGCGCTCGCTTCGTAGCGCGCGCGAGCGGCAGCGACTTCACGCTCCAGCGCCTGGGGATTCACTGCCAGCTCCAATTCATGCAGCCGGCGCTCGAGCTCGGCGAGCCGCGCCGGCAGCTCCTGCGGCCGCACGCGATGACGGCGCGCCGAGGCGTGCAGCGCCTCGATGCGCGCCTCGACCTCCCGCAGCCGGTCGGGATCGAGCTCGACGCGCGAGGCGTAGTGGCGCAGCTCCCGCACTGCCTCGCCCGCCTGCGCCTCCGCCGATTCGAGCAGCGCCACCACCGGTTGCAATTTGGCGTCGTGCTCGGAGAGCGAGCGCAGCCGATTGGCCACGGCCCGCAGCTGCGCCAGCGCTGCACCGTCCGCTTCCGCGAGCGCTTCGAGCGACGACTGCGCTCCGGCCAGCAGGCTCGAGCCATGCTGCAGGCGCTTGTGCTCGGCGGCCACCTCTTCCCATTCGCCTTCGCGCGGCGCGAGGCTCCGCAGATGCTCGAGCCGCTCGGCGATGTCGGCGCGCTCGGCTTCGCGCTGCGCAAATTGCGCGCTCGCCTCCGCCGTTACCTGCTCGAGGCGCTTCCAGTCGCGAAATGCCTGCGCCGTCTCGCGCGCAAGCGCCTCGGCGCCGGCGTGCGCGTCGAGAAGCTCGCGCTGCGCGGCTGCCCGCAACAGCGACTGGTGCGCGTGCTGGCCATGCAGGTCGAGGAGCCATTCGCCGGCTTCCTTGAGCTGCGCGAGCGTCGCCGCATGGCCGTTGATGAAACAGCGCGAGCGGCCGGCGCGGTCGAGCGAGCGGCGCAGCATCAGGCTTCCCGGATCGCCGACGAGATCGCGCTCGGCGAGCCAGGCTTCCATGGCTTTGGACACTTCGAACTCGCCGGCGATCTCGGCGCGCTCGGCGCCTTCGCGCACGAACGCGGCATCGGCCCGGCCGCCGACCAGGAGCTCGATCGCGTCCACGAGCAGCGACTTGCCGGCGCCCGTCTCGCCGGTGAGGGCGGTGAAGCCCGACGCCAGTTCGAGCGAGGCGTCCTCGATCAGCACGAAGTCGCGGACTTCGAGCGCGCGCAGCATCCCTATTCGGGCTTGCCGCGCACTTCGCTCCAGCCGAGCTTCTCGCGCAGCGTGGCGAAGTAGCGGTAGCCGGGCGGATGGACGAAGCGCACCACGTCGGCAGAGCGCTTGAGGACGAGGCGATCGCCTTCCTGCATGTCGGCGAGCGCGAGGCCGTCGAAATGGGCGCGCGCATCGAGCGCGTGCTTGAGCGAGATCTGCACGACCGAGCGGTCGCTGACGCTCACCGGACGCGCCGAGAGCGTGTGCGGCGCGAGCGGCACCAGCGCAAGCGCCGGCACGGCGGGATGCAGGATCGGCCCCTGCGCGGAGAGCGCATAAGCGGTCGAGCCAGTCGGCGTGGCGACGATCATGCCGTCGGCGCGCAGCGTGTAGATGAATTCGCCGTCGAGTGCGAGCTCGAACTCGATGAGGCGTCCCTGCGAGCCCTTGCCGACCACCGCTTCGTTGAGGGCGATGGTGCGCAGCACCGACTGCGCGCCGCGCAAGATCTCCGCATCGAGCACCATGCGATCCTCGATGGTGTAGTTGCCCTCGAGGATGGCGCCGATGCCCGTGCGCATGTCGCGATGGCCGATGTCGCTCATGAAGCCGACGCGCCCGAGGTTGACGCCGACCATGGGCACGCGATGGCGCACCAGGTTGCGCGCGGCGGCGAGCAGCGTGCCGTCGCCGCCGATCACCACCGCGAGATCGGCAGCGGCGCCGAGCGCGGCGTAGTCGAGCCCTTGGCTGCCGATCTGCTCGGCGGTCTCTTTTTCGATGAGAGCGTCGCAGCCGCGCGCTTTGAGGAACGCGACGAGCTCGCGCAACGATGCACCGATCTCCGCGCTGCCGAGCTTGCCGATCAGCGCGACACGGCTGAAGCTCGGTTTCGCTACGGAAGGCATCGGGTGGCGAGTGTACAATGAATCGCATGCTCGACAAGCGCGCCCAGATCCTGCTCAAGACCTTGATCGAGCGCTACATTGCCGAAGGTCAGCCGGTCGGCTCGCGGACACTCTCGAAGTACTCCGGGCTTGATCTCTCGCCGGCGACGATCCGCAACGTGATGGCGGATCTCGAAGAGCTCGGCTTCATCGCGAGCCCCCATACTTCCGCGGGCCGCGTGCCGACGCCGCTCGGCTACCGCTTCTTCGTCGATACGCTGCTCGTCATCAAGCCGCTGGAGTCGCAGCAGCTCCAGCGCCTGGAGGGCGAGCTCCATCCCGACAACCCGCAGCGCGTAATCCATGCGGCCTCGCAGCTTCTCTCGCAGCTCACGCAGTTCGCGGGCGTGGTGATGACGCCGAAGCGCCGGGCGATGACCTTCCGGCACATCGAGTTCCTCAAGCTCTCGGAAAAGCGCGTGCTTCTCATCGTGGTCACGCCCGAAGGCGACGTGCAGAACCGCATCCTCTTCACCGAGCGCGACTTCAGCGCCTCCGAGCTGATCGAGGCGGCGAACTACATAAATCAGCACTACTGCGGCCACGCATTCGAGGACGTGCGCGCGCGCCTGCAGTCGGAGCTCGGCGAGCTGCGTCAGGACATGATCCGGCTCCTCACCACGGCGGTCGACGCCGGCAATCGCGCCATGACGGAAGGCAGCGAGGCCTATGTAATCTCGGGCGAGCGCAATCTCTTGAGCCTGCAGGACCTCTCGCAGGACATGCGGCGGCTGCGCCAGCTGTTCGAGCTCTTTGAGCGCAAGACGTCGCTGCTTCAGATTCTGGATGTCTCGCTGCGCGGCCAGGGCGTGCAGATCTTCATCGGCGGCGAATCCGGCTTCAGCGCCCCGGACGACGTGAGCGTCGTCACCGCGCCCTACAAGGTCGACGGCGAGGTGGTGGGCACCGTCGGCGTCATCGGCCCGACGCGCATGGCCTACGACCGCGTCATCCCGATCGTCGACATCACCGCCAGGCTTCTCTCCAGCGCCCTTTCGCAACACTAAAAAAAGGGGTCAGAGCAATTTTCCTGAAACACTTGTAACGGGAAAATTGCTCTGACCCCTTTTCTTTGAAAAGCATCCTGCTCGTCAATCTCGGCACGCCGGCGGCGCCGACGGCGCGGGCGGTGCGCGAGTACCTCGCCGAATTCCTGTCCGATCCACGCGTCGTGCCGCTGCCGCGCTGGCTGTGGCTGCCTCTCCTGCACGGCGTGGTGCTGCCGCTCCGCGCGGGCCAATCGGCGCATAAGTACGCGCAGATCTGGACGTCCGCCGGCTCGCCGCTTGCCGTGCACACAGCACGCATGGCGCAGCGCTTGGCCGAACAGGCAAATCTGCCCGTTGCCTATGCGATGCGCTACGGCGAGCCAGCCATCGCGTCGGCGCTAGCGCGGCTGGAAAACCCGGTGGTGGTTCCGCTCTATCCGCAATACGCGGAAAGCACGACCGGCAGCGTGATCGACGTGCTGCCGCGAAGCGTGTCGGCCGTGCGCGGGTTTCACGATCATCCAGCCTACATCGCGGCGCTCGCCGCGAGCGTGCGGCGCCATTGGGCAGAGCGTGGCCGCGGGCTCATGCTGGTGATGAGCTTCCATGGCTTGCCGCAGCGCACCGCCGGGGATTACGAGCGCGAGTGCCGCACCACGGCCGCGCTGCTCGCGCGCGCGCTCGCGCTACGCGATGCCGAATGGTGCGTGACGTTCCAGTCGCGCTTCGGCTACGCGCGCTGGCTCGAGCCCTACACCGAGCGCACGCTCGTCGAGCTCGCCAGCGCCGGGCTGCGGCGCGCGGACGTGATGTGTCCGGGGTTCGTCGCCGATTGCCTCGAGACGCTGGAGGAGATCGCCATCCGCGCGCAGGCGAAGTTCCGTGATGCCGGCGGCGAGTCGCTCGAGCTGGTGCCGTGCCTCAACGACTCGCCGCAGTGGATCGCGGCGCTCGCGGAGATCAGCGCCCGAGCAAGCCCTTGAGCTTGTCGAGCGCGTTGCCCGAGCTGCCCTGCCCTGACGGTTGACCGCCCGGCGCCGCCTGCTCGCCCGCGGGCGGCTTGGCGATGCCGAGGCGCTCTTCGAGCGCCCCCTTCAGCCGCTCGCCCGCCTTCGAGCGCGCAAATTGCGTGGCGGCCGCCGTGTAGTCGACGTGATACTTGAGCGCGTCGAACGGCCCCACGAGCCGCACCGGCACGGTGAGGCCCGAGAGCTGGGCGAGGTCCGCGCCGCCCTGGCCCGTGGTCGTCGCGACCACCGTGGCGTTGGTGACATAGTCCATCGTCGAGTTGCCGATGTCGATGTCGCCCTTGCCGGAGACGCGGAAAAGCGGCGCCTTCATATCGAGGTCCTCGTTGTGCGCGACGCCATTCTTGATCGTGAAGCTCGCCGTCATCTCGGAGAAGTCGGTCTGCTGCGCCTCGCGTGCCTGTGCTTTGGCTTCCGAGGAGCCGAGCGCGGTCTTCGCGCGCCGGAACACCTCGGCGAGGTTGATGCCCTTGATCGCGCCATCCTTGAGCTGCACGCGCGCCGTGCCCGCAAGCGCCTTCTTCATCGCGTTCACGCTCTTGCCGGCGGCGTTCACGTCGAGCGCCACCGTGCCTTTGCCTTCGAGCACGTCCTTCTGCGCCATATCGCGCAGCAGCGGTCCGACGGCGACGCCGTTCAGCGTCTCCTTCACGCCCACGCGCCCGTCTGCCTGCGCCGCGAGCGCGCCGGTCATGGAGCCCTCGTACAGGTTGGCCGAATGGGGTGCGACATCCAACCGCCCATTGGCGGCACGCACTTCCGCTTTCAGGTTCGCGAGTTTCAGGCCCTTCACCTGCAGCGCGCCGACCTGCAGCCGGCCGTTCGCGTTCAAGCCCTTGAGGAACGAGAGGTCCACGGGCGTGTGTGCCGGCGCCTTGCCTTCCTCCGTCGGCGTCGAGACGGGCTTCTTCTCCGGCTGCTTCGTGTATCGGTCGAGGTTCAGCTTGTCGACGTTGATGTCGAACGTATAGGCGGGCGGGGTGAACTTCGCGAGCCCGAGCTTCGCCTGGATCGTCGACTCATCGAACTTGGAATGGAGCTCGGCGGCCGCGGTCTGCTTTTCCAGATCGGCGCGCACGCTGCCCGCCACCGGAATCTTCACGGTCTTTTGCGGCAGGTCCGGGCCGGTCATGGTGATGTCGGCGTTGAGCTGCGGAATGACGAGCGACTTGGCGGAGCCCTCGACGCCGGCGAGCTTGAGGTTCGCCTGGATGTCGCGCGCCGCGTCCTTGAGCTTGAGCGCGGCGGTCACCGCCGCACCCTTGGCGCTGTTCGCCGCCACCACGAGCTCAGGGGCCGCGATATGCGCCTCGAGGTTCTGCTTCTCTTTCACGCCCTTCACGTCGAAGGCGAGGCCCTTGACGCGGTATTCGTTCTTCTCCGGATTCGCCGCGACGTCGCCCTTCGCTTTCAAATCGAGGTTGGTGATGCCGGCGGCCGCGCCGCTCACCTTGGCGTCGAGCTTGGAGATCTCGAACGCCTTCGCCGGCAGGTCGACCTTGTAGCCGCCGGTGAGGTCGAGCTTGAGGTCGAGATCGGGATTCTTGCCCTTGGCGCTGACCTTCAAGTCGAGCTTGCCGTCGGCGCGCTCGGCAATGCGGCCGGTGCTGAGCTTGAGCTCGGAGAGCGCGAGCTCCTGCCCGCTCGCCTGGTCGACGTAGGTGAGGGCCGAGCGGTCGACCTGCACGGCTCCGATGTCGAACGCGACGCCCTTGCCGCCCGCCTGCTGGCGCTCGGTGGCCTTTTTCTCCGCCGGCTGCGACTTCCCGGCCTGCTTGTCCTGCTGCGCCGGCGCCGGCTGCTCCATGAGGTCGCTGAAGTTGAAGCGCCCATCCTTCTGCTTCACGACGCGCGCCTTCAGGCCCGAGACGCGGATGCCGTCGACAATCACGCTTCCATGCAGGAGCGGCAGCAGCGCCACGGAGGCGTGCGCGGCTTCGAGGCTGAGAAACTCCTGGGCGGGGTCGCGCTCCGAGAGCGCCACGCCATTGACGTTGGCGCCGAGGCTCGGCCAGACCGCCACTTGCAGGTCGCCGCGCAGCTGCAGCGTCCGGCCGGTGCGCTCCTTCACCAGGCGCTCGATCTCGCCCTTGTAGCGGTTCGGATTGAAGGTCGCGGCGAAAATCGCCACGGCGAGCACCAGAAGGACCACGAGGCCCGCGATCACATACAGCGAAATCCTGATAGCTTTCATCGTCTAATCAGTAGGTTGTAATAGAAGCGGGGCGCTTGAAATGGCGCCCATCCGTCCCCAATTCGACAAGATGCAGGAGAAGACCGTTCAGCACAACGATGAGGGGAAAGGCACTGCGGCGGCAGAAAAGGCGCTCGAGCAGCAGCTCGCCGAGGCCCAGGCCAAGGCGGAGAGCAACCGCGAGGCCATGCTGCGGGCCCTCGCCGATGCAGAGAATGCGCGCAAGCGCTTCCAGGCCGAGGCGGCCAACGCCCAGAAGTATGCGCTCGAGCGCTTCGCCGAAACGCTGCTGCCGGTGATGGACAGCCTCGAGGCCGCGCTCGCCAACCCGGAGGCGAGCTCGCAGGCGTTGCGCGACGGCGTGCACCTCACCCTGCGGCAGCTCGCGACGGCGCTCGAGAAGGCGCGCATCGTGCCCGTCGCGCCCATTCCGGGGGAGCGCTTCGACCCCCACCGCCACCAGGCGATGGCGGCGGTGGAAAGCGATTCCGAGCCCAATACCGTGGTGGCAACCATGCAGAAGGGCTACCAGCTGCATGACCGGGTGCTCAGGCCCGCGCTCGTGACGGTGGCGAAACCGGTTGAAAAAACGGCGGCAAACCCCATATCCGACACAGATTTAGACTGAAACGCCACGATTAAACTAGGGACAGCTCATGGCAAAAATCATCGGCATCGACCTCGGCACGACCAACTCCTGCGTCGCGATCATGGAGGGCGGCAAGCCCAAGGTGATCGAGAACTCGGAGGGCTCGCGCACCACGCCGTCGGTCGTTGCCTATACCGAGGATGGCGAAATCCTGGTGGGCGCGTCTGCCAAGCGGCAGGCCGTCACCAACGCCAGGAACACCATCTACGCGGTGAAGCGGCTCATCGGCCGCCGCTTCGAAGAGAAGGAAGTGCAGAAGGACATCCACCTGATGCCCTACAAGATCGTGCGCGCCGACAACGGCGACGCATGGGTCGAAGTGCGCGGCAAGAAGATCGGACCGCAGCAGGTCTCGGCCGAGGTGCTGCGCAAGATGAAGAAGACGGCCGAGGATTATCTGGGCGAAGAGGTGAAGGAAGCGGTCATTACGGTGCCGGCGTACTTCAACGACTCGCAGCGCCAGGCGACCAAGGACGCCGGCCGCATCGCAGGCCTGGATGTCAAGCGCATCATCAACGAGCCGACCGCGGCCGCGCTCGCCTTCGGCATGGACAAGCAGCTCAAGAAGGATTCGAAGATCGCCGTCTATGACCTGGGCGGCGGCACGTTCGACATCTCGATCATCGAGATCGCCGACGTCGAGGGCGAGAAGCAGTTCGAGGTGCTCTCCACCAACGGCGACACGTTCCTCGGCGGCGAGGACTTCGACCAGCGCCTCATCGACTACATCGTGGGCGAGTTCAAGAAGGACCAGGGACTCGACCTTTCGAAGGACGTGCTCGCGCTCCAGCGTCTGAAGGAGGCGGCGGAGAAAGCGAAGATCGAGCTCTCGTCCTCACAGCAGACGGAAATCAACTTGCCCTACATCACCGCGGACCAGTCGGGGCCCAAGCACCTGACGATGAAGATCACGCGGGCGAAGTTCGAGTCCCTGGTGGACGAGCTCATCCAGAAGACGGTGGAGCCCTGCCGCATCGCGATCAAGGATGCCGGCATCAAGGTCTCCGAGATCAACGATGTGATCCTGGTCGGCGGCCAGACGCGCATGCCGAAGGTGATCGACACGGTGCGCGAGATCTTCGGCCGCGAGCCGCGCAAGGACGTGAACCCGGACGAGGCGGTCGCGATCGGCGCCGCGATCCAGGCGGGCGTGCTGAAGGGCGACGTCAAGGACGTGCTGCTGCTCGACGTGACGCCGCTTTCGCTCGGCATCGAGACGCTCGGCGGCGCGACCGCGGACGACAACCAGACGGCGGTGACCATCCATGTTCTGCAGGGCGAGCGCGACCTCGCTTCGGGCAACAAGTCGCTCGGGCAGTTCAACCTGACCGACATTCCGCCCGCGCCGCGCGGCATGCCGCAGATCGAGGTGACGTTCGACATCGACGCCAACGGCATCCTGCACGTGTCGGCGAAGGACAAGGCGACCGGCAAGGAGAACAAGATCAAGATCCAGGCGAGCTCCGGCCTGACCGAGGCCGAGATCCAGCGCATGGTCAAGGACGCCGAGACGCACGCGGCCGAGGACAAGAAGGCGCTCGAGCTCGTCAACGCGCGCAACGCCTGCGAGGCGCTGGTACACTCGGTGCGCCGCTCGCTGAAAGAATACGGCGACAAGCTGGAAGCCTCGGAGAAGGAGAAGATCGAGGCGGCGATCAAGGACGCCGAGGGCGTGCTCAAGTCGGAGAACAAGGACGAGATCGACCGTAAGGCTCAGGCGCTCGCGCAAGCCGCGCAACGACTGGGCGAGAAGATGTACGCCGAGAGCCAGCAGGCGGCGGCCGGTGGCGCCGCCGGCGGCGGGGCGGCAGGCGCCCCCGGTGGCGAGGCGGGCGAGGCGAAGAAGGACGAGAACGTGGTCGACGCCGAGTTCACCGAGGTGAAGGACAAGAAGGCGGGCTGAGAGGTCCGACCGGTCTATGGAGTGACGCACGGGCTCCTCGCGGGGCCCGTTCGTTTGTGTGGGATAGCTGAATGGCGAAGCGCGACTACTACGAAGTGCTCGGCGTCAACCGCGACGCCGCCGAGGAAGACCTGAAGAAGGCCTACCGGCGCCTTGCCATGAAATGGCATCCGGACCGCAATCCGGAAAACCCGCGCGCCGAGGAGCACTTCAAGGAAGCGAAGGAAGCCTACGAGGTGCTCTGCGACGCGCAGAAGCGCTCGGCGTACGACCAGTTCGGCCACGCGGGCGTCGATCCGCATGCGGCTGCCGGCGCGGGCGCCGGCATGGGCGGCCACTTCGGCGACATCTTCAGCGACATCTTCGGCGAGATCTTCGGCGGCGCGCGCGGCGGGCGCTCGACCGTCTTCCGCGGCGCGGACCTGCGCTACAACCTCGAGATCGCGCTCGAGCAGGCGGCGCACGGCTTCGAGACCAAGATCCGCATCCCGGCGATGTCGACCTGCGACATCTGCAAGGGCAGCGGCGCGCGCCCGGGCACCCAGCCCACGACCTGCCCCTCCTGCCGCGGCGCCGGTCAGGTGCGCGTCTCGCAGGGCCCGTTCTCCATCGCCCAGACCTGTCCGCGCTGCCACGGCTCGGGCAGCATCATCGCCCACCCGTGCGTGCAGTGCACCGGCAGCGGCCGCATCAAGCTGCAGAAGACGCTCTCGGTGAAGATCCCCGCCGGCGTCGACGAAGGCGACCGCGTGCGGCTCTCGGGCGAAGGCGAGCCGGGCGTGAACGGCGGCCCGTCGGGCGACCTCTACGTTCAGGTGCACATCAAGCCGCACCCGGTCTTCACGCGCGATCACGACGATCTGCATTGCGAGATGCCGATCTCCATCACCACCGCCGCGCTCGGCGGCGAGATCTCCATTCCGACGCTCGATGGCTCGGCGAAAATCCGCGTGCCGGCCGAGACGCAGAGCGGGCGCACCTTCCGCCTGCGCGCGAAGGGCATCAAGGGCGTGCGCAGCCAGGCACCGGGCGACCTCTTCTGCCACGTGGTGGTCGAGACGCCGGTTAATCTCACCGAGCGGCAGCGCCAGATCCTGCGCGAGTTCGAAGCCATCAGCCAGCAGGACAGCGCGCGGCACAACCCGCGCGCCAAGGGCTGGTTCGACAAAGTCAAGGAGTTCTTCGAAAGCTGACCGCTCGACCGTCGTCCCCGCGAAAGCGGGGACCCAGGCTTTGGGTATGTGCCTTGCTGCAGCCGGCCCATGATCAGACTGCTCATCGGTATTGCTGCGTTCGCGACTCTCGCCGGCTGCTACAACCA
>VBCM01000160.1:15623-17240 GCA_005883675.1 Betaproteobacteria bacterium
GCCGGGCGTGCAGAAGCCGCACTGGAACGCGGCGCGCTCGATGAACGCCTCCTGCACTTCGTCGAGCGTCGCGCTGCGCTCGACCGTCTCGATCTGCGCGCCTTCGGCGAGCATCGCGAGATAAAGGCAGCCGGACACGGCGACGCCGTCGACGAGCACCGTGCAGCAGCCGCACAGCCCCTGGCCGCAGCTTTCGCGCGCGCCGTAGAGACCGAACTCCTCGCGCAGCACTTCGACCAGCGTCTCGTGCGGCGCCACCTGCGCCTCGACGCGCTCGCCGTTCAGCGTGAAGTGGACCGCGCGCCTCATTTGCGCTGCAACGCCTCGTACACGGCTTGCGGGTTGAGCGGCAGCTCGGTGATGCGCACGCCGATCGCATCGTGCACCGCGTTGGCGATCGCGGGCGACACGCCGAACGTGGCCGTCTCGCCCACGCCCTTCGCGCCAAAGGGGCCGGTGCGCTGCTCGGCGACCACCGCCTCGTTCACGATTTCCGTCGGCAGGTCGAGGAGCCCCGGGATCTTGTACTCGGCGAGCGACGCGTTGCGCAGCTGTCCCTCGCCATCGAACAGCATCTTCTCGAAGAGCGTGAAGCCGAGCTGCATGATCGCGCCGCCCGAGAGCTGCGTCTCGACGATGCGCGGATTGATCGGCGTGCCGACGTCGGCCACGTTCACCAGCCGCGTCACCTTCACCCGGCCGGTCTCGGTATCCACCTCGACCTCGACTCCGGTGCCGCCGACCATCCAGAACGGCGTCGCGTTGTCCGACTGCCCGTTCTCATTGGGCGGCGTATACGGCGGTATGAAATTCCCGACGCCGGTGACCGATCCCGCCCGCATTGCGTACTTAGTACGAAATATGTCGGCGATCGGCGCATCGGGCGCAAGCTTGAGGTCACGGCGCAGCCGCTCGAGCTGCGCCCGCGCATCCTCGGCAGCGAGCTTCACCGCGTTGCCGGTGTGGAAGAGCGAGCGCGAGCCGAGCGTCGCCATGTCGAAGGGCGTCACATCGGTATCCGAATGCACCACCGTCACCGCCTCTGCCGGCAGCGCGAGCACCTCGGCCGCGATCTGCGCCATCGCTGTGTCCGAGCCCTGGCCCATGTCGACGGTGCTCACATACACGGTGCAGCTGCCATCGGCGTTCACATTGACCGCCGCGAGCGACGTCGTATTGGCGATGCAGGCCTTGAAGCCGATCGCGATGCCGCGGCCGCGGCACACCGTGCCGCTCCCCCGGTCGAAAGGCTTACCCCAGTCCATCAACTCGGCCGTGCGGTCGAGGACCTTCTCGATCGCCGCGTCGCGCATCAAGGTACCTGTGGCCTGCGCGCGGCCTTCGCGCAGCAGGTTGCGGCGTCGGAATTCCACGGGGTCGATGCCGAGCTCGCGCGCGATCATGTCCGTGTGGCTTTCGTAAGCCCACACGAGCTGCGGGATGCCGAAGCCGCGCAGCGCGCCCGCCGGCGGCAGATTGGTGTAGAGCGCGTACGAGTCGATCGCCACGTCCTGGACATCGTAAGGCCCGGGGGCGGTGAAGCCGGACTTCTGCGTCACGCGCGGCCCGATGTCGGCGTACGCCCCGCCGTTCCACCACACCTCGCACTCGCGCGCG
>VBCM01000268.1 GCA_005883675.1 Betaproteobacteria bacterium
GTAGCGTCACGGTGCACGTCTCGTCGCAGAGCGAGACGGCTGAGCAGGTGCGCTTGAAATTCTCGATCCGCGACACCGGCATCGGCATCGCGCCCGAAGCGCAGGCCAAAATCTTCGAGAGCTTCACGCAGGCAGACCAGTCCACCACGCGCCGCTTCGGCGGCACCGGGCTCGGCACCACCATCGCGAAGCAGCTGGTCGAGTTGATGGCCGGCCGTATCGGCTTGGAGAGCGCGGTCGGCCTCGGCAGCACGTTTTGGTTCGAGCTGCCGTTCGACAAGCAGCCCGAGCGCGTCGGCACGGGCGGCGAGCTCGCCGGCGCGCGCGTACTGCTGGTGGCGTTCCCCGAGCGCGAGCGTGCCGTGCTGCAGGAAGCGTTAGCGACCTGGGGTGCCGTGGGCCTCGCCGCCGACTCCGTCGAGGAAGCGGCGGCGCGCCTGATCGCCGAAGTAAGCTTCGGCAAGCCCTGCCACAGCACGCTCTTCTATGCCTCGGGCAAGCAGCTCGATTTCGCCCATCGGTTCAAGCGCGCCGCCGCTGGCTCGGCGCCGCCGTGCGTCCTCGCCGTGTCGCGCGAGCTCCAGGTGCCGCGCTTCGAAGCGCTGTCGGAGGGCTTCGCGGCCGTGCTCGAGCTGCCGTTGGAGAAGCGCCAGCTCTTCAACGTGCTGCATTCGATCTCCGCTGCCGACGAAGTGCGCGAGGGCGTGGTGCAGCTTCGCGACTACGCCCGGCGCTCGCCGCATGCCCGCAAGCTGCACGTGCTGGTCGCGGACGACAACCCGATCAACCGGGAGGTGATCGGCAAGATCCTCGAGCGCGGCGGGCATACGACCACCATGGTGAGCAACGGCGAAGCCGTGCTCGAGACGCTGGAAGGCGAGCGCTGCGATGTCCTGCTGCTCGATCGCAACATGCCGGGCCTGAGCGGCCTGGAAACCCTGCAGGCGCTGCGCCTGATGACGCGCGGCCGAGAGCGCATCCCGGTGATCATGCTCTCCGCGGATGCCACGCCGGAAAGCCGCAAGGAGGCGTTCGAGGCGGGCGCGGACGCCTTTTTGGCGAAGCCGATCGAGGCACGGCGGCTGCTTGACGAGGTCCAGGGAATCGCGGCAGAGCGTCGCGCCCGCCGCCCGAGTGCCGGGGCGCGCGACGTGGCGACGCCGCGGGTGGCGACCAGCGATGAGCTGCCGGTGATCAATCTCGAGACGCTACGCCACCTGCAGGACCTGGGATCGTCGCCCGCTTTCATGACCAAGCTTTGCGGGGTGTTCTTCGCCGACAACACGGTGTTGCTGAATCGCATGGAGTCGGCGATCGCGGCGCGCAACTATGGGGAATTGCGCAGCCACGTGCACGCCTTGAAAGGCTCTGCCGCGAGCATGGGCACCGATCGGCTGACCCAGCTCTGTTCGAAGTTCGACGGATGCAGCGACGCGGAGCTACGCCTGCAGGGCGCCAAGCTGCTGCGCAGTCTCGGGGAAGAACTGGCAGCAGCGCGGCGCGAGCTCGATCGCTACCTGCAGGAATCCCAGCAGTCCGCGACCTGAGTCACGCCACTGCTCTTAGTTGCACTGGCGCCGCCTCGCGCACACGCGGCGTGATGCGGTAGCGCCGGCGCAGGCTTTCCACGCTTTCGCCCCAGAGCTCTTCCCACTTCACGGCGAGGAGCGATTCGGCGCGCTTGCCAGCGCCGTAGCCTTCGCAGAACGAGTCCATGTGCTTATGCAGCTCCGGAAAGCGACAGCGCAGCACGCTCTTGAGGAAGGCGCCGGCGGCGATGAAGGCGGCCATGCTGCTCACGCCCTGGCCGGCGTAAAAGCCCTGGATGCCTACCTCTTCGAACTCGTCCGTACCGAAGCCCGTCAGCACATGCCAGATGTCATGCGTCTGGCGCATGCGCTGCCGCAGGAACTGCATGCGATTGCGCGGCGCTGCTTCCGGGTAGTAGTCGACACGCAGATCGTTCGCCTGCATGTGCCGCGCATAGGCTCCGCCCAGCGTGTGCGGCGGCAGCTTGGCGAGCTCGTCCAGGTCGTAGCGTTCTGGGCGGTAGCTGCTTTGCCACAAGGCCTCGAGCGCGCTCGAGCGGAACGGATCTGGATAGCGCCCGAGCCGCCGTTCGCTTTCGGCGATGTTGTCCTGCGTGTCGCCGATCATGAACACGTATTTGGTGGCTTGCGGATTGCGCGCCAGCCGTAAGGTCGCGTAGAGAGAAAGCAGGTTGTTCTTCATGTAGTAGCGCCGCCGCTGCTTTTCGATGAGGCGCTCGGTGCGTCCTGTCTTGCGCCGGAAAGCGAACATGGCTGGCCTCCCTAGGCGTTGACGGCGACGGGCGCCGCTTCGGCGGCCTCGCCAGCGTCCCGGCTGACGGCACGGTCCTGCTGCGCGCGCATGAGCCAGCCCATGAGCCGCTGGTCGCGCTCGGTGAGGCGCAGCGCCGCATCGACCCAGCTCTGGGCCACCGCATCGAGCTCCCGGCGGCTAACCGGATTGCAAAGTTGGCGCAGCCCGAACACCGCTTGCATGCCGTTGTGCCGCCGGTGGTTGGCGGCGACCCATTGCTGCACCGCGCTTTCACCCTGGCCATCTTTCGCCAGCACATCGACCACGCCCATCTCGTGGAGCTTGCGCGCGGGCAGTACGCGTCCGGAAAGGATCAGCTGCTCGGCGGCGCGCACGCCGATGCGCCGCGTGAGCAACTGGTAGGCGCCCATCCCCGGGAACAGGTTGAACATGATCTCCGGTAGGCCCATCTGCGCGCTCTCTTCGGCGACGATGACATCGGAGCTCAAGGCGCATTCGAAGCCGCCGCCGAGCGCATCGCCTTGCACG
>VBCM01000161.1 GCA_005883675.1 Betaproteobacteria bacterium
ACAGCGCTCTCGCGCGTATACCAGAAGCCGATCAGCAGGTAGGAGACGAGGCCGACGCCCTCCCAGTCGAAGAAGAGCTGCACGTAGTTGTTCGCCATAACCAGCATCAGCATGCAAAAGGTGAAGAGCGCGATGTACGAGTAGAACCGCTTGTACCCCGGGTCCTCCGCCATGTAGCCGATGGTGTAGATGTGCACCATCAGCGAGACGAAGGTCACCACCACCATCATCAGCGCGGTCAGCCGGTCGATCAGGAAGCCGACCTGGAAGCGGTAGGTGTCGCTCGTGAGCCAGGTGTAAACCGTGCCGTTGTAGGTCTCGCCGCCGAGCACGCGCCAGAAGATGACGCACGAGGCGAGGAACGAGAGCAGCACCGAGAAGATCGCGGCGGTGTGCGCGCCCTGGCGCGTGAGCCAGCGGCCGCCGAGGCCGGCGATGAGCGCGCCGACGAGCGGCGCAAAGGCGGCGGTGACGGCGAGCTCTTTCATCCGCGCAGGGAGTCCAGGTCTTCGACGTCGATGGTGTTGATATTGCGGAACAGCACCACCAGGATGGCGAGCCCGATCGCCGATTCCGCGGCGGCAACGGTGAGGATGAAGAAGACGAACACCTGCCCGGCGACGTTGCCGAGGTAGTGCGAGAAGGCAATGAAGTTGAGGTTCACCGCGAGCAGCATCAGCTCGATCGCCATCAGGAGCACGATCAGGTTCCTGCGATTCAGGAAGATGCCGACCACGCTGATGGCGAACAGGATCGCCGCCAGCGTCAGGTAGTGCGAGAGCGCGAGCGTCATTCTTTCTCCACAGGCATCGCCACCAGGCGCACGCGCTCCTCGCGCCGCGCGCGCAGCTGCTCGCTCGCGCGGTAGGCGCGCGTGTCCTTGCGCCGGCGCAGCGTCAGCGCGATCGCGGCGATGATGGCGACGAGCAGGATCACCGCCGCGATCTCGAACGCGTAGGCATAGTCGGTGTAGAGGACGAGGCCTAGCGCCTTGGTGTTGCTATAGCGCGCCGGCGCCGGAGCCGGCGTGCCGGTGCCCCAGTAGCGGTAAGCGACGACCGTCACCATCTCCCACACCATGATGACGCCGACGACCAGCGCGAGCGGCAGGTTGCGCCAGAAGCCCTCGCGCACGCGCTCGAGGTTGATGTCGAGCATCATCACCACGAAGAGGAAGAGCACCATCACCGCGCCGACGTAGACCACGACGAGCGCGATGGCGAGGAACTCCGCGCGCAGCAGCAGCCAGAGCCCGGCCGCGGTGAAGAACGCGAGCACGAGGAACAGCGCGCCGTGCACCGGGTTGCGCGCGGTGATCACGCGCACGCCCGACAGCAGCAGCACCGCCCCGAAGGCGTAGAAGATGGCGCTTTCGAACATTGTTCTTGTGCTTAGCGGAAGCGGGCGTCGGCCTCTCGATCCCGGGCGATCTGCTCCTCGTAGCGGTCGCCGACGGCGAGCAGCATCGGCTTGGTGTAGTAGAGATCGCCGCGCTTCTCGCCGTGGTACTCGAGGATGCGCGTCTCGACGATCGCATCCACCGGGCAGGCCTCCTCGCAGAAGCCGCAGAAGATGCACTTCGTGAGGTCGATGTCGTAGCGGGTGGTGCGCCGCGTGCCGTCGGCACGCTCCTCCGACTCGATATGGATGGCGAGCGCCGGGCACACCGCCTCGCAGAGCTTGCAGGCGATGCAGCGCTCTTCGCCGTTCGGATAGCGCCTGAGCGCATGCAGCCCCCGGAAGCGCGGGCTCATCGGCGTCTTCTCCTCGGGGAATTGCACGGTGATCTTGCGCGCGAAGAGATGCCGCCCGGTGAGCGCGAGCCCGCGCAGCAGCTCGATCAGCATGAACGCGCGGAAAAACTCGACGAGGCGATTCATGTCTTTGCCCCCCTGATAAGGGGGGTGGCGCGAAGCGCCGGGGGGTTTTTCGGATGCCTAAAGACAACCCCCCGCTCGCAAAAGCCGCTCGCTTCCCCCCTTAACAGGGGGGCGGCAAAACTAAAGGGCGTCATTGCCAGATGTTCCACGGCGTCTGCATCCAGAGGCCGATCACCGCTATCCAGACGAGCGTGAGCGGAATGAACACCTTCCAGCCCAGCCGCATGATCTGGTCGTAGCGGTAGCGCGGGAAGGTGGCGCGGAACCAGAGGAACATCGAGACGATGAGGAAGATCTTGATGAGCAGCCACCCGGTCGGCGGGATCAGGTTGAAGAGCCAGGAGTCGATCGGCGGCTGCCAGCCGCCGAAGAACATGATGGCGGTGAGCGTCGAGATCAGGATCATGTTCATGTACTCGGCGAGGAAGAACATGGCGAAGCTCATGCCCGAGTACTCGATCATGTGCCCGGCGACGATCTCGGACTCGCCTTCCACCACGTCGAAGGGCGCGCGGTTGGTCTCCGCCACGCCCGAGACGAAGTACACCACCAGCATCGGCAGGAGCGGCAGCCAGTTCCACGAAAGGAAGTTGAGCCCCATCGCGGCGAACGTGCCGCGTCCCTGCGCGTAGACGATGTCCGAGAGGTTGAGGCTGCCGGAGACCATCAGCACGACGACCAGCGCGAAGCCCATCGCCAGCTCGTAGGACACCATCTGCGCCGCCGAGCGCATGGCGCCGAGGAACGCATACTTCGAGTTCGACGCCCAGCCGGCGACGATCACGCCGTAGACCCCCATCGACGAGAGCGCCAGGATGTAGAGCAGCCCGGCGTTGATATCCGCGAGCACCAGCTCCGGCGAGAACGGGATCACCGCCCAGGCGGCGACCGCCGGCATGATGAAGAGCACGGGCGCGAGAAGATAAAGCGCCTTGTTGGCGTTCGTGGGAAGGATGAGCTCCTTGAAGAGGAGCTTCAGTACGTCGGCCCAGGGCTGCAGCAGCCCCCGCGGGCCGACGCGGTTCGGGCCGATGCGCACCTGGATCCAGCCGATGAGCTTCCTCTCCCACAGCGTGAGGTAGGCGACCGAGAGGATCACGGGGACGATGATCGCCACGATGAACGCGATGCTCGTCGCGGTCGCGTACACCGCCGGTCCCCATGTCGGGCCGAAGTTGGCATTGCTGTAATTGAGGAGCGCGTCCAGCATCAAGCCGCCTCGCGCACCACGGCCTTCTCCAGCGTGACGGTACCGAACATGGCGCCGAGCTTCGCCGTCGTCGGGTGCGCGGCCGAGAGGCGCACGCAGTCGTCGGGCAGCTTGTCATCGAGCGCCGCCATCAGGCGCGCTTCGCCGCTGCCCTGCTTCACCAGCACCGGCTGCCCCGCCGCGACGCCCAAGCGTTGCAGCATGCGCGAATTCATCCAGGCGCGCGGCGGCTGCGATTCCCGGGTCCTCTGCAGCGGCGGCGAGCGGCGCACCAGCGGATCGGCGAAGTACATCGGCACATCGGCGATGCGCTCGATGCCGCCGCGCGGCGACGCTGCCCCGCTCACGTCACCGATCTCGTTCGAGAGGAGCTTCTTCGGATCCTTGCCCGCGAGGCACGCGCCGCGCACCTCCTCGATGGTGTCGAACTCGACGCCGCGCCGGCCAAGCAGGCTCCCCAGCACGCGCAGCACCTTCCAGCCCGGTCGCGTCTCGCCGAGCGGATTCACCGTCGCATGGAAGCTCTGCGCACGGCCTTCGATGTTGACGAAAGTGCCCGTGGTCTCGCTGAACGGTGCGATCGGCAGCACCGCGTTGGCGTACTCGAGGCCCGTCTTCCAGGGCGAGAGCTGCACGACGAACGTGGCAGCCCCGAGCGCCGCCATCGCGGCCTGCGGATCGGCACAGTCGAGCTCGGGCTCCGCGCCGAGCACGATGAAATGCTTTTTTTTCAGCACGTCGGTGAGATTGCCGCCGGTGGGCAGCCCGGCGAGGTAGCCGCCGACCGAATTGGCCGCCTCGCCGATGAAGCCGAGCTGGAAGCTCAGCGCCTGCGCCTGCGCGTGGATCTGCGCGGCCTGCGGATGCTGCTCGGCCCACGCGCCGATCAGCACGGCGGCGTTCTTTCCGTCCGCGAGCGCGTCGCGAAAGCCGGCGATGGCGCCGGCGATCTCGGATGGAGGCACGATCTTGCGACTCGCGAGCGGCATCAGCCAGTCGTCATCGACCGAGTGCAGCATGTGCACGCGCGCGCCGCGCTTCACCGCCAGGCGCAGCCGTGCGGCGATCAGCGGGCTCTCCTTGCGCAGGAAGGAGCCGATGACGAGTACGCGGTCGAGCTTTTCCAGCTCGGGGATGCTCATCCCGAGCCACGGGATGCCGGCGCGCGTACCGTCGGCGGAAAAGTCCGTGTGCCGCAGCCGGAAGTCGGCGCTGCCGAGCTTGCCGGCGAGGTAGAGCTCTTCGAGCGTCGCGTGCGGCGACGCCAGCACGCCGATGTCCTCGTTCCTGAAGTGCGCGGCGACGAAGTGCAGCGCGTCGTGCCAATCGACCTCTTCCCAGCCCGTCGGCGTGCGCACGAGCGGGCGCTGCAGGCGGTCGGGCGAATTGAGGCCGTCGTAGGAGAAGCGGTCGCGGTCGGAGAGCCAGCACTCGTTGATGGCCTCGTTCTCGAGGGGCAGCACGCGCATGACGCGGCTCTGCTTCACCTGGACGATGAGGTTCGCGCCGAAGGCGTCGTGCGGCGAGACGGATTTGCGCCGCGAGAGCTCCCAGGTGCGCGCCTTGTAGCGGAAGGGCTCGGAGGTGAGCGCGCCCACCGGGCAGAGATCGATCATGTTGCCAGAGAGCTCGGACTCGACCGCGCGGCCGACGAAGGATACGATCTCGGCGTTCTCGCCGCGATTCACCATGCCGAGCTCCATGATGCCGGCGATCTCCTGGCCGAAGCGCACGCAGCGCGTGCACTGGATACAGCGGCTCATCTCCTCGGCCGCCACCAAGGGGCCCAATTCCTTGCGCAGGACGACGCGCTTTTCCTCCGTATAGCGCGAGTTGCTGGTTCCGTAGCCCACCGCCAGGTCCTGCAGCTGGCACTCGCCGCCCTGGTCGCAGATCGGGCAGTCGAGCGGATGATTGATGAGCAGAAATTCCATCACGCCGTTCTGCGCCTTCTGCGCCGCGGGCGAATGCGTCTTCACCTTCATGCCGTCGGTGACCGGCGTCGCGCAGGCGGGCAAGGGCTTGGGCGCCTTCTCGATCTCGACCAGGCACATGCGGCAATTCGCCGCGATCGAGAGCTTCTTGTGGTAGCAGAAGTACGGCACGTAGATGCCGAGCTGGTTGGTCGCGTCCATCACGGTCGCGCCGTGCGGCATCTCGATCAGCCTGCCGTCGATCTCGACCTTGAGCAGGTTCGCCATCAGGCGGCTTCCTTGAGCGCCTTGGGAAGATGCGCGCCGCTGCGGCCCCATTTCGGCTCGATCTCGCCCTGCACGAGGCAGCGCTTGTGCTCGATGTGGTGCACGAACTCGTCGCGGAAATACTTGATGAAGCTCTTCACCGGCAGCGCCGCGGCGTCGCCGAGCGCGCAGATGGTGCGGCCGGCGATGTTGTCGGCGACGTTGTCGAGGAGCGCCAGATCCTCCATGCGCCCCTCGCCGTTCTCGATGCGGTTCACCACGCGATAGAGCCAGCCCGTGCCCTCGCGGCAGGGCGTGCACTGGCCGCAGGACTCCTCGAAGTAGAAGTACGACAGGCGCTCGAGCGCGCGCACCATGCAGGTGCGATCGTCCATCACGATGACCGCGCCCGAGCCGAGCATCGAGCCCGCCTTTGCGATCGAGTCGTAGTCCATGTCGGTCTTCATCATGATGTCGGCCGGCAGCACCGGCATCGACGAGCCGCCCGGGATCACCGCTTTCAGCTTGCGTCCGGGCAGCATGCCGCCGGCCATTTCCAGCAGCTTGGCGAACGGCGTGCCGAGGCGCACTTCGTAATTCCCCGGGCGGGCAACATGGCCGGTGACGGAGAAGAGCTTAGTGCCGCCGTTATTGGGCTTGCCGAGGGCGAGGAAGGCGTCCGCCCCGCGGCGCATGATCCACGGCACCGCGGCGAAGGTCTCGGTGTTGTTGACCGTAGTCGGCTTGCCGTAGAGCCCATAGCTCGCGGGGAACGGCGGCTTGAAGCGCGGAAAGGCTTTCTTGCCTTCCAGCGACTCGAGCATCGCCGTCTCTTCGCCCACGATGTACGCGCCGTAGCCGGGAACGGCGTACAGCTCGAAGCCGAACTCCGAGCCGAGGATGTTCTTGCCGAGGTAGCCGGCGGCGTACGCCTCGGCGAGCGCTTCCTGGAACTGCTCGTAGATCTCCCAGATCTCGCCGTGGATGTAGTTGTAGCCGACGCCCGCACCCATGGCGTAGCCGCCGATGATCATGCCCTCGATCACCGCGTGCGGGTCGTAGCGCAGAAGGTCGCGATCCTTGCACGTGCCGGGCTCGCCTTCGTCGGAGTTGCAGACAACGTACTTCGGGCCGGTAAACTGGCGCGGCATGAACGACCATTTCAGCCCGGTCGGGAAGCCGGCGCCGCCGCGGCCGCGCAACGCGGACTTCTTTACTTCCGCAATGATGTCCTCGGGCTTCAGCTTGTCGCCGAGGATGCGCTTCAGCGCGGCATAGCCCTCGCGCGCCTCGTAATCCTTGAGGCGCCAGTTGCCACCGTCGAGGCCCGCCATCAGGATGGCGTCGGGTCCGTAAGCGAGCATCACTTCAGCTCCTCGAGGAGCCGGTCGAGCTTCTCGTTGGACATGTAGTCGCGCATCTTCTTGTTGTTAACCAGCACTACCGGCGCCATGGCGCACGCGCCCATGCACTCGCCCTCTTTCAGCGTGAAGCGCCCGTCGGGCGTGGTCTCGTTGAAATCGATGCCGAGCTTCTCGCGCAGATGATCGGCTGCGTGCAGCGCGCCCTGGAAGCCGCACGGCAGGCAGGTGCAAAGCGTGAGCGTGTACCGGCCCACGGGCTCGATGGTGAACATCGTGTAGAAGCTCGCCACCTCGTAGACCGCCACGGGCGGCATGCCGAGGTACTGGGCGACGTACTCCATCGTCTCGCTCGAGAGCCAGCCCTTCTCGTCCTGCGCGATGGCGAGCGCGCTGATCACCGCCGATTGCTTGCGCTCGGGCGGATACTTCGCGATCTCGCGATCGATTTTCTTGAGCGACTCGGCCGAGAGCATCAGACTTCGCCCTTCCAGTAATCGACCTCACCCGCCGCAGCCTCGGTCGAATGCCGCCATTTGCCGTCGTAGGCGATGATCTTTCCGGAGTCCGGGTATTCGCAGATCTCCGGATCGGTCATCGTGCTGATCGAGAGAAACGCGAGTTCGCCATCGGAATCGTTGACGATCTGATGCGCCGTGTCCGGCCCGCCGACCGGGCAGCAGATGATGTCGCCCGCCCGGATCCTGCGCGTCTCGCTGCCATAGCGCAGCGTGCCGGTTCCGGAGACGATGAAGAACACCTCCTCCTGCGCCCGATGGCTGTGGAAAGGGCAAGCGCGCTTGCCCGGCGGGAGCACGTCGTACGAGTACCGGAGATCGCGCGCACCGACGAGCGGCCCGATGCGCGCGGAATTCCATTCGAACTTGTCGCCCTTCGCGCCGTGCTCGAGTTTCAGCTCGTCGAGGTTGATGACGTTTCTCATGTCGCTTTTGCCCCCCTGATAAGGGGGGTGGCGCGAAGCGCCGGGGGGTTTCGGTTTCCAAAAAACAAAACCCCCCGCTCCCCCCGCGTACGCGGGGGTCGCTCCCCCCTTATCAGGGGGGCGGCAATTCGCCGGCTAGTCATCGATCGATCTCTCCGAAAACAATATCCTGGCTGCCGATGATCGCCACCGCATCGGCGATCATGTGCCCGCGCGCCATCTCGTCGAGCGCGGCGAGGTGGGCGAAGCCGGGCGCGCGGAGCTTCAGCCGATAGGGCTTGTTGGCGCCGTCGGAGATGAGATAGATGCCGAACTCGCCCTTCGGCGCCTCGACCGCAGCGTAGACCTCGCCTTCGGGAACATGCATGCCCTCGGTGACGAGCTTGAAGTGGTGGATGAGCTGCTCCATCCCGAGCTTCATCTCCTCGCGCGACGGCGGCGCGATCTTGTGGTCGTCGATCATCACCGGCCCGGGGTTCTTGCGCAGCCAGTCGATGCATTGTCTTACGATGCGATTGGACTGGCGGAACTCCTCGATGCGCACGAGGTAGCGGTCGTAGCAGTCGCCGTTCTTGCCCACCGGGATGTCGAACTGCATGCGGTCGTAGACCGCGTAGGGCTGCTTCTTGCGCAGGTCCCATTCGACGCCCGAGCCGCGCAGCATCGGCCCGGTGAAGCCGAGCGCGAGCGCCCGCTCGGGCGGGACGACGCCGATGCCCACCGTGCGCTGCTTCCAGATGCGGTTCTCGGTGAGGAGCGTCTCGTAGTCATCGACGTACTTCGGGAAGCGCTCGGTGAAGTCCTCGAGGAAGTCGAGCAGCGATCCCTGGCGATTCTTGTTCAGCTCGCGCACGTCCTTCTCGTTCTTCCACTTGGACGCCTCGTACTGCGGCATGCGATCCGGCAGGTCGCGGTACACGCCGCCCGGCCGGTAGTAGGCCGCATGCAGGCGCGCGCCCGAGACCGCCTCGTAGGCGTCCATCAGGTCTTCGCGCTCGCGAAAGCAGTAGAGGAAGACGGTCATCGCGCCGATGTCGAGCGCATGCGCGCCGAGCCAAAGCTCGTGGTTGAGGATCCGCGTCACCTCGTCGAACATGGTGCGGATGTATTTCGCGCGCTCGGGGATGTCGATGCCGAGGAGCCGCTCGATCGCCATCACGTAGGCGTGCTCGTTGCACATCATCGAGACGTAATCCAGGCGGTCCATGTACGGCACGGACTGCAGGAAGGTCTTGTGCTCGGCGAGCTTCTCGGTTGCGCGATGGAGGAGGCCGATGTGCGGATCGGCGCGCTGGATCACTTCGCCGTCGAGCTCGAGCACCAGGCGCAGCACGCCGTGCGCCGCCGGGTGCTGCGGGCCGAAGTTGAGCGTGTAGTTGCGAATCTCGGCCATTACTTGTCGGTATCGGCGTAGTGCGCCTCGCGCACGATGCGCGGCGTCACTTCGCGCGGATCGATGGTCACGGGCTCGTACACCACGCGCTTCTGCTCCGGGTCGTAGCGCATCTCGACGTGGCCGGAGAGGGGGAAATCCTTGCGGAAAGGATGCCCGACGAAGCCGTAGTCGGTGAGGATGCGCCGCAGGTCGGGATGCCCCTCGAAAACGATGCCGTAGAGGTCGAACGCCTCGCGCTCGAACCAGTTCGCCGCCGGCCACACGTCGACGAGCGAGGCGAGCACCGGGAACTCGTCGTCCGGGCAGAACGCGCGCACGCGCAGCCGGAGGTTCTTGCTCACGGAGAGAAGGTGCACGACGGCGGCAAAGCGCGGGCCTTCCCGCGGCCGGTCGCCATAGGCGGCGTAGTCCACGCCGCAGAGGTCGATGAGCTCCTCGAACGCGAACTCGTCGCGCAGCCGTTCGGCCACGGCGCGATAGTCGGCCGCCGGCACCTCGAGGGTGAGCTCGTTCAGCCGCTCGCGCGGCTGCACGCCGGCCTGCACCAGCGCGTCATGAAGCTTCTGCAGCCGGGGCGTCATCTAGCGGGCGATGGTATTAGTGCGCTTGATCTTGTTCTGCAGTTGCACGATGCCGTAGAGCAGCGCCTCAGCGGTCGGCGGGCACCCGGGGACGTAGATGTCGACCGGCACGATGCGGTCGCAGCCGCGCACGACTGAGTAGGAGTAGTGGTAATAGCCACCGCCGTTGGCGCACGAGCCCATCGAGATCACCCAGCGCGGCTCGGCCATCTGGTCGTAGACCTTGCGCAGCGCCGGTGCCATCTTGTTGCACAGCGTCCCGGCGACGATCATGACGTCGGACTGCCGCGGGCTCGGGCGGAACACGACGCCGAAGCGGTCGAGGTCGTAGCGCGCCGCGCCCGCGTGCATCATTTCCACCGCGCAGCACGCGAGCCCGAAGGTCATCGGCCAGAGCGACCCGGTGCGCGTCCAGTTGACGACCTTGTCGATGGTCGTGGTGGCGAAGCCTTGCTGAAGTACGCCTTCTATTCCCATTCCAATGCGCCTTTCATCCACTCGTAGACGAAGCCCACGGTGAGGATGGCGAGGAAGA
>VBCM01000269.1 GCA_005883675.1 Betaproteobacteria bacterium
GTGAACGCGATGGAGGTGGCGCTCGACGGCGATTGCAGCCACGTGATCGTGAAGCGCCAGCCGGCGGCGAACGATCTGCGCCTGATCTTCGCCATCACCAAGACGGTCACCGACCTCGAGCGCATCGGCGACGAGGCGCAGAAGATCGCGCGGATGGGCAAGAACATTCACGAGCACGAGCCGAGCGGGCGGCTGCCGCGCGCGGTCGACGTACGCCATGCAGCCGAGGCGGCGCTGTCGATGCTGCGCCGCGCGCTGGACGCGTTCGCGCGCCTTGACTGCAATGTGGCGGCCGAGGTGATCCGCCAGGACGCGGCGATCGACGCCGAGTTCCAGTCCGTGCTGCGCCAGCTCGTCACCTACATGATGGAAGACCCGCGCACCATCAGCGCGGCGCTCGACGTGATCTGGATCGCGAAGGCGCTCGAGCGTATCGGCGACCACGCGAAGAACATGGCCGAGTACGTGATCTACATCGTCAAGGGCACCGATGTGCGCCATACGGCGGCTGCCGCCGTCACCGGGAAGGCGGCCTAGCGCGGCGATGAGCGCGAGCGTGCTGGTAGTGGAGGACGAGCCGCAGATCCAGGAGCTCGTCGCCGTGAATCTCGAGCACTTCGGCCATCGCGTGCGCCGCGCGGCGAGCGCCGAGGAAGCGGAAGCGGCGATCCGCGCGGCGCTCCCCGATGTCGTGGTGCTCGACTGGATGCTGCCCGGCGAATCCGGAATTTCGCTCGCCCGGCGGCTGCGCAGCGACGCGCGCACGCGCGACCTGCCGATCCTCATGCTCACCGCACGCGCCATGGAGCAGGACAAGATCTCCGGCCTCGAGGCGGGCGCGGACGACTACCTCACCAAGCCCTTCTCGCCGAAGGAGCTCGCCGCGCGCATCAAGGCGATCCTGCGCCGCCGCGCGCCGCAGCTCTCGGGCGACATCGTAGAGATCGATGGGCTGCGCCTCGACCCGGCGACTCACCGCGTCAGCGCCGGCGAGCAGCGCCTTTATCTCTCGCCCGCCGAGTTCCGGCTGCTGCACTTCCTCATGACGCATCCGGGGCGCGTCTATTCGCGCGCGCAATTGCTCGATCACGTCTGGGGCGACCATGTGTACGTCGAGGAGCGTACGGTAGACGTGCACATCCGGCGCCTGCGCAAGGCGCTCGAGCCAAGCGGCCATGACCGCCTGATCGACACGGTGCGCGGCGCGGGCTACGGCCTGCAGACGGCTTGACCGCGCTCTACCGCCGCACGCTGGCGGCGCTTGCTGTCGTCGCCGTCGCTGGGGCCGTGCTCGGACTCATTGCTGGCGCCGCATGGGGCTGGGCGCTCGTCGCGTTCGGCGCCGGTGCACTGCTCGCGTATCACGTCGTGCATCTCGCGCGCCTGGCGCGCTGGCTCGCGCAGCCGCTGCCGGGCAAGGTTCCGGAAGGCCGCGGCAGCTGGGACGAGGTGCTGACTGCGCTGCATCGCTACGAGCGGGCGGGCGCGGCGCGCGAGCAGCAGCTCGCCGACGCGCTCCGCCAGCTGCGGCGCGCGGCGCAGGCGATGCCGGATGGTGTCGTGCTGCTCGATGCGAAGAACTCGATCGAGTGGTGCAACGACCAGGCGGCGGCGATGCTCGAGCTCGACCCGCGCGCGGACGTCGGCCGGCCGATCGCCAACCTCGTGCGCGAGCCGGCCTTCATCGATTATCTCGCCTCGCATGCGGAAGAGGGCGCCCGTCCGCTGCGCCTGGCGGTAGCGCACGGCCGCGTGGCCGCGATCCAGCTGATCCCCTATGGCGAAGCACAGATGCTGCTCCTCGCGCGCGACATCACCCAGGCCGAGCGCGTCGAGACCATGCGGCGTGACTTCGTCGCCAACGTCTCGCACGAGTTGCGTACGCCGCTCACCGTGCTGGTCGGTTTCCTGGAGACGGTACGCGAGCTCAAGCTCGACCCGCAGCGCGTGCGCGACTACAGCGGCATGATGCGCGAGCAGGCCTCGCGCATGCATCGCATCATCGAGGACCTGCTCGCGCTCTCGGTGCTGGAGTCCGCACCGCCGCCCGCGGCCGAGCGCGTGCGCATCGCGCCGCTGCTCGAGCGGCTCGCTGCCGACGCGGGCGCGCTCTCCGGCGGCCGGCACACGATCAGCGTGCGCGGGCGCTCGCACGTCGATCTCCTCGGCGCCGAGCCCGAGATCGCGAGCGCGTTCGGCAATCTGCTCAGCAACGCCGTGCGCTATACGCCCGCCGGCGGCCGCGTGACCCTCGCCTGGGATGACGGGCCGGAGGGAGCGTCCTTCAGCGTCGAGGACACCGGCGTTGGCATTGCGCCGGAGCACCTCCCGCGGCTCACTGAGCGCTTCTACCGGGTCGACCGCAGCCGCTCGCGCGAGACCGGCGGCACCGGCCTCGGCCTCGCCATCGTCAAGCACGCGCTCGCGCGCCACCAGGGGCAGCTCGAGATCACCAGCACGCCGGGCTCCGGCAGCCGCTTCACCGCGCGCTTCCCGGCGAGCCGCACCCTTCCGCTGGAAGCCGCTACGTCGGCTGCAGCGGAATAACGAACGCCTCGCGCACGAGCTCCTTGCCCGCG
>VBCM01000162.1 GCA_005883675.1 Betaproteobacteria bacterium
GTGCCCAGGGACGCGCATCGGATAGGTCCAGATGTCGCGCTGCAGGTTCGCGTAGTGCTCGGGCTGCCACGCCGGGCCGAGGAGGTCGTGCACCTCCTTCGCCGTGGTCGCCCCCCGCACGATCTTCGCAATGTTGTCCTCGGTAAGCCGCTGCTCGAGCGCGACGAGGCGCCCGTCGGGGCCGATGCGGGCCGCGTAGCTCACATGACCCCACGGGAGCTGCGGATACCAGTACACGGTTTCGCCATCGGCGAGCGCCTGCATCTCGGCCGGCTTGCCCATGACCGCCTGCACGTCGCGCTCGCTTGACTGGCCGGGGACGAGGCCGCGGCCGTCGAAGCTCGCGCAGGAGACGAGAGCGAAAAGCAAAAACCCCCCGGCGCTGCGCGCCACCCCCCTTATCAGGGGGGCGAAACCCCTACTCGCCTTTGCCCGGCTCGGGGGTGAAGTACTTCTGGAACTTATCGGTTTCACCTTTGTGCGCGTCGGCGTCCGGCGGCGCGGTCCCCTTTCGGGTGATGTTGGGCCACTTCACCGCGAACTCGGCGTTCATCTTCAGCCACTTCTCGGCGCGGCCGTCGGAGTCGGGGATGATCGCATTGGGCGGACACTCGGGCTCGCACACGCCGCAGTCGATGCACTCGTCGGGGTGGATCACCAGCATGTTGTCGCCCTCGTAGAAGCAGTCCACGGGGCACACCTCGACGCAATCCATGTATTTGCACTTGATGCAGTCTTCGGTGACGACGTAGGTCATCTCAAGTTTCTGTCTCTGAAAAGCCGGGACTTTCGGGGATCGGATTATCGCACGTAGCCCTGCGGCGACGCCCTTGTACCAAATTCGTCTACAGCGATAACCCTAGGGAATAAAAACCATTGCCCGCGCGTGTCCGCGGGACCATCATAGGCGCGATGAAGTACCTCACTCGCCCGCTGGCGCCGCTGCTGGTGGCGCTGGGCGCGGCGATCCTGATCCTCACTGCAGGTGCTGAGATCGTCACGGAGGTGCGCGCCTGGTTCGCCGGCGTGGCGACCTGGCCGCGCGAGCTGATGCTGCATGTGCTGATCGCCGGTGCGGCGCTGCTCCTTGCCTCCGCGGTGATCATGACGCGGCGCTCGGCACAGCGTACCGAGGAAGCCGAAGCGGCGCTGCGTGAGAGCGAGGAGCGCCTGCGCCTCATCGCGAACAACGTCCCGGCGCTCATCTCCTATGTGGACCGCGAGCAGCGCTACCGGTTCTCCAACCGCACGTACGACGACTGGTTCGGCATCGCGCACGAGCGCATGCACGGGCGCACCATCGCCGAGATCTTCGGCGATGAAGCGTACGGCCGCATGCGGCCGGATATCGAGCGCGTGCTCGCCGGCGCCACGGTGCAGTTCGAGCTCGCCCACGGCGAGGGCGGCCGGCGCCGCGCGCTGCAGGTGTCCTGCGTGCCGCATCTCGCCGCAGGGACAAATGAGGACGGCGAAGTGCTCGGCTTCTACATGCTGGCGAACGACGTGACGCAGCTCAAGCGCGCGCAGGAGGACCTGCGCTACGCGGCGATCCAGCTGCAGCACGACGCGCGGCGCCTGGAGTTCCTCGCTCACCACGACACGCTCACCGGGCTGCCGAACCGGGCGATGTTCTCCGAGCGCGCGCGCGAGGCGGTGGCGCACGCGCGGCGCCACCACAAGACCGCGGCGCTGCTTTTCATCGACCTCGACAACTTCAAGACGGTGAACGACACGCTGGGCCACGATGTGGGCGACGCGCTGCTCAAGATCATTTCCTCCAGGTTGAGAGCTTCGGTGCGCGGCGACGACTTCATCGCGCGCATCGGCGGCGACGAGTTCTGCGTGCTCTTGCAGGAGATCGCCGATCCGCGCGAGGCGGCGGCGGTGGCGCAGAAGCTCCTGCAAGAGCTCGGCAAGTCCTATCGCATCGGCGAGCACCAGGTGGTCTCCGGCGCGAGCGTCGGCATCGCCTGCGTGCCGCAGGACGGCGAGGACGTGGCGACGCTGCTGCGGCTCGCCGACCTCGCGATGTACCGGGCGAAGGACCTCGGCCGCAACGGCTACCAGTTCTTCTCCGCGATGCTGAACGAGGACGCGGCCGCCGCGGCGGCGCTGGTTGACGAGCTGCGCAAGGGCATCGAGCGGAGCGAGCTCTTTCTCGTCTACCAGCCGCGCTTCGACATCGCCACGCGCCAGGTGGTCGGCGCGGAGGCGCTGCTGCGCTGGCGGCACCCGAAGTACGGCGTGCTCGCACCCGAATCGTTCCTGCCGCTCGCCGACGACACGGGGCTGCTCGTGCCGATCGGCGCCTGGGCGCTGCGCGAGGCCTGCGTCCAGGGCCGGCGCTGGATCGACGAGGGCATCTCGCCGCTCTCCATCGTGGTCAACGTCACCTCGCGGCAGCTGCGCGATGGACGGCTCGGCGAGCAGGTGCGCGCCGCGCTCGAGGCGAGCCGCCTGCCGGCGGAGTCGCTCGTCATCGAGGTGCCCGAGACGGTGGTGCGCCACGTGTCGGAAGCGCTCGAGAGCTCGCTCATCGCGGTCACGAACCAGGGCGCGCGCCTCGGGGTGGATGACTTCGGCACCGGCTACGCGGCGCTGCCGACGCTGCAGCGCCTGCGCGCGAGCGCCGTGTGCATCGACCGCAAGCTGATCGCCGGCATCCCCCAGGAAAAGGAGCGTGCGGGACTGGCGCGCGCGCTGATTGCCCTTGCGCGCGGCATGAATTTCGACGTCGTGGCGAAGGGCGTGGAGACGCAGGCGCAGCGCGAGTTCCTTGCCGAGGCCGGCTGTCGCGTCTGCCAGGGCGATCTCTTCGGCCCGCCGAACACGCCCGACGCGGTCGCCTCGATGTTGCGCGCGCGGCGCGCCGCCTGAACCAGCAGGGATAGACCACGTTTTCGCCCGAAAAAATCAAGGTACGCTTGACCAGCACGCGGCAGGAAGTCGAAGTGACGGTCTTCAGCAAGCGCGCCGAGGTGATCGAGGTGGTGATCGGCGAGGGCGTGCATAGCGTGCGCTGTACGCTTACGCCGACACGCAACGGCCTTGCTTACGCCGGCAACGCCATGGGGCGCGAGATCGTCTATGAGCGAAGCCGCCGCCAAGTCGAGGCCGACCTCGCAAAGGAGCGTTGAACCGGCCGGCGGCCGCGGCGCAGCTTAAGCCGCCATGGGAATTTCGGCCTACGGCTCGCGGCCGATGCTCGCCTGCGGCAAAAAGGCTTCTATGTCACGATGAGGGCCGTGAGGCCCAGTGTCGCTCTGCTCGTGCTCGCCATCGCCGCCCTGCCCGCCTGGGGGCGCGGCAACATCTCGCATTTCATCGATCAGATGGCCTGCGACTCCGGGCCGTACGCGCTGAAGCTGCCGAAGACCTACGCCGAGCTGCGCAAGCTCGGCACGCTGAAGGCGGAGCGTCTGGTGCGCGAGGAGGAGCTCGCCGAATACAAGGCGCGTTACGTCGACCTCATCTTCAACGGGCTGCGCCTCGGGGTCGTCACCTACAGCAACGACCCCGAGCACTACCAGGTCACCTCGGCCGAGATCCGCAGCTCGCAGTGGCACATCGCCGGGCCGTTGCGCACCGGCCACCCGCTGCCGCCGCGTGTCGGCGACGTCGAGACGAAGACCCTCTCCTCGAGCGCCACCGTTGAATTCAGCGGCGAAGAAGACACGCTGCGGGTGAAGCTCAGCGGCCGCCGGGTTTCCGTCCTCACGTATCTCTGCGTCGCCGACTAGACTAGCGGGGTGCCGCCCGGCATCCCGGTCACGCCGCTTGCCATCGCCGCGCTCGTTGTAGGGGCGCTCGGCGCGCTTTTCCTCCTTGGCGCGATCATCGCGCTCTTTCGCGCGCGAGCGCTCGGCTTCGCCATGCGCCTCCTCGCCGCCACGGCGCTGCTCGCGCTGGGGGCGCTCTTCGGCGCCATCGCCATCGGCACGCAGGGCTACCGCGCGCTGACCCGCGAGGACCTCGCCGCGCGCATCGTCGTGCAGCCAACGGGCGCGCAGCGCTTCTCGGCGACGGTGCGCTTTGCCGACGGCCGCGAGGCGAGCTACGAGCTCGCCGGCGACGAGATCTACGTCGACGCGCACATCCTCAAGTGGCGGCCGCTCGCCAACGTGCTCGGCCTTCATACGGCGTACGAGCTCGGCCGCCTCGCCGGCCGCTACCGCGAGCTCGGCGAGGAGCGCCGCGCGCCGCGCACCGTGTATTCGCTCGGCACCGAGCGGCCGCTCGACCTCTTCAGCCTGCGCCAGCGCCACGCCTTCCTCGCGCCGCTCGTCGACGCGCAGTACGGCTCGGCCACCTTCGTGCCGGTGACCGAACGCGCCGAGCTCGAGGTGCGCGTGTCGACGACGGGACTCCTCATGCGCGACATCGGCGCGGCAAAATAGCCCCATGGAAGCGCTCAAGGACGCGAGCCATCTCTACGAAGTCGAACGGCGCGCCGAGCACGCCGCGCGCCCGGGTTTCCGCATCACCGAGCTGCAACTCTCGCCAACACAGAAAGTGCCGTGGCATTACCACAACAACGTCTCGGACACGTTCTATGTGCTCGCCGGTAGCCTGCGCATCTTCCTGCGCGAGCCGAAGGAGGAAGTGCGCCTCGCGGCCGGCGAGAGCTATCGCGTCGCCCCGCGCCGGCCGCATCTCGTGACGAACGGCGGCGCCACCTCGGCCACATTTCTGGTGCTGCAGGGCATCGGCGAGTACGACTTCGTGCCGCTCGTCTAGCCGTGGTCCGCCTTCCCCAGTGGCTGATCGTCTTCTGGCCGTACCTGCTCTCGGCGCTGGTGGTGGCGCTGTGGCTCGCGCTCCTCTGGCGGCGCATCGACCACAAGCTCGAATTCGTGATCGTCGCCTTCGTCGCCTGCACGATCGCCAACATGGCGATCGAATTTTTCTGCGCCTACCTCGTGCCGCTCGATGTCGCCGGCACGCCGCCGCCCGACATCCGCAATGTGCGCCTGCGCTTCCTCATCACCGCCGCGGTGCAGGCGCCGGTAGCGCTCGTCCTCGGCTACTACATCGCCGCGCGCACGCGCGTCGATCGCTGGCAGCAACCCTGAAAAAGGGGTCAGAGCAATTTTTCTGAAACAAATCGGGTGCTAACGCTCGCCTACTAGGGCAGCGAGCTCCCACGCGTCGGTCCACATATCGTGGCGCAGGACGAACGTGCGCCCGTCATCCGCCTTCACCTTGAAGTAGCGATGCGCCGGGTCGAGCCAGCGGTCGACGATCTCTAGCACCGCGAAGCGCCGCTCGCCGAAGACGAAGCTGCGCGGCTCCTCCTCGCCGCGATAGCCGGCGTAGCAGTCGACGTGGATGCCGAAGCTCACGCCGGGGCGACGACGAAGTCGTACGCTCCCTCGCCGCCGCCGCTCATGCGCATGACGAGCTCGGCGCGAAACAGCCCGTCGCGCGGGTTTTCGGGCTCGCCGGGGAAATATAGCTGAGTGGTCAATATCCGCCCGCCCGGCGGCTGCACCTTGACGTGAATGTGGCGCGTGCGACCGGGATACACCGCGGGCACGATGGTCTCGAGCCGATAGCGGCCTTCGCCGTCGGCGAACTGGTGGCCGCGATAGCGAGAGCCGCGGGTGTCGTAGTCGCCGTTCTCGTCCGCGTGCCAGAAATCGAGGAGCGCGTTCGCCACCGGCTTGCAGTCGCGGTCCAACACCTGCCCCGTGACCGTGAGCCGGGGTGCGCGGCTCGCCGGCTCGATCAGCGTGATGCGCTGCGGGCTCTCGGGCTTGAAGAACGGACCTTCGGTCTGCCGCGCGGTGGGCTTGCCGCAGACCTCGGCCCACGCGCCGTGCGTGAGCGGAAGAAAGAACGCCGCGCCGACGAGACGGCGGCGGTAGATCGACGTCATGGACTACTCCTTGGCTTGCGTACGAGCAAAGCGTACGCCAGGAACGCCGTGGCGGCGCAGGCAAACATGACCGTCGCCATCGGCACGGGGCCGCGGTTGCCGATCCAGCCGACGGCCGCACTCGCCGCGACGCCGAACGCCGACTGCGTGGCGCCGAGGAGCGACGACGCGGCGCCCGCGCGCTCGCCGAAGGGCGCCATCGCCACCGAGGTGGCGTTGGAGGCGATGAAGCCGATGCTGCCGACGATGACGAAGATCGGGATGAAGACGCCCGCGAAGCCGAAGAGGCCGCTCGCCGCGAACGCAAGCAACGCCGTCGCGCCGCCGGCGAGTCCGTAGACGCCCCAGCCGAGCACCCGCCGCACGCCGTGGCGCGCCACCATGCGGCGGTTCACCTGCGACACCGTGATGAAGCTCGCCGCGCCGGCGCCGAAGTACCAGCCGAAGTTCTCGGCGGCCACGCCGAAGTGCTGGATGTAGACGAACGGCGCCGCCGCGAGATACGCGAAAAATGCGCCGAACGGCGCGATGAATACGATCACCGGCCCGAAGAAGCGCCGGTCGGCGAAGAGCGGCGCCGCGGCGGCGAGCGCGCGCGCGAGGGTCGCGCTTCGCCGATGCACCGGATGCGTCTCCTCGAGGAAGAGCGCCACCAGGCAGATGCACAGCACGGTGTAGGCGGCGAGGAACGCGAAGATCCAGTGCCACGAGCCGTTCACCAGCAGCCAGCCGCCGGCGAGCGGCGCGAGGATCGGCGCCGCGCCCATCACGAGCATCATGAGCGAGAGCACGCGCGCCGACTGGATCTCGTCGAACTTGTCGCGGATCACCGCGCGGATCACCACCATCCCCGACGCCCCTCCCAGCGCCTGCGCGAAGCGCAGCACCACGAAGTGGCCGATGGTCCCCGCGAGCAGGCAGCCCACCGACGCCAGCGTGAACACGACGAGCCCACCCACCAGTGGTGGCTTGCGGCCGTAGCGATCGGCGATCGGCCCGAAGGCAAGCTGTCCGACGGCGAGCCCGAGGAGATAGGCCGAGAGCGTGTGCTGCACGCGCGCCGCATCGACGCTGAACTCGGTGGCGAGCGTCGGCAGCGCCGGCAGATACATGTCGATGGCGAGCGGCCCGATCGCCATCACCAGGCCGAGGACGAGCGTCAGCCGCCCCACAATGATTTCGTACTAAGTACGCAACTCAGCCTTTGACGCAAAGGACCTGCTTCAGGGTATGCACCACCTCGACGAGATCCGCCTGGTTCGCCATCACTTCGTCGATGTTCTTGTACGCGCCGGGGATCTCGTCGAGCACGCCCTTGTCCTTGCGGCAGATGACGCCTTCGGTCTGGACCTGGAGATCGGCGACGGAGAACTGCTTCTGCGCGGCGTTGCGGCTCATCCTGCGGCCGGCGCCGTGCGCGCACGACTGGAAGCTCTCGGCGCTCCCCGTGCCGCGCACGATGTAGCTGCGTGCGCCCATGCTCCCCGGGATGATGCCGAGCTCGCCGCGGCCGGCGCGGATCGCGCCCTTGCGGGTGAGCCACACCTGCTCGCCGTAGTGGGACTCGTGCTCGACGTAGTTGTGGTGGCAGTTCACCGCCTCGTCCGTCGCCTCGAACGGCGGCAAATGCCGGTGCATGGCGTCGATGACGAGCTCCATCATCTCTTCACGGTTGGCACGCGCATAGTCCTGCGCCCAGCCGACTGCCTCGACGTAGTCGTCGAAATGCTGCGCGCCTTCGGCGAAGTAGGCCAGGTCTCGGTCCGGTAGGTGAAGCTGCGCCCGCTCGGCGTCGCGGCGCGCCAGCTCGATGAAATACGAGCCGATGGCGTTGCCGATGCCGCGGCTGCCCGAATGGAGCATCACCCACGCGCGGTTCGCCTCATCCAGGCATACCTCGATGAAGTGGTTGCCGCCGCCGAGCGTGCCGAGCTGGTGCACCCAGCTCGCCTTCTTGCCGACACGCTTATGCACGCCGGGATGCTTCTCCATGATGCGTCGCAGCCCCTTGTCGAAGCGCTTCGCGGCATGCGTGCGCGCGTCGCGATCGTTGTGGCTCTCGAATCCGACCGGCACGTGGCGGGAGATCTGATTAAACACTTTCCTGAGCGAGCTTTCGCCCAGCTCGTTGCCGGTGAGTGAGAGCCGCCGCGCGATCATGCCGCAGCCGATGTCGACGCCTACCGCGGCCGGGATGATCGCCTTCTTCGTCGGAATCACCGAGCCGACGGTAGCGCCGATTCCAAGATGCACGTCGGGCATCGCCGCGACATGGTGGTGCACGATCGGCAGCTTCGAGATGTTGACGAGCTGCTGGCGCGCGGTGGGCTCGAGCTCGTCGGTGTAGATCTTCACCGGCACGAGGCCTTCGTGGATTTCGGTGCGAACGGGCATGTCTTTCAGTATAGAGGTGCCGCTCGGCCGCGAGTTCGCGCTCTTTCTATAATCGGGCGATGAAGATCAGCGGCGTACGCGTGCATGTGCTGCGCTCAGCACTCGAGCAGCCGTTTGCCTTCTCGCAGGGCTGGGTAAAGACCCGCGCGGCCACGCTCGTCGAAGTGAGCACGGACGAAGGCCTCGTCGGCTGGGGCGAGGCGCTCTGCCAGGGACTGCAGCCGCCGGAGATCGCCGCGGCCGCCATCCAGCACGCGCTCGCGCCGCTCGCGATCGGCGCCGATCCGCTCGAGCCCGAAGTGCTCTGGCACCGGATGTATCACCACACGCGCGACTACGGCCAGAAAGGCGCGCTTATCGGCGCGATCGGCGCGCTCGACATCGCCTGCTGGGACATTGCTGGCAAGGCGCGCGGCGAGCCGGTAGCGCGGCTCCTCGGCGGCATGTTCAGGACGCGCGTGCAGGCGTACGCCACCGGTTTCTATCGCATCCGCGGCCGGGGCGAGGCCGCGCGCCTCGCGCAGGAAGCCGAGCGCCATGTCGCGCAGGGATTTGGCGCGTACAAGGTGAAGCTCGGCTTCGGTATCGAGGACGATCTCGCCGTGATGCGCGCGATCCGGGAGGTTGCCGGCAGGCACGAAGCGATGATCGACGTGAACCACGCCTACGGCGTCGCCGAGGCGATCCGGCTCGGCCGCAGCCTCGAGGACATGGGCTGGCGGCTGCGCTGGTACGAGGAGCCGGTCGCCCAGGAGGACCTCGAGGGCTACGCCGAAGTGCGCCGCGCGCTCGCCACGCCGATCGCCGGCGGCGAGAACGAATACACCGCCTTCGGCTTCCGCCGACTGTTCGCCGCCCGCGCGCTCGACATCGCGCAGCCCGATCTCTGCATCGCCGGCGGCTTCACTGCGTGCCGCCACATCGTCGCGCTTGCCCATGCGCATGGCGTGCA
>VBCM01000270.1 GCA_005883675.1 Betaproteobacteria bacterium
TCGAAAGACGAGGACAACGGATTAACGCGCAGGGAATTCCTGCAGCTTGCGGGCCGCTCGGCAGCTGCCGGAATAGCGATCGGCACGACACCCAGCTACGCGGATGATCGGCCGTCGGTTACCGAGTCGCTGGAAACGGCTAATCGGAGTGCCGCGCATGTCCCGGTCAGCATTGTCGTCAACGGCCAAGCTCGCACACTGGTGGTTGAATCGCGCATGACGCTGCTCGAAGCGTTGCGTGAAGAACTGGGACTGACGGGCACAAAGAAGGGCTGCGATCGGGGCGAGTGCGGTGCCTGCACCGTGCATGTCGACGGACGCCGCATTGTGTCGTGTATGGCGCTGGTAGTCATGCAGGAAGGTAAACGGATCACGACGATCGAGGCACTGGAACGCAATGGGCAACTGCATCCGCTCCAGTCCGCATTCGTCGAGCACGACGGCTTTCAATGCGGCTTCTGTACCTCGGGGCAGATCATGTCCGGCGTCGCCATGATTGAAGAGGCCAAGGCGGGCTGGCCGAGCGCTGCCACGCTGGACGTTACCCGGCGCTTCAGCGTGGGCGACTTGACCAAGGTCGAGATCCGCGAGCGCATGAGCGGCAACCTGTGCCGCTGCGCCTGCTACCCGAACATCGTCGACGCCGTCGCCCAGGCGGCGAAGAGGAGCTGAGCCATGCATCCGTTCTCACTATCAAGAGCCGACGATCCGGCAAAAACCATCGCCGCTCACGCGCAGGACGGCCAGGTCGCGTTTATCGCCGGGGGTACCGACCTGCTCGGCCTGATGAAGGACCGCGCCACTTTTCCAGAGCACCTCCTCGACATTAATCGCTTGCCCGGTATGAGCCGGATTGAAGCGCGACCGGACGGCGGCCTGCGCATCGGGGCGCTCGCGCGCATGAGCGACGTAGCAGCGCATCCGCAGGTGCGCCAGCGCTTCCCGGTCATTGCGGAGGGGCTGCTGTTTGCCGCATCCGGCCAGCTGCGAAACATGGCGTCTATGGGTGGCAACATCATGCAGCGCACCCGCTGCGCGTATTTCCGGGACGACGATGATGCCCCTTGCAATAAGCGCCGGCCTGGCTCGGGTTGCTCCGCCCTCCAAGGTATCAATCGCAACCATGCGATCTTCGGCTGGTCCGATGCCTGCGTTGCCACCCATCCATCGGACGTGGCAGTGGCATTCGCGGCCCTGGATGCCTTTGTGATCGTGCGTGGGGTCCAGGGGGAACGGTCCATTCCGTTCACCGAGTTCCACCGGCTACCCGGCGGCACGCCGGAACGTGACAACGTGCTTGAGCGGGGCGATCTGATCGTCGCGATCGAAGTGCCCGCAAGGCCGGAAGGGCGCGCCTCGCATTACCTCAAGGTGCGCGATCGCCAGTCGTACGAGTTCGCGCTTGTGTCCGCAGCCGCGGCGGTTGCGGCGAATGGCAGACGAATTCGCTCTGCGAGGCTTGCGATGGGCGGCGTAGCGCACAAGCCATGGCGGCTTAGTGCGGCGGAGGTCGCTTTGCGGGGCGTCTCGCTGGACGACGGCGCCCGTCTTAAAGCCGCTATCGCCGCGTCGTTCGCCGACGCTCGGCCGCTCGAGCACAACGCGTTCAAGGTTGAACTTGCGCAGCGCGTAGCTCTGCGCGCGCTACAGACGGCGGGAGCACGCACATGAACGTCATTGGGCAACCGATCCCACGCGCCGATGGGCGCCTGAAGGTGACCGGCAAAGCGCCCTACACGGCAGACCTTCGGCTCGCGAACGCAGCGCACGGCGCGATCGTTCACAGCACGATCGCCCGCGGCCGCACGGTATCGATCGACACCAGCGCCGCCGAAAAGGCGCCCGGCGTCTTGGCGGTGTTCACCTACCGCAACATGCCGCGCATGAACCCGACGCCAAAGCCTTGGAGCCACCTCCACCCGCATGGACAGTCGTACCTTCCGCTTCAGGACGACAAGATCCATTACGCAGGGCAGCCGATCGCGTTGGTCGTCGCCGCGACGCTCGACCAGGCGACCTATGCCGGCACGCTAATCAAGGTCGAGTATGAATCAGAGAGACCTGTCGTATTCGATCCAAAACGAGCGTTGGACAAAGCTATTGATCCTCCCCAGTTCCTGTGGCCTGTGGCCTCGTTGGTCGGCGACCCCGACAAGGCAATCGCGGCCGCGCCGGTCAAGGTCCAACAGACCTACACCATCCCCGATCGGCATCACAACCAGATGGAGCCACACGCGACGATAGCGATATGGGACGCCTGGGGCACGCTCACCCTTTATGAAACGACCCAGCACATCTTCGGCACGAAGGAGCTCGTCGCGATCGTGCTCGGTGTACCGCCGTCGAAGGTCAATGTCGTGTCTGAATTTCTTGGCGGCGGCTTCGGCGGGAAGGGCTATGTCTGGCCGCACACGCTCATGGCAGCGGTTGCGGCAAAGCTT
>VBCM01000163.1 GCA_005883675.1 Betaproteobacteria bacterium
CCGCTTCGTCTGGCATCCGAAGACGCGGTTCCTGCTGCGCTCCGAGCGCGAGGCGCTCGAGAGGACCGGCAAGCGCGACGCGGCGGCGGGCGCTGCGCATGAATGGAAGTACAAGTACGGAGCCGGCGAGACGCTCCTCGCATGGACGCCATGGATCATCCTCATCCTCTGCTGCGCGCTCTGGGGCATGCCGGAGTTCAAGGCGTTTCTCAACAATCTCTTTTCCGGCGTGAAATTCAAGACCACGCTAGTCGGCTCGCCGTTTGCCGGGACGCTTTCGCTTCCGGTGTGGGACATGCCGGCGCTTCACAATCTCGTGCAGCGCATGCCGCCCGTCGCACCGGTGAACGCCAAGCCCGAGGCGGCGCGCTTCGCCATTAACTGGCTCTCGGCGGCGGGAACGGGCGTCTTTGTCGCTGCGCTCCTTTCCGGATTGGTGCTCAGGCTCTCCGCGGCACAGTGGAAGAGCGTGTTCGTGCAGACCGCGCAGCGGATGAAGACGCCGGTCCTCGTCATCGGCCAGGTTCTGGGTCTCGGCTTCCTCACCCGCTATTCGGGTACGGACGCGGTCCTCGGCCTCGCGTTCACCAACGCCGGCTTTCTTTATCCGTTCTTCGCCGCGTATCTCGGGTGGCTCGGCGTGTTCCTCACGGGGTCTGATACGGCGTCGAATGCGCTCTTCGGCAGCCTGCAGCGCATCACGGCGGAGCAGCTCGGGCTCAATCCGATCCTGATCGTCGCGACCAACTCCACCGGCGGCGTCATGGGCAAGATGATCGACGCGCAATCCATCATGGTCGCGTGCGCTGCCTGTTACGATGACCCGCGCGAGCGCGCGCATGCGTTGGGTCCGATCTTCCGCACGGTCTTTTGGCATTCCATCGGCGGCGCGGCGGTGATCGGGCTCATCGCAATGCTGCAGGCCTACGTCTTCACGGGCGTCATCCCGATACCACCGCTCGGCAAGTAATCAGGCGCGCCAGGCGGCGAAGCCGCAGCCGACGATCACCGTCGGCACGGGGAGATAGTCGATGAGCTCGAAGCCGCGGCCGCCGGCCGCTCCGTGCGCCACGAGCCAATTGCGGATCTCTTCGGAGCCGTTGCCCGAAGTCGGGAGCTCGTCGTCCAGATAGCGGATGAGCTCATCCTCCGGACGGCTGAAAAGGCGAATGGCCTCGCGATCGAACTCCTCGTAGATTGCGCCCATGGTCGGCTCGCCGATGGAGTGCGAAAGGCCGCCGGTGCCGAGGATCGCCACGCGCAGCGGCTCGGCGTAGCTCTCGATCGCTTGGCGCAGCAGACCGCCCCACTGGTAGCAGCGCGCGAGCGACGGCATCGGTGGCTCGATGCTGTTGACGAGAAGCGGCACGATTCGCGGCAGGCGCTCGAGCTCCATGCGCCAGAGCGGGATGCACGAGCCGTGGTCGATCTTGAGATGGTGCGAGATGGCGGGCTCGTAGCCCTGCGCGAGCGCCGCGGCGGCGATGTGCATCGCAAGCGGCGGATGGCCGGGTAGCGTGCGGTGCGGGAAATCCTTCATCCACGGCTCGGGCGGGCCTTCGTTCGCTTCGCCGACGCCGATGCACACCGCCGGGTAGTTATCGAGGAAGAAGTTCGACCAGTGGTCCGGCGAGACGACGATCAGCACATCCGGCTTCGCCGCCGTGAGCCGGCGACCGAGCTCGCGATAGGCGGCGGCCATGCGCTGCCTCTGGTCGGGCGGCACGCGCTCCCACTCGCGGATGATGAGCGGCCCATGGCTCGCCGCGAACGCGCCGACCAGGCTAGCCATGGTTCAGGCGCCGGATGAATTCGTCGTCCTTCATGCCGACGGCGAAGAAGTAGTAGCGCAGGAGATACGGATTGGTGCGCGCCGCGAGGAACGGCACGTCGTTCTCGGCGATGGCGCGCTTCACGCCCTCATCGAGCGGATAGCGCGCGAGGACTCTTTCGCGCGCCGTGCGGAACTCGGCCGCCGTCGCGGGCGACTGCAGGTCGAAGAAGAGCTTGCTCAGCCAATAGTCGCGCATGAAATCGGGGACAGGTACGTAATTATTTTGTCAGCCTGTGCGCGTTCAATCTGTCGGGACAATTACGTACCTGTCCCCGATTTCAGGCCCAGCGGAACGCCTGCTCGGCCTTGCCAATACGCTCGTTGTCGCGGTTCGACACGCCCCACTGGTCGGTGCGTCCCGGCGGCCATTTCCAGTCCTCGGGCCCGCCGACCTTGTAGTCGTCGCCGACCTCTTCGACTTCGGCGGTGTACTCGACGACGCCGCCGTGCGGGCCGACGAAATAGCCGAAGACGTTGTTGCCCGGCCCATGGCGGCCGGGCCCCCAGACGGGCGGGAAGCCGGCATCGCGCATGCGGCCGATGCCACGCATGACGCCGTCGATGTCGGCCATCTCGAACGCGATGTGGTTGAGCGACGCGAACCCGCCGCGCGCGTAGGCGATGCAGTGATGCACGCGGTTGCAGCGCACGAAGCTCATGTGGCGCGTGCGGTCGGAGAGCCTGAAGCCGAGCTCCTCGATCGCGAAGCGCTCGGCGGCGTCGGCGTCCTTCGAATTGAGCACCACGTGCGAGAGCTGGATCGGGCGGTCGCGCTGCGCCGCGAGCGGCGCGACCGGCGCCTCGAGCACGAAGCGATAGCGCTCGCCTTCCGGTCCGGTGACCTCGCGCTCGGCGCCGATCTCGGCGCGCGTGCCGCAGAAGCTGATGCTGCGCAGCGCCGGCGCGCCGCGCTCCAGCTCGATGATGTACGGCAGCCCGGCAGTGCCGCGCAGGCGCACCGCGGCTCCATTGCCGGCGCGCGACAGCCCCCAGACCTGCTCGAAAAAGCGCGCCGTTCCTTCGACATCCGGCACGCGCAGCTCGACGCTCTGCAGTTTCATATGGACCTCAATTAAAGCTCACTGCCCGAGTTTAAGATTACGCATGCCTTCAATACCACGTCATGCGGCGTTTGGCGCGTTGCTGCTCGCCGCGGTGCTCGGCGTTGGCGCGCCGGCGCAGGCCCAACCTTATCCGAACAAGCCCGTCACGCTCATCGTGCCGTACCCGCCCGGCGGCGGTACCGACTTCTTCGCGCGCACGGTCGGCCAGAAGATGGCCGAGACGCTCGGCCAGCAGATGGTGGTCGAGAACCGGCCGGGCGCGGCCACCATCGTGGGCGCGCAAGCGCTCGCCAAGGCGCCCGCCGACGGCTACACCGTGCTGCTGGGCGACAGCGCGACCTACGCGATCAACGTCAGCCTCTACAAGAAGCTTGCCTACGATCCGGTGAAGGACTTCGCGCCGGTGAGCCTCACCGGCCGGTTTGCGCTGCTCCTGGTGGTGAACCCGTCGGTGCTGCCGGCAAATTCGCCCAAGGACCTCGTCGCGCAGGCGAAGCAGCGTCCCGGCGCCATCGCCTACGGCTCGCCCGGCTCGGGCAGCCCGCACCACCTCGCGATGGAGCTCTTCAAGGAGCGCGCCGGCATCGATCTGCTGCACGTGCCGTACAAGGGCGCGGCGCCCGCGGTGCAGGACCTGCTCGGCGGCCGCATCGCCACCATGTTTCTCGACCTCGCCGCCGGCGCGCCCCAGGTAAGGGGCGGCAAGGTGAAAGCACTCGCTGTCGCCTCGCCGCAGCGCATCGCGGCATTGCCTGAAGTGGCGACGCTCGCGGAATCGGGCTTCCCCGGCTTCGAAGCGTGGGCGTGGCAAGGCATCGCCGTGCCGGCAGGGACGCCGAAGGAGATCATCGCCACGCTGAACAGCGCCTATGGCAAGGCGATCGCCGATCCGGCGCTGCGCCAGAAGATCAGCGATGCGGGCATCGAGCCGCTGCACAGCACGCCGCAGGAAATGGCGGACTACATCAAGCGCGAAACGGCAAAGTGGGCGAAGCTGATCGCCGATCGCCACATCACCGTCGACTGAATACTCACCAACGGAGAAGACCATGACCAAAGTTCGCTATTTCGCCGCGGCGGGCGTCTGCGCCGCCGCATGGATGGCAGCGCCGGCGTTCGCCCAAGCACCGGCCGACGTGTCGCTCTGGCGCCTCGACTGTGGCACGGCGGCGAAGCCGACCGCCATCGCCGAGCGCTTTAGCGATACGTTTGCCTATCCGCCGGACAAGCTGCAACCGTTCACTTATAGCTGCTACGTAGTGAAGCACGGCGACGACTACATGGTCTGGGACACGGGCTTCCCGCCCGGTGCCAATGCGAACGCGCCGAAGGTGAGCCTTGCCGACCAGCTCGCGCAGCTCAAGCTGACGCCGGCGCAGATCAAGTACGTCGGCATCAGCCACTACCACGCGGACCACACGAGCCAGCTGCCGTCGCTCGGCAACGCGACGCTCCTCATCGGCAAGGGCGACTGGGACGCGATCACGGCGCCCAAGCCCGCGCAGGGCGTGAATGCGGCCGGCTTCACGCATTGGACTGAGCTCGGCGGCAAGGTCGAGCCCCTGACGCTCGACAAGGACGTGTTCGGCGACGGCAGCGTCGTCGTGCTGCGCACGCCGGGACACACCCCCGGCCACAGCTCGCTTCTCGTGCGGCTGAAGGAGAAGGGCGCCGTTATCCTCACGGGCGACGCGGCGCACTTCCACGAGAACTACGACTCGAACGGCGTGCCGGCTTTCAACTACGACCGCGCGGAGACCATCGCCTCGCTCGACCGCATCAAGAAAATCGCTGCGAACCTCAAGGCGACCGTGATCATCCAGCACGATCCGCGCGACATCGGCAAGCTGCCGGCGTTCCCGGCTGCGGCCCGATAGCAGGCGAATGACGATTCGCACCGCGCTTGTCGCCCTGCATCGCGCGCTGGTGGAAGCGGAGCGGCGCGAGCACGAGAAGACGCTGGGTCGGCTCTCCGGCGGCGAGTTCCTGCAGGCGCTCATCTCGGACCCGGTGTTTTCGTGGCTCACGCCGCTCACCACGCTGATCGTGCGCCTGGACGAGCTCGATGACGCGACCGATGCCGAGCGCACGGCGGTGCTCGCTGCCGCGCGGGCGCTGCTTTCTGGCACCGAGGATTCCGAATTCCGGCGCCGCTGCGCGGCGCTTGTCCAGCAGAGCCCGGACGTCGCTTTTGCCTACGGCGCGGCCAAGACCGCACTGCGCTGAGCTCAATTCTGTACTAAGTACGTAATTCGGTTGGTCGCAGCGTCTGATATCACAATTGAGCGTGATATCATCCGCGGCATGGCGAACGTATTACTTCGCGGACTCGATGCCGCCACGCTAGCCCGGTTGCGGGCTGACGCTCGCCGGCGCGGCATCAGCGTGAATCGCCTGATCGTCGAGACGCTCCAGCGCCAGCATGCCGGCAAGGACGAGTTTGACGATTTGGATACGCTCGCAGGCCGCTGGTCTAAACCGGAAGCGGCGAGCTTTGCCGCGGCCGTCGCGCCGCTCTCGGAAATCGATCCGGCGCTGTGGGCCGAGCAGCCGAAGGCGGCGTATCACGTAAGGGGCCGGCGCCGACGGCGGCGATGAGCGCCGTCGCGCTCGACACCAATGTGTATAGCGGGTTCATGCGCGGCGACGCTGCTGCCGTGAGCGCTCTGCGCGCGGCCCGTGAAATTCACCTGCCGCTCATTGTCTTGGGCGAGCTCTTGGCCGGATTCATGGCCGGCACCCGGACGAGAAAGAACCGCGAGGAGCTTGCGCAATTCATGACTTCGCCGCGCGTGTCCTTGCTCAATCCCGACGAACGGACGGCGCGCCACTATGGGGAGATATTCGCCGCGCTACGCGTAGCCGGCACACCGGTTCCGACGAATGACCTCTGGATCGCGGCCCTCGCTCGTCAGCACCGCCTCTCGTTACTTACCTTTGACGCGCATTTCTCGGCCATCCCGGGCCTCACGGTAATGCGGCCCGGCATGCAGTGAGGCGAGGCCTAGAGCCCTAAGATGCGCTCGGCGTTCTGGTGGAAGATCTTCTCCATCACCTCGTCCGAATAGCCGAGCTCGTTCCACTCGCGCAGGATGCGCTCGTAGGGCATGCTCGGGTAATCGCTGCCGAACATGATCTTGTCCTGCAGCCGGCCGCGCATGTCGACCTTTAGGCTCCCCGGAAAATATTTCGGCGCCCAGCCCGACATCTCCCAGTAGACATTGCCCTTGTGCAGCGCCACCGCCGTGGTTTCCTCGACCCACGGCCAGCCCGGATGCGCCATCACGATCCTGAGCTTCGGGATTTCCGCGGCCAGCCGGTCGATCGACGCCGGATGCGCGTGGCGGATGATCGCGCCGTGCCCGCCGGGCATGCCCGCGCCCATGCCGGTCGTGCCGACGTCGATCATCACCGCGGCGCCGAGCTCGGCGATGCCTCGTCGAGCACGTCCTTCTTCACCGGGTCGAGCGCTCCCCAGCACTGGATGATGCGCTTCGGATGGCGCTGCCACATCGCGTGCACATAGTCGTTGCTCACCGGCTTCGTGCCGATGGTGCTCTCGAGATCGAGCGCCACGAGGCACGCCTCGATGCCAGCGTCGGTGAACTCGCGGACGACCTCCTCCTCGGGCTTGCCTATCCAGTTGCGCTTCCAATACTTTGCAAGCGCCTCGACGTATGGGCCCTGGCACGCGATCCATTCCTTCGTGCCCGGGTAGCAGTGCAGGTCAATGATGCGCATCGCGCTCAGCCATTTCCGATAGGGCTTTCTTCGATACCTTGCCGAAGGTCGATACCGGGAAATCGTCGAGCACCAGCATGCGCTCCGGCAGCTTGAACTTGGCGATCTCCTTGCCTTTCAGGAAGTCGACCAGCTCGGCAAATTCGAGCTGCGCGCCGCGCTTGAGGACGAGGCACGCGCACATCTTCTCGCCAAGGTTCGAGTCCGGCACCGGCACGCAGGCGACGTTCTGCACCGCCGGGTGCGAGAGGATCAGGTTCTCGATCTCCTCGGCGCTGATCTTCTCGCCGCCGCGGTTGATGAGATCCTTCTTGCGTCCCTCCACCACGTAATTCCCGGATGGATGCAGCCGCATCAGGTCGCCCGAGCGGTAGAAGCCGTCCGGGGTGAACTGACGCGCGTTGTACTCGGGCACGCCGTAGTAGCCGCGCAGCGTATAAGGCCCGCGGCAGGTGAGCTCGCCGACTTCGCCCGGCGCCACGTCGCGGCCTTCGTCGTCTACCAGCCGCACTTCGTCATCCGGGCAGATCGGCCGGCCGCAGGTCTCGAGCTTCACCTCCTGCGGATCGTCGAGGCGCACGAAGAAAAGCATGCCCTCCGACATGCCGAAGTTCTCCTGCACGAAGCAGCTCGGGATCAATTGGTGCGCGCGCAGCCGCACCTCCGGCTGCATGCGCTGGCCGCCGCTCTGGATGATCTTCACCGACGACAGATCGTACTTGCCGATCGCGGGATCGTTGATCAGGCGGATGAGGAGGGCCGGCACGACCTTGATGTGCGTAACGCGATGCTTCTCGATCAGCCGGAACATGTCCTCCGGCCGCGTGGTGGGCGAGAGCACGACTTTGCCGCTCTGGAAGAAATAGCCCTGGATGCCGGGGCAGGCGAGCGGCAGGTTGTGCGCGATGGGCAGCGCGAGCAGCAGCACCGAATCCTGCGTCACGCCGCACACCGGCGCAGCGGTCTTCGAGTTGTAGGCGTAGTCGTTGTGCGTGCGCGCTATCAGCTTCGGGATGCCGGTCGTGCCGCCGGAGAGCTGGAAGATGCACGGATCGGTCGGCGCGATGCTGATGGCCGCGAGCCTCGCCTTGGGCAGCGTCGCCGGCCGCTCGAGCAGTTCCTGCAGCAGGGGCAGCGCGATGCAGTACCTGAGGGTGCGGCTCTCGGCACGGATGCGCTGGATCATCGGCTCGAACTCGAAATCCCCTTGGCGCTCCGGGTAGACGCAGGTGCTGGCGCCGGAGAGCTGCACGAACTGGCTGATTTCCGCGTAGCGATGCGTCACCAGCGCGGCGATCGGGATGGCGCCGATCTTCTGCAGCGCGAAGTAGAGCAGCACGAATTCGGCGATGTTGGGCAGCGTCGGCACCACGCGGTCGAGCGGCTTGAGCCCCAGCTCGAGGAGGTTCAGCGCCAAGTTGTCGGTGATGCGGTCCAGGTCGGCGTAGGTGAACTGGCGCTCGCCGTCGATCAGCGCGACGCGGTCCGCGTATTTGCGGAACACCGCGGCGAATTCCTGCGCGAGCGACTTGTCCTGCCAATAGCCCTTGGCGCGATAGCGCGCGGCGAATTCGGGCGGGAAGGGCACTACACCGGGAAGCGGCACGCTTTCAGTCGTAAATAGGGACGGACCCCGTTTTTCTCATTTGCGAGTCATTCACGGATGAGAAAAATAGGGTCCGTCCCCAATTAAGTGGAGGCCGTGAAGCCGCCGTCGATGACGATCACTTCGCCGGTGACGAAGCGGTTCGACGCGATCAGGCTCATCATCGTCTCGGCGACGTCGTCGGCGGTGACGACACGCTTGAGCGGCGTGCTCTTCGCGCGCTTGGCCATGAGCTCGTCGTACTTGTCCTTCAGCATGCGCTTCATCCAGTCGCCTTCCATCCAGCCGGGCGCGACTGCGTTCACGCGGATCTCGGGGCCGAGGTTCCACGCCAGCGTCTTGGTTAGATTGACCACGGCCGCTTTGCTCGCCGCATAGGGCAGCGGCTGCGGGCCGGGCCGCAGGCCGACGATGCTCGCCGTGTTGACGACGCAGCCCTTCGCTTCTTTGAGCATCGGCACGGCCGCACGCGTGACCTGGAAGAGGCCGCGCACGTTGACGGCGAACACGCGGTCCCACTCTTCCAGGGAGAGGGTTTCCAGATCGCGCGGCTTCCACGACGCCGTGGTGCCCGCGTTGTTGATGAGCACGTCGAGCCGGCCGAAGGCTTTCTTTACGGATTCAAGCATGGCGCGCACGCCGCGCTCGTCGGCAACATCGCATTTGATGACGAGCGTCTTTGCGCCGAGCTTCTCCGCCTGCGATGCGGTCTCGCGCGCCGCCGCTTCGCTCGAGCTGTAGTTGACGGCGACGTCATAGCCCGCGCGCGCGAGCGCGAGCACGGCGCTTCTGCCGATGCCGGTCGCGGCGCCGGTGACGAGGGCGGCTTTTCTCGACGTCAAACGGGAGCGTGCAATAAGATCGGACGGACATGTCGATGGTCGAGTCGAAAGAACCGCCTGTCAAGCACCAGATCGTCGTCGAGGCGCTGTCGCACACCTACCGGCCGGCGCGCGGCCGCGAAGTGCTCGCGCTCGAGGAGGTGTCGCTCGCGATCGCGCCGCGCGAGTTCGTGGCGCTGCTCGGCCCTTCGGGTTGCGGCAAGTCGACGCTGCTCTATCTCATCGGCGGCTTTCTGCCGGTGGAGAGGGGCGCGATCCGCATCGAAGGCGCGCCGGTCGCGGGTCCCGGCCCGGACCGCGGCATCGTGTTCCAGCACTTCGCGCTCTTTCCCTGGCGCACGGTGCGGGCGAACGTGCGTTACGGGCTGGAGAAGCTGGCACTCGCGCGCGAGGAGCAGGAGCGACGCGCGCAGGCCTTTATCGAGCTCGTGGGACTCACGGGATTCGAGGAGAGCTATCCATCGCAGCTCTCGGGGGGCATGAAGCAGCGCGCGGCGCTCGCGCGCACGCTGGCGGTGGATCCGAAGATGCTGCTGATGGACGAGCCCTTCGGTGCGCTCGATGCCCAGACGCGAAGCCTGATGCAGGCCGAGCTATATGCCATCTGGCAGCGGACGCCGAAGACGGTGCTTTTCGTCACTCACGACGTGCAGGAAGCGGTGCGTCTCGCGCAGCGCGTGGTGGTGATGTCGGCGCGGCCGGGCAAGATCAAGGCCACGGTCGATATCGCGCTCGATCGCGCGGATCCGCACATCTATCGCTCGCCGGCGTTCGCCGAGAAGGTCGATGAGATCTGGAACCTGGTGCGCGACGAGGCGATCAAGGCGCAATGAAATACCTGCCACTCCTTTTGCTCGCGCTCGTGTGGGAGGCGGTGGTGCAGCTCGGGCTCGTGTCGCGCGATCTGCTGCCCTCGCTCACGGACGTGGCGCGAGCCGGCTGGAAGCTCCTGCGCGAGGGCGAACTGTGGCAGAACGGCGCGGCGTCGCTCTACCGCGGCGGCGCCGGGCTCGCGGCGGCGATCGTCGTGGGCGCGGCGCTCGGCATCGCCATGGCGTGGTGGCGAGCGGTAGATGCCTTCATGGGACCGCTGGTCGAGGCGCTCTATCCGATGCCCAAGTCCGCCCTCATACCGGTGACGGTGCTGTGGCTCGGGTTCGGCGATGGCTCGAAGATCCTGCTCATCTTCCTCGGCTGCATGCTGCCGGTGACGCTCGGCGCGTACAACGGCACGCGCTCCTGCGAGCAGGCGTTGGTCTGGTCGGCGCGGAGCCTCGGTGCCGGCCGCCTGCGCGTGCTCTGGGACGTGGTGCTGCCCGCCGCGCTGCCCGAGATCGCGAACGGCGTGCGCACGGCGCTCGCGCTCACTTTCGTGCTGCTCGTGTCCTCGGAGCTGATCGTTGCGCGCGCGGGACTGGGCTATCTCATCGGCTTCCTCGGCGAAGGCGGTGTCTACGATGCGATGTTCGCCGTCGTGCTCGTCGTCGCCTTCCTCGGCTTCTTCGCCGACCGGCTCTATCAGCGCCTCGTCGGGCGTCTCCTCGCATGGCGCGCCTGATCCTGCGAGTCGCACCCTGGCTCTCGGTGCTCGCGGTGGCGCTCGCCTGGGAGCTCTTCGCGAGGAGCGGAGCCGTGACGCCGTTCATGCTGCCCAAGCTCACCACCGTGCTTGCGCGGATCTGGGCCGACGCCGGCTCGGGCGACCTCGCGCACAACCTCGGGCTTACGCTCTATCGGGCGCTCGCCGGTTTCGCCGTCGCGGCGCTGGCGGGAATCGGCCTCGGCTTCGCTGTCGCCTACAACCGCGCCGCACGCTGGCTCTTCGATCCGCTGATCTCGGTCGGCTTCCCGATGCCGAAGATCGCGTTCCTGCCGATCATCACGCTGTGGCTCGGCTTCCACGATGTGTCGAAGATCTCCATGGTGGTGTTCGACGCCATCTTCCCGGTGGTGACGGCCACCCTCGCGGCGACGCTTGCGGTGGAGCGCGAGCTCTTGTGGTCGGCAAGAAACCTCGGCGCGAGCGAGCGCGAGCTGCTGCACGAAGTCGTGTTCCCGGCGGCGCTGCCGCAGATCATGACCGGGCTGCAGGTCGCGCTGCCGATCGCGCTCATCGTGTGCATCGTCGCGGAGATGAAGCTCGGCGGCGTGGGCCTGGGCGGCGCGATGATCACGGCGTCGCGCTTTGCCGATTCGCCCGGCGTCTTCGCCGGCATCGTCGAGATCGCGATCGCGGGCTATGTGCTCGTGCGCCTCATGGCGCGCGTGCGCGCGCGGCTCCTCGCCTGGCATCCGGAGACGGCGGCGCCGGCGAGCGTTTAGAATGAAACACCACCTTGGAGGAGGGACCATGCGCAGCTTGCTATGCGTGCTTGCGTCATTGATCGCCGGCGCCGCGTTTGCCCAGCAGCCGTTGAAGATCCGCGTCGCGTACGTGGTGCCGGTAGCGAACTGGGCCTCGCTCATCTTCGAAAAGCCGGGGCTGGCGCGGCACCAGGGCAAGTCCTACACCTTCGAGGCGGTGCACTTCCAGGGCACGCCGCAGATGATCACCGCGCTCGCCAACAACGAGCTCGAGATCGCCGACCTCGCCTTTGCCTCGCTCGCGATTGCGGTGCAGAACGCGGGCATGGACGACCTGCGGGTGATCGCCGACGAGTTCCAGGATGGGGTCGAGGGCTACTACACCGACGAGTTTTTCGTGCTCAAGGATTCCGCCGTGAAGACGGTGAGGGACCTGAAGGGCAAGGTGGTCGCGACCAACGTCGCCGGCAGCGCCGTGGACATCATCATGCGCGCGATGCTGCGCAAGAACGGCCTTGACGATCGCAAGGAAGTGAACACCATCGAGACCGCGTTTCCCAATATGAAGCCGACGCTCCTCTCCAAGAAGGCGGACGTCATTCCGGGCGTGATCCCGTTCTCGTTCGACCCGGAGCTGCGCGCCGCGACGCGCGTGCTCTTCACGCAGAAGGAAGTGGTCGGCCGCACGCAGATGATCGTCTGGGCGGCGCGCGCGGGCGTGATTCAGAAGAACCGCGCAGCGATGGTCGATTTCATGGAGGACACGATCCGCGCGGTGCGCTGGTACCTCGATGCCGCGAACCACAAGGAGGCGGTGGAGATCGCGGCGCGCGTCAGCAAGCGCCCGGCGGCCGCCTTCGACAAGTGGCTCTTCACCAAGAACGGCCAGAACGGCGACTACTACCGCGACCCGGACATGAAGCCCGATCTCAAGGCGCTGCAGGCGAACATCGACCTGCAGCACGAGCTCGGCCTCGTGAAGGCGACGATCGACGTGGCGAAGCACGCCGAGCTCGGCATCATCGAGGAGGCGGCCAAGAGGTTGAAATGAGCCCTCAAATGACCGGCGCAGAAGCGCTGCTGCGCGCGCTCGCCGCGATGGGCGTCGAGCGCATCTTCGCCTCGCCCGGCTCCGATTGGGCGCCGCTCTGGGAAGCGCTCGCCGCGCCCTGGGCGAGCCGCGAAGCCCCCGCCTACATCTCCTCGCGCCACGAGGAGACCGCGGTGGGCATGGCGACCGGCTACGCCAAGGCGACCGGCAAGCTGCCGGCGCTCGTCGTCCATACCACCGTCGGCGCCCTGCACGCGACGATGGGCCTGCGCGCGGCGCTGCACGAGCGCATCCCGATGGTGGTGATGGCGGGCGAATCGATCGCCTTCGCCGAGCCGCCGGCGCCGCCCGCGGGACGCCAGTGGCTGCGCGTGCTCACCGATCTCGGCGGGCCGGCGCGCCTCGTCGAGGCGACGGTGAAGTGGAGCTTCGGCTTGAACTCGAGTGTCATCCTGCCGCACACCATCCAGCGCGCCTGCCAGCTCGCGATGAGCGCGCCGCGCGGCCCGGTGTTCGTCTCCGTGCCGACCGAGATGCTGATGGAGACGATGAGCGCCGAGCCGCCGCCGGTCGCTGCGCTACCTGCCCTGCCAGTGGCGAGCGACGAAGCCATCGCGGAGGTCGCGGCGGCGCTCACGGCAGCCAAGCGACCCGTCATCGTGACCGAGGAGTTGGGGCGCAACCTGGGCGCCGTCGATGAGCTCGTGCGGCTTGCTGAAGCGCTCGGCGCGCCGGTGCTCGACGGCTGGCACGCCGACTACGTCAATTTCCCGAAAGACCATGCGCTCTACGCCGGCACGGCGGTCGAGCCGCTGCACGAGCTCTTGAAGGAAGCGGACTTCGTGCTGCTCGCAGAGGCGCTGGCCGGCTGGCATCCCCCCTCCGCGCTGCGCGGCGCCAAGGTGGCCGCACTCGGCGAAGATCCGCTGCACTCGCATCTGCCGTTCTGGGGTTTCCGCGCAGACTACGTCCTTCCCGGCGATGCCGAGGCCTCGCTAAGAGCGCTGGCCGCTAGCGTCGGCGATCCGGGCGAGACGCTGCAGGAAGCGGCCGATCGACTCGAATCGCGGCGTCGTCTGTGGCTCGCTAAGCATCAATGGGCGCAGCGCAAAGCGGAATTGCGCAAAAGAGCGCGCGCGGCGGGCGAAAGCGCGACCCTCACGGCGGCGTGGATCGCGTACGAGCTGAACCAATTGCTGCCGGTCGACGCGATCCTGGTGAACGAGACGATTTCGCATCGCGGCGATCTCGTGCAGCTGCTGGACAAGCTCAAGCCGGGCGCGTTCTACGAGTCGAGCTACGGCGGCCTCGGCATGGGCCTCGGCACGGCGCTCGGCGTGAAGAACGCGCATCCCGGCCGGCCGGTCGTGCTCACGATCGGCGACGGCTCGTTCTATTACAACCCGGTGGTCGCGGCCTTCGGCGCCTGCCAGGAGCTGAACCTGCCGCTCCTCGTGCTGCTCTTCGACAACGCGGGCTACCAATCGCAGAAGAACGACGTGGTGCGCGAATACCCGCAGGGCTGGGCGGTGCGCGCGAACAGGTTCGTCGGCACCTCGATCACGCCGATGCCAAATTACGCCATCCTCGCGCATGCCTTCGGCGGCTACGGCGAGAAAGTCGAACGGCCGCAGGACGTGCGGCCGGCGCTCGAGCATGGCTTCGAGGCGCTCGCGCGCGGGCAGCTCGCGCTCGTCCACCTCGTGCTAGAGCCGGTCAATCGGCCGTAATCTTCGCGTCCGCGATCACTTTCGCCCAGCGCGCCTCGTCGGACTTGATGAGCGCGGCGAGCGCTTCCGGCGTGCTCGCAGCCGGAATCAGTCCCTGCTTGAGGAGGTTCTCCTTCACGTCGGGGAGCGCCATGACCGCATTCACATCGCCGTTCAACTTCGCGACGAGCTCGGGCTGAAGCTTCGCCGGCCCCAGCACCGCGTACCACGCATCCACGTCGTCCATGAAGTCGATGCCCTGCTCGCGGAAGGTCGGCGCCTCCGGAAACTGCGCTGAGCGCTTCGCGCCGGTGACGCCGAGGATCTTGAGCCGCCCGCCGCGCACCTGCGGGATCGCCGAGTGCACGAGCGTGAACATCATGTGCACCTGCCCGCCGACGAGATCCTGCATCGCGCCGGCGAAGCCCTTGTAAGGCACGTGCGTCGCCTCGAGGCCCAGGCGCAGCTTGATGAGCTCCATGCCGATGTGATGCGGCGTGCCGTTGCCGGGCGAAGCGAAGAAGTATTTGCCGGGGTTCTTGCGGATGAGCGCGATCGCCTCCGGCATGTTGTTTGCCGGAAAGACCTTCGGGTTCACCGCGAAGCAGTAGGTGGCGGTGGCGATCTTGCTGATCGGCGAGAAGTCTTCGACGATGTTGTAGGGCGTGTTCTTGATGAGCGACGGCGTGATGGTGAAGGTGTTCACCGTCACCATGAGCGTGTAGCCGTCGGGCGCCGACTTCGCGACGAAGTCGGTGCCGATGTTGCCGCTCGCGCCGGGCTTGTTTTCCACGACCACGGGCTGGCCCCATTTCTCGGCGAGCTTCGGCCCGATGACGCGCGCGAGGATGTCGATGCCGGTGCCGGGCGAGAACGGCACGACGAGCGTCACCGGGCGCGAGGGAAACGCCTGCGGCAAGGCGCCCGATGAAACGAGGGCGAGCGCCAGCGCGAAAAGACGGCGCAACATTTGACCTCCGGGTGCGAAAATCGGATTTTGCCGCGCCACTTTCATGAAAACCACCGCGCCGCCCGACCCCAATACGCGCAAGCCGAAATTCCGGCCGCCGCCGCTCGCCTGCGATGCGCACTGCCACATCTTCGGCCCGGCGGCGAAGTTCCCGTATGCGGCGGATGCGGCATACCACCCGCCCGACTCGCCGTTCGAAGCATTGCAGAAGCTGCATGCGATCCTCGGCATCGAGCGCGCGGTGATCGTGCACGCGAGCTGCCATGGCGCGGATATGCGCGTGACGCTCGACGGCATCGCGCGCTCTAAGGGCCGCTATCGCGGCACCGCCATCATCGACGAGAGCTACGGTGAGAAGGACTTCCAGCGATTGCACGATGGCGGCATCCGCGGTGTGCGCTTCAACTTCGTGAGACACCTCGGCGGCCGGCCCGACATGGCGTTCTTCAAGCGCACCGTCGAGCGCGTGCAGCACATGGGGTGGCACCTCGTCCTGCATCTCGACGCCACGGACCTCGTTGAGTTCGACGAGCTCTTCAAGCGCATCCCGGTGCCGATGGTCATCGACCACATGGGGCGCGTGAACGCGGCTGAGGGCCTGGAGCAGCCGGCGTTCAGGGTGCTGCTCACGTGGATGGAGCACGAGAAGTTCTGGGTCAAGATCTGCGGCGCCGAACGAGTGTCATCGATGGGCCCGCCGTTCAGCGACGCGGTTCCGTTCGCGAGGCAGCTCATCGACGCGGCGCCCGAGCGCATTCTCTGGGGCACCGACTGGCCGCATCCCAACGTCGGCAAATACATGCCGAACGATGGCGACCTCGTGGATCTCTTCGCCCAGATAGCGCCGGAGCCGCAGTTGCAGCGCCAGATCCTCGTCGACAATCCGGCGCGGCTCTATGGTTTCTGACGCACGCTTCGACTGTTGCTCGTGGAACGCGTCGTAATTGACGACTCGCTTGTACGCCGGTTGGTCGCTTCTCAGTTTCCGCAATGGGCTCAGCTACCCGTCACGTCGCTCTCTAACAGCGGCTGGGACAACAGAAGCT
>VBCM01000267.1 GCA_005883675.1 Betaproteobacteria bacterium
GAGCACCACGGTTTCGCCGCTCGGAATCTCGGTCGGCGTGCCGGTGGGGCCCATCAGCACCACCGGCTCGCCCGGCTGCAAGTAGGCGAGGAGATCGGCTGAGCCGCCCATTTCGAGCGCGATCACGGAAATCAGCCCCTTGGTGCGATCCACCCACGCGCCGGTGAGGGCGAGGCCTTCCATGGCGAGCGTCGTGCCCGGCACGCGAAGCGCGAAGCGCTCGTAGTTCTGCAGCCGGTAGAACTGGCCCGGCTGGAAGCGCCGCGCGGCGACCGGCGCGCGCAGCACGACCTCGATGATCGTCGGCGTCAGGCGGCGCACTTCGTGCACGACTGCGCGCAGATCGCGGTTGAGCCGCGCGAGGAAGGCGGCATCGCCTTCGGCCGCTGCGGCCGGGCGCTGCGCGAGCATCCGGCTCACGACCGGGTAGCCTTGTCTTGCGCTGCCCATCGCCTTCACCACGTTGCCGAAATACGAAGGGTGCAGGTCGCCGAAGAAGCTCATGAAGCGTCCATCCGCATAACGGTGCAGCAGTACCTCCGGGCGCTTCGGCTTCGCCGTATGGCGCTCGGGCCGCGTCGGCGCGCCGCTCTCGTCGCAGGCGAGAAAGTACTTGCCGTCGAGCTCGAGGCTCACGCCTTCCTCGCGCGCGAGCACGGTATTGGGCTGCGTGCCGGCGGCGATCAGAACCGAGCGGGCGGGCAGCTCGCTCTCCTTGCCGTCGACCGCGAAGACCACCGAGCGGGCATGGCCGTATTGGTCCACCTCGATACGGCTGGGCGAAAGGCCCTCGGCGAACTCGACGCCTTCTTCCAGCGCCTTTTCCACCTCCTCGTGGTTCAGCGTATAGGAGGGACTGTCGATGAGGCGCCGCCGATAGGCGATGGTCACGCCGCCCCAGCCCTTGAGCAGCGCCGGGCGCTTCGCCGGCGCCGCGGCGCGCAGCGCGCGCGCATGGGCGATGAACTCCTGCGCGATGCCGCGCTCTTCGGCGTTCCAGGCGGGCTCTGCGCCGAGCGCCTCATAGCGCGCGAGGAATTTCTCGACCTGCACGGCGTAATAGGCGAGCGATTCGGTCGCCGCATCGATGGCCGTCAACCCGCCGCCGATCACCACGATCGGCAGCCGGATCTGCAGGTTGGCGATCGATTCGCGCTTCGCCGCGCCGGTGAGCTGCAGCGCCATCAGGAAGTCGGAGGCGGCGCGCACGCCGCGCGCGAGGCCGTTCGGGATGTCGAGCACGGTCGAAGCGCACGCCGCCGAACATCGCGAACTGGCGCCGGCGCTCGACCAGCAGGCGGATGAGCTTGAGGAAGTTCTTATCCCAGCGCACGGTGATGCCGTACTCCGCGACGCCGCCGAAGCCGGCCATGACGCGGCGGTCGAGCGGCTCGCGCAGCTCCGCCGCGTCGCGGATCGGGCGGAACGGCACGTGGCGGCCAAGTGCATCGACGCCGGAGATCGGCGCCTCGAGCGGCTCGATCTTCAGCCCATCGATGCCGACCACGGCGTGACCATCGTTCATCAAATGGTGTGCGAGCGTGAAGCCGGCGGGGCCCAGACCGACAATCAGCACGCGGCGGCCGCTCGGCGCCTTGGGGTAGGGGCGGCGCAGCTCGAATGGATTCCAGCGCGTGAAGAGCGAATAGATCTCGAAGCCCCACGGCAGCTCGAGCACGTCCTTCAGCGTGCGCGTCTCGGCCTGCGGGATGTCGACCGGATCCTGCTTCTGGTAGATGCACGATTTCATGCAGTCGTTGCAGATGCGGTGGCCGGTGGCGGCCATCATCGGGTTGTCGACCGCGATGATGCCGAGCGCCGCGAGCGGCTCGCCGCGCGCCTTGACCATGTGGAATTCGGAGATCTTTTCTTCCAGCGGGCAGCCGGCGAGCGGCACGCCAAAGACGGTGCTGCGGAACCCGTCGGCGGGCGCCTTCTCCTTCAGTCCCTTCGAGCAGGAGTCCTTGCCCTGCTCATGGCACCAGATGCAGTAGTTGGCTTCGTCGAGCGCGCCGGCGAGATCGGTGCCCGGGTCGGTGAGCGCAAAGCCTTCCCGATGGCGCAGATGCTCGAGCCGGTGCGCAGCGAAGCCGCGGCTCATGTCGGTGTGCACGGGCACCAGGCGCATGTAGTCGAGCTTCTGCGGCGCCTTGAAGAGCACGCCAGCGGCGTGCTTTGCTTTGCCCGCCGCCGTCGTCGTGGCCCACGCGGCGTAGCGCGCGGCGAGCTCGAGCTCGTGCGCGTGCTCGGCTTCGTTCGCAAGCCAGGCGGTGACCTTCCGCGCGAAGTCGAGCTCGGTGAATTCGCCGCCGAAGAGCTCGCGCTCGGCCGCCGCTGGATCGAACGCTTGCAGCTCGGCGGGTTTGACTTTGTGCATGGCGCGCCGCTGCACGAACTGGCGCTTCACCGAGTAGAGCGGCGCAAGCTCGTTATGCCGCTCAGCCAATGCGCGGGCTTCACGCTCGATGCCGAAGAGCCTGGCGATGAAGTCCTCGACATGCGGCGCGAGCGCGATCAGGAGCTGCGATTCGGCAAGTCCCGAGGGCGGATTGGCGCGAGCGGCGCTAAGCCGATCCGCGAGAGCGCGGTCGGCTTCGCCGAGGAACACGAGGAACGCCGCATCCACCTTGATGAGGCCGTCGCGCTCGTAGAGATCCGGGAACGTGATGCCGAAGCCAAGCTGCATGAGGTTAGAATTATCGGCGAATTTTTTCCGGCATTTACTTATTCCCCGGGGAGTAGCCGATGCAGATCAAGAACAGCGTGTTCCTCGTCACCGGCGGCGCATCGGGTCTCGGTGCGGCGAGCGCGCGCATGGCCGCAGACAACGGGGCCAAGGTCGTGATCGCCGATATGCAGGCGGAGGCGGGCGAGAAGCTCGCGCGCGAACTGGGCGGGCGCTTCGCCAAGACCGATGTGGCTTCCGAGGCGGATGGCAAGGCGGCGGTGGCCTTGGCGCTGAAGGAGTTCGGCGGCCTGCAGGTGCTCGTGAACTGCGCGGGCATCGCGCTCGCCGAGCGCACCCTCGGTAAAGAGTTGCCGCATGATCTCGGGCGCTTCGAGCGCGTGGTGAAGGTGAACCTTATCGGCACGTTCAACATGATTCGCCTCGCGGCCGACGCCATGGCGAAGGCCGTGCCGAACGCGTCCGGCGAGCGCGGCGTGATCGTCAACACGGCGTCGGTCGCCGCCTTCGACGGCCAGATCGGACAGGCGGCCTATTCGGCGTCGAAAGGCGGCGTCGTCGGCATGACGCTGCCGATCGCGCGCGACCTGT
>VBCM01000164.1 GCA_005883675.1 Betaproteobacteria bacterium
CGAACGTCATCCTCTACCCGGATAGAAAGACGACGATGGCGTTCATAGGCCTGCATAGCGGACAAAACTTGCCGGGCCCCCTGCCCAATCCGCTGAACGGCAACAAACTGGAAGAGAACGGAACGATGATCGTCGACATCACCGATCCGGCGCATCCGGTCGACATGTTCCACATTCCGGTACCGGTCAAGGGAGGGCAGGCGCAGATGGCGCGCATGTGCCTCGGTTCCGATTTACCGGGCGGAGTGCCGGGCAAGGTCTATCTCTTGCGCAATATTCAGGGAGGAGTCGATGCCAAGACCGGTGTCGCCACACAACTAGCCGGGTACGAGACGTGGGACGTAACTGACGTGCGCAAGCCCGTCTTCTTGGCGGCCATACGGAATCTTCGCTCCACTCATAAGGTCTGGTGGGAATGCTCGACGGGTATCGCGTACATGCCAGGCAGCAAGGACGCGACGTGGGGCCAGCCGCTCTGGCGCCAAAGCCAGTCCATGGTCATCGTCGACTGGAGCAATCCTGCCGCAGCGCCGATCTACATCCGTACTTTCGGCCTCGTCGGTGGACAGCCGAGCGGTACGGGACCCGTTCCCACTTCCCTTCACGGTGCAATCTCCGCGCATGATCATCCCAACGCCGCTGGCAAGCTCGTGAGCGGCGTCGACGTCATCGGCAACCGAGTCTATGCGGCATGGGGTGTCGGGTCCAACGGCGTGATGCAGATCCTGAACCGGCAAAAGCTGCTGCCTCCGGCTTATGGCGGAACGTGGTCAGGGGACCGCGACAATCCGTCGGAAGCGGACCTTGTCGCGCCGCAGGTCGGGCGGCTCGACTTGTCGCCGAACCAGGGCGGCCATACGACCATGCCCGTGTTCGGCGTAGCGCCGAAGAGTCTTCAGTGCTCGAACACAGCGTGCCCTGGAGTGCCCTCCCCTGACGTGCGGGATCTCGTGGTGCTCACGTCCGAAGCCGGCAACTGCAGTTCACAGCATTGGGGCTTCGTCATCGACGTGAGTACGGAGAACTCGATTGGCGTAAAGCAGGACCAGTGGCAGGGACCTATGGTGCTGTCGACGCTGTGGTTCAATCCGCAGTCGGGTGAGAAGTATCCGCGCGGCAACTACTGCTTGCGGGGCCAGCGTTTTGGTACGCATTCGACGGAGGAGAACTTCCGCAATCCATATTACGGGAGGCTCACCTTCACCTCCTACTTCAACGCCGGTATCCGCGCGTGGGACATCCGCGACCCGCAGGGGGCCGTGCAGGCGGCGTTCTATGTACCCGCCGCTGCGAACAATACCTACATGACCAACAACGTCGAAGTCGACAACCGCGGCTACATTGTCATCGTGGACCGCATTGGCAACGGGATGGACATCCTGGAACTGACTGGCAAGGCGAAAGAGATCGGCCGCCCCACCGAGGGCGATGATGACGATGAGTGAGTAGCGTTTCGCAAGGAAAAGGCGGCCAGAGGGCCGCCTTTTTTTATGCGCCCGGCTTAGCGTTACCGAGAAAAGGAGTGAAGCCTCCTCGCCGCTTGGCAGCCCGATACGTGCATTGAGCCGATCGCCGCGCGCGGCTTATGATGCTGCCGTACTTCGCTGGGACGGCACTGAGCGCTTCATGGCGATACCGAAGCATACTGCGCCTGCATAGAATGTCGCCGATGACGCGCTTAGCCGCCTTGCCGGCGTTCCTCTCGGCATTGCTTCTTGCCACCGCGCTCGTCGCGCCGCGGGCGGCGCTCGCGCACGGCGCGGCCGCCCACGTAGCCGAGCGGAAGGACGCGGATCGCGCGCTGCTCGTGCCGTCGTGTCCGGGCGGGCATGGCGAGTACTGCACCTGCGGCGACCAAGTCGCGTGCTCTGGCGACGGCAGCATCACAATCGCTCCGCCACCGCACGCGCTGCTAGCATTCGTCGCGGTTGCGCGCAGCGAACCGGGCCAGGCGTCGCTCCCGCGCCTTGGGCCGCCGGCGTTTTCTCTCCGTTTTTCTCGCGCTCCTCCCGCGTTCTCCTGAGCTTTAGCAAGCGTTGACGCACTGCGGCCGTGCGCCGCGGTGCGCCGCCTTTCATCGCTTACGGGAGGACGGCGTGAACAAGCTTCTGCTGATCGCAGTGCTCGCTGCGGGTGTCGCCGGCGAGGCCGCCGCATCGTGCGGCTCGGCGTTCTGCATGGTGAACACGAACTGGAACGTCGAGGGCGCGTGGATCGAGCCCGGCGCGCGCGTCGATCTGCGCTTCGAGTACATCGACCAGGACCAGCCGCGCGCCGGCAGCCGCAAGGTCGGCGTGGGCGAGATCCCGCAGCATCACGACGAGATCCGCACGATCAACCGCAATTGGCTCGGAACTTTCGACTACACCTTCAACGACAAGTGGGGCGTGTCGGCGACGCTACCAATCGTGAGCCGCGATCATTCGCACATCCACCATCACATGGGAGAGGACCTGCCGGAGGCATGGCACTTCACCGAGCTGGGCGATGCCCGCGTCCTCGGCCGCCGGCAATGGCACGCGGAGAACGCCCCGGCCGAGCGGCTCGACTTCTTCGGTGCCACCTTCGGCCTGAAGCTGCCGACGGGGCGCACCGACGTGCGCAACGCCGAGGGCGAGCTTGCCGAGCGCACGCTGCAGCCCGGGAGCGGCACGACGGACCTCCTTCTCGGCGGCTACTTCCGCCGCGTGCTCGGCGCAGGCTCGTCGTGGTTCGCCGATGCGCTCTGGCAGCAGCCGCTCAACAGCCGCGATGAGTTCCGGCCGGGCGCGCGCCTCTCGCTCGACGCCGGTTACCGGCGCGAAATGAGCGACCGGCTAGGCCTCATGCTGCAGCTCAACTTTCTCCATCGCGCACGCGACAGCGGAGACCAAGCCGAGCCGGACAATAGCGGCGGCAAGTTCCTTTTTCTCAGCCCCGGCTTGAGCTACGCGCTCGGCAAGAACCTGCAGCTCTACACCTTCCTGCAGCTGCCGCTCTACCAGTACGTGAACGGCGTGCAGCTCACCGCCGACTGGGCGTTCGTCGGCGGTGCGAGCGTGCGCTTCTAGCGGCTACTGCTTCGGGATGCCGGCGGCGAACCAGCGTCCTCCCGCGTTGACGATGAGCAGCGCCGGGTTATCGCATGGATCGGGCGGCGTGGCATTCAACATGCCGTCGATGCGGAAGTCACCGTCCGGCTCGAGCGCCACGAGCTCGGAGGTGAATGACGCCGCGCCGCAGAAGAGCATCGCACGGACGCTCTGGTTGCCGTTCGTGCCGATGCCGTTGCCCCCGGCGAGATCACCCAGGGTTGTCCACCGGGCGACACACCGCGCACCACGTTCGGCGTCGCCGGAGTGGACACCGGAATCTCGCCGATGCCGCCTTCGAAGCGCACCAGTCGATCGTCTGCCAGTCCTGCCGTGGAATAACCCAGGAACGCGAGCGCAGCCGCGCCCGCCATGATGCTGCTTTTCATAGAGCTCCTCCTCATTGCGCGTTGAACTGCACTCGCGCAAACAGGTGGAGCGCCGCGCTATTCCTTAATGGAGAGTAACCCGCGGAATGGAATATTCCGCGCGCGCTTGCTGTGCCTTTACTGTTTAGAGGATGGAGACGACACGGCGGGTGTAGCAGATGCGGGCTGCGGCGCGCCGGGTTGTGCAGTTGCGGCGGGTTGTCCGGTCGGCGTTGCTTGTCCGGGCGCGACCGGCGTGTAGGTGAACTTCCAGTCGGCGTAGGTCTGCGCGGACTCGAAGCCGGCGTCGCGCAGCTTGAAGTTGGCGCTCTTGAGCGGCTTGTCCTCCGACAGGCTGTGCACGCCGGCGATGCCCGCGTCGGGGGCCTTGACGATGCCCCACTCGGCCTTGCCGGTGAGCGGATCGGGATAGAGCCGGCGCAGGTAGCGCACGGTGCCTGGCTGCCGTGGGTCCTTGAGGAGATCCTCGAGCGCGCGCGGGTACTGGTTCTTGCCGGCGAGGTAATAGCGCGTGATCGCCTTGCGGTACTCGTTGCCGATGAAGAGAAGCTGCGCTTCCTTCTCGCGCTTGGCTGCCGTCTCCCACACTTCGCCGACCAGCGCGAGGCCGGCGGTGATGACGGCGACGATGAACAGCACCGTGAGGTAGGTGAAGCCACGGCTGCGCATCGTCGCCATCGCGTACGCCTACGGCACCAGCGCGAAGGAGCGCAGCGCCGAGCCGGTGCCGCCGCGGATCTTGAGCGGCGGCACGACCAGCACGAACTCGTACTCCTGCGCCGCGGCGATCTCCTCGAGGAAGTAGTTCTCGATGATGTTGATGCCGTTGTCGGCAATCACCAGCATGTGCACCGGGAACACCTGGAACGTGGGCGTTTCCGGCGGGAAGGCGAGCGGCGGCCGTACCTCGAATGTCAGAGTGTCGTTGCCCACGACCGCCGCGCCGCTCTTCACCAGAAACTTCGCGCCGGCGACACCGACGCCCGCGGCGTTGTCCCCTTTGTACAAACCGGGATTTGCACTGAAGTAGCGGCCCCATCCCGTGCGAATCAGTACCGTGTCGCCGCGGCGCAAGCGCACGCCCTGTAAGCGTGCCGTCTCTGCGAGGTGGTCGTCCGTAATGTTGAAGCTTCCGGCGAGCGCATCGTCGTTGCCGTTCACCGCGCGGGCCACGTCGAGGAGCACTGCGCGATTGACCAGCCGCTCCTTCGGGTAATGCGCAATATCGAGGTGCGCGCCGACGCCGCTGCGCCCGACGCCGAGCGGATTGCTCGTTGCGGCAGCCGCGTCCACGCCACCGTAAAGCTTGCCGTCGCGCCCGATGTGGCCGATCGCGTCGATCGAGGGCGCACCGTGCTGACCGCTGAAGTGCTGCACTTCTGACGTAAACGAAAGCTGACCACCGTCGCCGAACTGGCCGCGCGTACCTGGAAAATCTAGTCCGGTAAATGGCGCATGCGTCTTGTTGAGCGTCATGGCATAAGGCGGGTTGACGCTCGCGATCGGCGAGTTCTCGTCCCAGGTGTGCGAGAGATCGAAGATGCGCGCCTTGGTGACCTGGCGGATGAAGTCTTCGTGGCGCCCTTCCTCGGCGGCGAAAGCACGCCCTGCCATCAGCTCGCCGAGCGCAAGCGCGGCAGCGCCCGACCCGGCAGTCTTCAAGAAACTGCGGCGATTCTCGGCCATGCGTGGTACCTCCCCTTACGGTTGAATGGACTTACAGCTGCGAAAACTCGCGCCCGTCCCTGGTCTTGCCGTTCGCGCCGCTTTTGACGTCGTAGACGCCGCCTTTCTGCGGGTCCTCGGGCTGCACGATGATCCAGGTCTTGTCGCTTTCGGTGACCGGGTCGAGGGGCACGCCGCGCAGGTACTTCTCGGCGGCGAGCGCGTCGAGCGACTCGGGGTACTTGCCCTTGTCGGCGTAGTAGCGCGAGATCGCATCGCGCATCTGGTTCAGGTTCTCGCGCAGCACCGCCTCCTTGGACTTGTCGATGCTGCCGAAGTAACGCGGCACGGCGAGCGTGAGGAGCAGTGCGACGATGGTCAGGACGACCATCAGCTCGATGAGGGTAAACCCCAAAAATCGGCGCATCACCATTCCTTGAGCGGACGGCCGTTGAGGCCGACGAGCGTAGAGCGGGTGAAGACGTCGAACACGTCGTCGCCGTCGCGCGGATCGTCGGGCGGGCTGTCGTAGCTGCGCTTGCCCCAGGTGTCGGCGTCGGCGAGCGCCGGGTCGGTGGCGAACGGATCGCGCGGCAGGCGGCGCAGGAAGTAGATGCGCGCTTTCTTCGGGTCCTTCTGGTCCTCGGCGCCGGTGACGAGGTCGTCGAGGCGTTTCGGATAACCGGACTCGCCGGCGCGCTTGGTGATGCGGCCTTCGTCGGAGGCCTGCTTGTAGGCATCCAGTGCCTCGCGGATCTCGCGCAGCGAGCGGCGCAGGTCCGCCTCCTTCGCGCGCTGCACGATGAGCTCGTTCAGCGGCAGCGCCACCGAGGCGAGCACGGCGATGATCGCCACCGTGATGACGAGCTCGATGAGGGTGAACCCCCCGGCACTTCGTGCCACCCCCCTTATCAGGGGGGCAAGAGCGACACCGTTCATTGCGGCGAGGGCTTGACGCCGCCGAAGGGCACCATGGCGGGCGGCGCGGCGGGCTTGGCCGGCTGTACCAGCGGCGGCTCGTTCTCGCCGCGCGTACCGGGCTCCTCGGTCGGCGCAGCGCCGCCTTGGATCGGCGGCTGGGGCGCAATCCCCGGGATCGTGGGCGGCGCGGCGCCCAGGCGCGGCGTGCCGGTCGAGGCTTCGGTGCCGGCGGCGAACTCGACCGAGGCCGCGTCCGGCCGCGCCAGCGTGCGCGCAAGCCGCGGCGTGATGAGGAGCACGATCTCGGTGCGGTTGTTGTTGTCGAGCGTATGCGAGAAGAGGCGTCCGGCGATCGGCAGGTCGCCGATGAAGGGCACGCGGTCGGCGGCTCGCCGGTCGTCGGTGCTGATCAAGCCGGCGAGCACCTGCGTCTCGCCGTCGCGCAGCCGGAGGTTGGTGGCCGCGGTGCGCGTGCCGAGCTGGTAGGTGAGCGTGCCGGTGCTCGATTTCACCGTCTGGGTGATGTTGCTTACCTCGAGGCCGACCTTCATGCTGATCTCGTCGTCGAGCGAGATCAGCGGCTCGACCTCGAGCTTGAGGCCGACATCGAGGTAGGTCACCGATTCGGAGACGAAGCCGCCGGTGGCGGCCGCGGTGGTGGTGATCACCGGCACGCGGTCGCCGATGTGGATGCGCGCCTTCTCCTTGTTCTTCACCCGGATGCGCGGGTTGGCGAGCGTGTTGCTGATGCCGTCCTGCTGCTTGAGCGCGAAGAGGAACAAGGGATTGCTGAACGCGAGCTGCACCATGTCGGAGCTGAGGTTGCGCCACTCGCGCAGCGTGACCGTGCCCGGCGTGCCGGCGGCGCCGACCACGCTGATCGCCAGCGTGTCGGGGAACTTGATGCCGAGCTCGAGCAACCGGGTGCGGTTCACCTCCATCACCTCGACTTCCAGCATCACCTCGGGCTCGGCGAGGTCCTGCGCGGCGATCAGGCGCTCGGCGAGGCGAATCGCCGCCGGCGTGTCCTTCACCACCAGGAGGTTGATCTTCTCGTCGATGAAGATGTCGCGGCTCTTGACGAGCGTGCGGATCATGTTCGCCGTCTGCTTGACGTCGGCGTTCGAGAGATAGAAGCCCTTCACCACGAGCTCCTGGTACTCGCGCAACTTCTGCGGCGTGTTCGGATAGACGAACACGGTGTTCTCGTTCAGCACCTTGCTCTCGAGCGAGTTGGTGAGCATCGCCATGCGGATCGCGTCCTCGATGGTCGCGTCGCGCAGCGCCATGCTCGTGCGCTGGTCGGTGCGCACGTCGCGGTCGAACACGAAGTTGACGCCGGAGGCGCGCTGCAGCACCTCGAAGACGTTCCTCAGCGTCACCTCGCGCAGGTCGAGCGAGATCGGCCGCGCGACGCTCGGTTTGAGCTGCACGGTAGCGATGGCGGGCTTCACCAGCCGCTCGTCGATGATGCGCTGCAGCCGCCGCGCCTCGCGCTGCTGCGGGTTCTCGGTAAGCACCGGGCGCAGCATGTCCTGCGCCTCGCGGTACTTGCCGGCCTTTACGAGCTCGCCGGCGTCGGCGACGAGCACGCGGTGGCGCCGGTCGGTCTCGATCTGCGCGAGGCCCGCGGCGGCGCGCGGGCTGCTGCGATCGTGCGCCTGCACACGGCGGTAGAGCGCTTCGGCCTCCTCATACAGACCCGCCTGGCGCACGACCTCGGCCTGCGCGAGCCACTGTGCCGATAGCGCGTCGCGCAGCCGGAAATACTCGCGGCGCAGGTCACTGTCGGCGGGCCGCTCGCGCATGGCCTGCTCAAGCAGCGTCAGCGCCTCATCGCCGTGGCCGGCGGCGTATTGGTCGCGCGCCTGCTCCAGCACGCTCGGGTTGCTCGCGCAGCCGGCGAGGAAGAGAAGCAGCAGCAGCGCTCGTTTCATTGCAGTTCTCCGGGCGGTTGCGCATACAGCGTGAGGCGCACCTGCGCCTCGAGCTGCGTGTCCGCGGCGCGCTTCCTCTCGAAGCGCAGCGCGTCGATCGAGGCGATCGGCATGTCCTTGAGCAGCGCCGAGAGGAACGTGCGGAACTGGCCGTAGCTGCCGCGCACCGGCAGCGTGACGCGATAGGCCCAAAGGCCGCTCGTGCGCTTCTCGAGTCGATACTCCCCCTGCGCGAGGTCGAGTCCGGCGCCGCGCGCGAGGCGGTGCAGCCGCTCGACATGCGCGTTGAGCTCCGTCGGCGGCGGGAACAGCAGATAGAAGCGGCGCAGCTCCTCCGCCCGGCTGTCCACCGAGACCGGCCGGTACGGCGTGCGGCTACGCAGCCGCTCGAGCGCGGCGCGCTGCGCGGCGGCCTCCTCCTCTGCCGGCACGACCTCGTTGACGTAGAAGGCGCCCGCCGCGAGAAAGATGCCGAGCGCCACGATCCCGGCGGGACCGAGGCGGCGCAGCAGCGCTTCGAGGCGCGCTTTCACTTGAGCGAGGCCTGCACCGAGAACTGGATCGGCTGCTGCGGCTCCTCGCGCTGCACTTGGTGCGAGACCAGCACCACGTTCGTGAGCTCGCGTGCCGCGGCGAGCCGCTTCAGGTACTCGAACATGGCGTCGCGGTTGCGCGCCTCGGCGGTGAGGCGCAGCACGCGCTGCTCGGCATCGGGCTGCAGCTGCAGGATTGCCACGTCGCGCGTCGCCGCCTGCTCGATCGCGCCGATGAGCGAACCCCAAGGCAGCGTCAGCTGGCGCACCACCGCCTCGGCGTTCTTCGCCTGCTCGTCGAGCCGCTCCTTCGGCAGAGCGCGCGCCTTGCTCCCTCCCGGCAATACGAGGCCAGCCTGCGCCTCAAGCCGCCCGAGCTCCTGGCGCACGTCGCGATAGCGCACCAGTACCTCCGCGCTGACGGCGAGGCCGACGATGAGAACGATCAGGCCCGGCCACGCCGGCCGGCGCGCCGGGGCGACGTAATCGAGCTCGAGCTTTCGAATCCGGACTATGGCATCCCCGCCTTCCAGTAGTCCTTCGAGCGGCCGTCGAGGTCCTCGTAAACCACCTTGCCGCCGACCACCGTCAGCACCGAGCGCAGATCCTTGATGCTCTCGTTGGAAACTGCGCGGCTGTCGAAGTAGTCCGCGCTGAGCACCACGAGGTCGCCGAGCTTACCCTCCTCGATCGTGCCGAGCTTGTCTTCGGCGTTCAGGAACCAGCCGTTGTTGGCGGTGTAGAGGCGCATCGCCTCATTGCGGCCGAGCGTCTGGTTGCCGTTGATGACCTGGCCGCGCGCGTTCTTACCCGTGACGACGTAGTAAAGGTTGATCCACGGGCTCATGGTCGAGATCTGCATGCCATCGGAGCTCATGCCTACGTGGATGCCGCTTGCCAGGATGTCGCGGAACGGAGGCCCGTTCTGCGCGGTGGTGCCGCTAAGCCAGCGCCAGCCGCCGAGCACGTTCACGCCGCCGCCGAGGTTGTTCAACTTCTGCAGATACTCCGGCGTGATGACTGGTACGTGCGCGAGCACCCAGCGCAGCTTCGTAATGCCGTCTGGAATGCCGTCCTTCTCGATCAATTCGGTGTTCACCGCGTCCCAGCCGTCGATAATCACCTGCCAATCGAACGGCTTTCCTGGCGTAAACGGCGGCACGGTGAAGTTGAGCGAATGGTTTTCGTTGCGCCACTGCGCCAATGCGACACGGTGCGTGCCCGCCTGCCATTCTGGTGTCCCGGGCGTGAGGAATGAGCTTGCCGTGAACTCGCCGATGCCGAGCACCCGGAGCATGTCGTTGCCGAAATGGTCCCAGCTATTGAGCAGCCGGGCCGTCAACTGCGGCGTGTCGATGTCCTGCTCGACGTGCAGGAAATTGATCCAAATGCGGTTGGTGAGCTTTCCTTCTTGATAGAGGGCCCGTACAGAGTCGTGAGCACGATAGCGATCGAAGCTCGCGGCGCCGTCGCTCGGGTCGCCTATCACTGGCACGTTGAACGGGAAGCCGCCCTGATCGAGGTGCGTGGTCACGCCGATGCCGGCGGCGTAACGCATGGCATCCGTGAGCCCCTGCAGCATCGAGTCGCGCGTTTGCATCTTGCGCAGGAGGTACAGCGCCGTGGTGCAGGGCGTGGCGACGCCGAACGAACCGCCGTCGACGTAACCTTCATCCTGCCCGGGCGTCGTGCCGACCGGCACACCGTTGTCGACGAGGAATTTCTTCGCCTTGGCATTCACCGCCCCCGGCCCGCTGAAGCCTTCCATGATGAACACCGGATGGTCCGGCACGGCCTTGCTGAGTTCCTGCAGGGTCGGGAAGCGCGTCGGCTGCGGATCCGGGAAGAACTGGTTGCGGCTGAAGCCGCCAATCGACGTGATCCATTCACGGGGTTGGGCTTCTTTCGCACGCGCGGCGAGCGTCGCGAGCGCCTCGGCAATCGAGTTCGCGTTCTCGAGGCGCGCGTCGCGTCCCGGGCGCAGACCGAGCAGGATGATGTGGTTGTGGCTGTCGATGATGCCCGGCACTGCCGCGCGACCCTGCAAATCGACGGTGCGCGTGCACAGGTCGTCGGGTTGGCCGACGTCAGTGAACCGACCGTTGGCGATGAGGACGGTGGAGACCACCCGATCGTCCTTATCCATCGTATGGATCTTGCCGTTCACCAGCCGCAGCGAGCCGCGGCCGGTGCAGTCAACGTCTGCACGCGCACCCGTTGCACCGATGCATGCAGCAAGCGCTGCAACTGCGAGCCAGGCGTAGTTTGTATTCCTCCCCATCGTTCCTCTCCTCAGGTGGTGATGCTGAATTGCCAGTACGGATCATTGGACGGCGCCTCAGCGCCGGTGAGCAATACGCGGCGCGTGGTCTCGCTGTCGACGCGATAGCGTTCGCGCTCAAGGAGCGTGCGCCACTCGCCCTTCGCGTTCTGCACCGCGCGGAAGGCGCCGTTCGCATGCAGGGCGATGCAGGCGCGGTCGGGCTCGGCGATGACGAGCCACGCGCCCGCGGGCTGCGGCACGGAAGCGCGCGCGCCGTTGAACACATGCATCAGCGCCGGCTGCACGGAAACGAGCTTCGCCGGGCCGCCCTTGGCGAACAGCGCGCGGATTGCCGCCACCAACTCGGCGTCGACCGCGCTCGCGAGGCGCGGCTCGCCGCGCGGGCCTTCGCTCGCCCGGAAGACCCACCCCTTGGCGCGCTCGCCGTGGATCTTGGCGAAATGATGGCGCAGGTACGCCGCCTCTTCCGCCGGGGTCGCGAGCGCGGCGCTCCAGGGCACGAGCGAATAGCGCACGAAGTGGTTCGACAGCACGACGGTGACGCGCGCGCGCGGAAAGGTGATGCCTTTCAGCGCCTCGAGCGCGCCGTGCCACGGCTCGGCGCCGAAGGCCGGGTCGCAGGGATAGCGCTTCGCGCCCACAGTGAGCTCCGCCGGCGCGAGGCCGACGAGCAGCCGCTCAGGAAACAAAGGTGACACGGTTGATCTCCGCGAGGGTCGTCTCGCCGTTCTTCACCGCCTCGAAGGCGGCTTCGCGCAGCAGGCGCGTGCCGGCGCGCTGCGCCGCGTCTCTTAGCTGCCGCACCGGCGCGCGCGAGGTGATGAGCTCGCGCAGCTCGTCGTTCAGGATCATGAGCTCGGCGATCGCCTTGCGGCCCTTGTAGCCCGCGCCGCGGCATTCACGGCAGCCGCGCCCGGTGACGAATTTCCAGCCTGCCACGGCGCGCGTCTCGAGGCCTGACTCGGCGAGGAGCTCGGCGTTCGGCTTCTCCGCTTCCGCGCAGTGCGGGCAGACGAGGCGCACCAGGCGCTGCGCGAGGATCGCGTTCAGCGCCGAGACGAAGCCGTAGAGATCGACGTTCATGTGCATGAAGCGGCCGATGACATCGAACACGTTGTTCGCGTGCACCGTGGTGAAGACGAGGTGGCCGGTGAGCGCCGACTGCACCGCGATGTTGGCGGTCTCGGGATCGCGGATCTCGCCGACCATGATCTTGTCCGGGTCGTGGCGCAGGATCGAGCGCAGGCCGCGCGCAAAGCTAAGGCCCTTCTTCTCATTCACCGGTATCTGCAGCACGCCGGGAAGCTGGTACTCCACCGGGTCCTCGATGGTGACGATCTTGTCCTGGCCGTTGTTGATCTCCGTGATCGCCGCGTAGAGCGTCGTGGTCTTGCCGCTGCCGGTCGGCCCGGTGACGAGCAGCATGCCGTACGGTTCATGGCTGAGCCGGCGAAGGCGCTTTACGTCGGCAGCGTCGAAGCCGAGCGAGTCGAGCGAAAGCGTCTGGTGCGTCGTCTCGTAGAGCGACTGCTTGTCGAGCACGCGCAGCACCGCGTCCTCGCCGTGGATGCTCGGCATGATGGAGACGCGGAAATCCACCGCGCGGCCGCGCTCGAGCGCCTTGAAGCGCCCGTCCTGCGGCACCCGCCGCTCGGTGATGTCGAGCTCGGCGAGCACTTTCACGCGCGCGATAGCTTGCTCTGCTTGCGTGGGATCCTGGATCAGCTTCGCCTGCGAGAGGATGCCGTCGATGCGGAACTTGATGGCGAGGCCCGCGGGCAGCGTCTCGAGGTGGATGTCGCTCGCGCCGATCATCAGCGCGTCGCGCAGCGTCGAGCGCACCAGGCGCACCACCTCGCTCGATTCGTCGCCGATCGAGCGGAGCGACAGATCCTCGACGCGGCCGCTGTCGGCCGGGCCCGCGGGCGCTTCCTCTTCCAGCGCGTCGAGCGCGCGCAGCGACTCCTCGTGCGAGGCGAGGAAGGCGACGAGGTCGCCGCGGTGCACGAGGCACCAGCTGAAGGGCTGCGCGATGCGCTCCTCGGCCCAGGCCTGCAGCTCGCCCGAGAACGGGTCGTCGAAGGCGAGCACGAGCCGTCCGTCTTCGGCGCGCAAGAGCGCGCAGCCGCGCTGCGAGCACTCCGCGAAGGACAGAGAATCGAACTGCGGCGCGGCCCCGCGCAGGCCCGCCATGTCGAGCCGCTCGAGCGAGAGCGTCGCCGCGAGGCGCGCGGTGAAGCTGTCGGGCTCGAGCGCGAGTTGCTCTTCCAGCACATCGACCACGCGCCGCCGCGCCGCTGCGGCGGCTCCCCGCGCGCGGGCGATCTCGTCGACGGAAATGGTCTCCGCGAGCTCGCTCATCGCAGGTTGCCCGCGAGCTCGAAGATCGGCATGTACATCGACCCAGCGCGCGAGCTCCTCATCGTGAAACGCGGCGATGCTCTCCAGCATCTCGCCCATGTTGCCGCCCTTCTCGCCCACCGCGATCATGCGCAGCGCCACCGGCGTGGCGAGGCCGTTCGTCTCCATCGACTGGGAGACGTTGCGGCCCTCGGAGATCGCGCGGCTTGCGGCGACGAGCCGCTCGCGCAGCAACGGATGCAAGAGCTCCGCACCCATGTCGAGCGCCTGGACGAGCGGCATGCCACCGCGCAGTAGCATGCCGATCGTGCGATAGAAGCGCGCGAGCTGGTAGACCTTGAGCCGCTCGCCGATCGCCGGGATGCGCCAGATCGCATCGCCGAGCGCCGTGCGCACGCGCGGCAGGCGCAGCGCGTAGATCGCCCCCGCCACGAGCGCCGCGAGCGCGCCGAGCACCACCGGCGCATGGTTATGCACGGCCTGTCCCCACGTCAGCAGCAGGCGCGAAAAGAGGGGCAGATCGGTGCCGCGGTCCTGGTAGATGTGGCCAAAGCGCGGCACCACGTAGAGCAGCAGGAAAAGCGACACCAGCCCGCCGACACTGATGAGGAGCGCGGGGTAAATGGACGCGTTGATCACGCGCTTCTTGATCGCTTCGAGCTGCCCGGCGTAGGCGATGTAGCGCCCGAGCGCAGGCGCGAGATCGCTCGTCTTTTCGGCGGCCTTCACCGTGGCGACGTAGAGCTGGGAAAAAGCTTCCGGGACCTCCTGCAGCGCGCTTGATAACGGCTGGCCCTGGCGCAGCACCGCGGCGAGGCGCTCGAGAATGGCGCGAAGGTCGTTCCGTCGCTCCTTCTGCGCGAGCGTCTCGATCGCCTCCACGAGCGGCAGGCCGGCGGTGATCAGCACGCGCAGCTCCTGCGAGAAGAGCGCCACCGGAAAGCGCTCGGCGCCGCGCTGCCACGGCAGCCGCAGGCCGTGGCGCGCACGCACCGAGAGCACGGTGTAGCCGCGCCCCTCGATGCTCCTCACGGCGCTCGTTTCGTCGGGCGCCTGGAAGTCGAGCGCCTCGACCTCGCCGGTCGATCCGATCGCCTTGAGTTCAAAACGCATCGCTCAAACCGGCTTCAGTGGTTGGTGATGTCGGCGTTCTCGCCCGTGCCGCCGGGCTGGCCGTCCTTGCCGTAGGAGACGAGGTCGAAGTCGCCGCCTTTCTCACCGGGGGTCTTGTAGACGTAGGGCTTGCCCCACGGATCGAGCGGCACGTCCTTGCGCAGGT
>VBCM01000165.1 GCA_005883675.1 Betaproteobacteria bacterium
TGGCGCAGGCAAGCTGTAGCGCCCTCCTGAAAGTGATGTAGCGCATCTTCGTATGACGCTATTCCGGCGCCGCGCCCGCTTTACCGAAAGTGCTGGCATTTCGCGACATTATTAGCGCCGCTTGAGTAGAAGCTGTAGGTAGCGGCGATTGCTATTTGAAGCGCTAGCCGCTCGTAGGGCGCGAGCGTACAACTGCACCGCGATGCCCGCCTGATCCCAGCCGCCGCAGGCCGTCCAGTCCCCATCCCTCCGGACTCCCTCATGTCCCGCCATGCCAAGGTTGCTTTTGCCGCTGCGACGGCGCTCCTCGCCGGCGGCAGCATCCTCTATAGCTGCACGACAGCGAAGGTCGAGACTGCAACGCCGGAATCGAAGCGCGCCATCAACACCGCGCAGGAGATCGGCATCGACGACCGCCTGCGGCTGAGCGAACAGGAGAAGGCGGATCTCATCGAATACCTGAAATCCATATGAGCCTAGCCGTAGAGCACGGCGCCGACGAGGACCGCGCTGTCGAGCGCGATCCAGCCGATGCACGGCAGGTATATGTTGCGGTCGCGCTGCTTGATGCCATGCCAGAGCCAGAGCACCGCTGAGAGCAGGTACGCGCTCCAGGATGCGATCGAGACGCCGGCCGCTTCATGGCTCCCCCAGATCGACGCGATCTGGGGGAGCGTCATTAGCATGGTAAATACGGACATGCTGCCGAGCGTGCGGTGCATAAGCGCGTCGCCGCGCGCGCCGAAGCGTACGTGGAATTTGGGCAGCGGAGCCATGATGTCCTTCCGTTACGAATCCTGTTCCGAGGTAACCGCATGCAAACGCCAGCCAGCATTGCACGTCATCCCATCCATCCTATGCTCGTGCCGATCCCGATCGGGCTGTGGATCTTCTCGTTCGTCTGCGATCTATTCCATGCCGGCGGCGCGAGCGCCGAAGCGTGGACGACGGTCGCCTTCTACACCATGGCGGGGGGCATCATCGGCGCGCTCCTCGCCGCGCTGCCCGGCTTGATCGATCTCCTGTCGCTGCCCGAGGGACCGCGCGCGACCGCGATCAAGCACATGGCGCTCAACCTCACCATCGTCGCGCTCTACATCATCAACTTCGCGATGAGATGGAAGGAGCCGGCCAACCCTGGCGGGCTCGTGTGGCTGTCGCTCATCTCGCTCGTGCTGCTCGTCATCTCCGGGTGGCTTGGTGGCAAAATGGTCTACGAATACGGCGTAGCCGTTGCTACCACGACCGAACCTCCAAGACGCTAGCGGCCTCAGCGTGATCAGCGGCGTCGCGCTGCTCACGGCGCTCGCCATCGTCACTGGCTTCTCCGGGTGCGCTTCGCGCGGCGCGATCGCACCCGGCGCGCAGCCGCAATCGTTCCCGCGCGGGCAGGTCGCGAAAGGCGCGGAGCTTGCCCATCTCGGCAACTGCCTCGGCTGTCACACCGCCGTGGATGGGAAACCCTATGCTGGCGGCACGCCGATCAAGACGCCGTTCGGCACGATCTACGGCACCAACATCACGCCCGATGCGGACACCGGCATCGGGCGCTGGTCGCTGGAGGCATTTACGCGTGCGCTGCGCGAGGGTGTCGATCGCGATGGCCGGCATCTCTATCCGGCGTTCCCGTACGACCACTTCACCAAGGTTACGGACGAGGACATCGCCGCGCTTTACGCCTTTCTCATGACACGCGAGCCGGTGCGGCAGGAGAACCGCACCAACCGCGTGCCGATCCCGCGCGCGTTCGTCGGGGTGTGGAAGTCGCGCTATTTCACGCCCGGCGTCTACCAGCCGGACAGCAGCCGCAGCGCCGAATGGAATCGCGGCGCCTATCTTGTGCAGGGCCTCGGCCATTGCGGCGCATGCCATACGCCGCGCAACAAGCTGGGCGCCGAAGAGAAGGACGCCGCGTTCGCCGGCGGTGAGGTCGAGCGCTGGCATGCGCCCGCGTTGAACGCAGCATCGCCCTCGCCCGTGCCGTGGACGGTGGAGGCGCTCCAGCAGTACCTCCGCCACGGCATCGCGGACCTGCATGCGATGAGCGCCGGGCCGATGCAGGAGGTGACGCACGATCTTTCGAAGGTCGCCGACGATGCCCTGCGCGCGATGGCGACCTACATCGTCTCGCTCGATACGCGCAGCGATGCCGAGCGCCGCCAGCATGCCGCGGCAGCGCTCGAGCGAGCGGGCAAGATGAGGGCGATGCAGGGCAACACGATCTACGACGGCGCCTGCGCCGACTGCCACAACCGTGGCCGGGCGGAGGAGGGCGGAGCGCTCGAGCTGCCGCTCGGCACCGCGCTCACCGTGCCCACGCCGCGCAATCTCGCCTACATCATCCGCGACGGCATCGTGCCGCCGGAGGGCGAGCGCGGCTCGTGGATGCCGGCGTTCGCGGGCATGCTGACGAACGAGCAGCTCACCGATCTGCTGATTTACCTGCGCGCGCTGAGCGGCCAGAGCGCCTGGCCGGACGTCGCGCGCGAGGTGCGCAACATCTCGCGAGGTGACCAATGAAGCTCGATGTCAATGGGCGCGCGCACGAGGTCGACGCCGATCCGGCGACGCCGCTCCTCTACGTACTGCGCGAGGACCTCAAGCTCAATGCCGCCAAGTTCGGCTGCGGGCTCGGACAATGCGGCGCCTGCACCGTGCTCGCCGACGGCGAGGCGATCTTCTCCTGCATCACGCCGCTCTCGGTCGTGCAGGGCCGGCGCATCACCACGCTCGAGGGTCTCGGCACCGCGGAAAAGCCGGGGCCGATGCAGCGCGCGTTCATCGAGCTGCAGGCTGCGCAGTGCGGCTACTGCATTCCCGGCATGATGATGCGCGCGCAGGCGCTGCTCGAGCACAAGCCTGCCGCGAGCGAGGCGGAGATTCGCGCCGCGCTGCAGCCCAATCTCTGCCGCTGCGGCACGCATATGCGCATCGTGCGCGCGGCGGTGCGCGCGGGTGAACTGATGCGGGGGAAATCATGAACCGCCGCGAATTCATCGCCACCGGCGGCGCGCTGATCGTCAGCTTTGCGCTGCCCGTTTGGGGGCAGAAGCTGCCGGGGGCGCTCGACAAGGAACCGCTGCTCGACGCGTGGCTGCGTGTCGGCGCCGATGGCCGCATCACCGTCTTCACCGGCAAGGCCGAGCTCGGCCAGGGCATCAAGACTGCGATCCTGCAGATCGCAGCCGAGCAGCTCGCGGTGGACATGAACGCCATCGAGCTCGTCACCGCCGACACGGCGCTTACCCCGAACGAGGGCTACACCGCGGGCAGCAACTCGATGAAGGATAGCGGCACCGCGGTCCTGCACGCCGCGGCGCAGGCCCGCGAGATCCTCATTGCCGAGGCGGCCAAGCGGCTCGGCGTGCCCGCCGGGGAGTTGAGCGCCCAGGCGGGCGAGGTGCGCACGCGCGATGGCCGGCGCGTCGCCTACGGAGCGCTGGTCCAGAACGAGCTGCTCCACGTTCGCGCGGCGCCGCAGTCCAAATTGATCGCGCGAATCGCCGATCGCAAGTACATGGGCAAGCCCGTGGCGCGCGTCGATATCCCGGCGAAGGTTACGGGCGGCGCCGCCTACGTGCACGACCTGCGCCTGCCCGACATGGTGCACGCACGCGTGGTGCGGCCGCCGAGCTATGGCGCCAAGCTCAAGTCGGTGGAGATGGAGCCCGTCGCCAAGATGGCGGGCGTGCTCAAGATCGTGCGCGACGGCAGCTTCCTCGCGGTCGTCGCGGCGCGCGAATGGATAGCGGTGCAGGCGATGCGCGCGCTGCGCACCCACGCGCAATGGGAGGAGACGCGCAAGCTGCCGCGCGACGTCTACGCAACGCTCGCGCAGCTGCCCTCACAGGACAGTGTCATCGCGGGTGCCGACGCGCAGCCGCCGCAGGGCGCGCGCCTGTTGCAGGCGGAGTACCGCCGTCCATATCAATTGCACGGTGCGATCGGTCCGGCGTGCGCCGTCGCGCGCTACGAAAATGGCGCGCTCACTATCTGGACGCACAGCCAGGGCGTCTATCCGCTGCGCGGCGCCATCTCCGAGCTGATGTCCATGGCGCCGGAGCGGGTGCATTGCATCCACCTGGAAGGCTCCGGCTGCTATGGGCACAACGCCGCCGATGATGTCGCCGCGGATGCGGCGCTCGTCGCCCGAGCGGTGCCCGGCACGCCGGTGCGCGTGCAATGGATGCGCGAAGATGAGCACGCCTGGGAGCCGTACGGGCCGGCGATGATCACCAAGGTGCGCGCCGCGCTCGATGCCTCCGGCAATGTCGCGGGCTGGCAATACGACGTGTGGAGCAACACGCATTCGTCGCGGCCCGGCAAAGCGGGCGAGCTCGCCGCCGCGTGGTCGCTCGAAAGACCGTTCCCGCCCTCGCCGCCGCGGCCGATCCCGCAGCCCGAAGGCGGCGGCGACCGCAATGCGATCCCGCTCTACAAATTCCCGGCGACGCGCGTCACGCACCATTTCATTCCGGAGATGCCGCTGCGTGTCTCCGCGTTGCGCGCGCTCGGCGGCTACATGAACGTGTTCTCGATCGAGAGCTTCGTCGATGAGCTCGCCGGCGCGGCGAAGGCCGACCCGGTCGCGTTCCGCCTGCGCCAGCTCGACGACCCGCGGGCGCGCGATGTGATCCGCTTCGCCGCGGAGCGCTTTGGCTGGGACGCGTACAAGAAGCAGAACGGCCGCGGCCGGGGCTTTGCATTCGCGCGGTACAAGAATCTTGCCGCCTATTGCGCGCTGGCCATGGAGGTGGAGGTGCAGCGCGAGACGGGCGAGCTGCGCGTGCTGCGCGTCGTGGCGGCGGTCGACAGCGGCGAGGCGGTGAATCCCGACGGCATCCGCAACCAGATCGAGGGCGGCATCCTGCAGTCGCTGAGCTGGACCACGTTCGAAGCGGTGATGTACAACGACGCGCGCATCACGAGCCGCGACTGGGGCACGTACCCGATCCTGCGTTTCTCGCACGTGCCGCTCGCCATGGAAGTGCACGTCATCGACCGGCCGGGCGAGCATTTCCTCGGCACGGGCGAAGCGGCGCAAGGCCCCGCCGCCGGTGCGCTCGCCAACGCGCTCGCCCACGCGTCCGGCGTCCGGGTACGCGAGCTGCCGTTCAGCCCCCGGCGGCTGCGGGTGACGCTCAATGCCTAATCGGGGTCAGAGCCCTATTCTTTTTAGGGCTCTGACCCCGAATTCCGGAACGCGGGAAGTGTTCACGCCATCGTATGGCAAGACGCGAAAGGAACGCCCATGGCACGGTTAGTGAAGCGCACGCCGCAGGAACCGACCAAATACGTGATCGACGGTAAGGACGTCTGGCTCTGCAAGTGCGGCCTGTCAAAGAACCAGCCGTACTGCGACGGCTCGCACAAGCTCACGAAGGGTGAGGAAGCCGGGAAGCTCTACTGGTACGACGCCGCGGGCAAGCGCTACGAGGTGCCTGACACCTTCGGTGGCATCCGCACCTTCTAGGACCTGAAGTGGCCGAGATCACGCTGCGCCGGCGCCAGACGATCGCCGAAGGCACGGTAGCGTTCTATTTCGACAAGCCCGCTGGATTTACCCACGAGGCAGGCCAGAACGCGATGTTCACGCTCATCAATCCGGCCGAGGACGACGCCTCGGGGCCGACGCGCCCGTTCACCATCGCTTCGGCCCCGCACGAGCCGGAGCTGATGATCGCGACGCGCATGCGCGCGAGCGCCTTCAAGCGCACGCTCGCCGCAGCGCCCCTTGGTACCAGGCTGGAGATCGAAGGACCCGCGGGGGTGATGGTGCTGCACGAGGACGCCGCGCGGCCGGCCGTGTTCCTCGCGGGCGGCATCGGCATCACGCCGTTCCTGGCAATGGCGCGAGACGCGGCGAAGCGCCGCCTGCCGAATCGGCTGGTGCTCTTTTATTCCAACCGCCGGCCGCAGGACGCCGCGTTCCTCGCCGAGCTCGAGCGGCTCGAGGGACCGAACTTCAGGCTGATCGCGACGATGACCGATGTGCCCGATTGGCCAGGCGAGAAGCGCCGCATTTCCCGCGAGCTGCTGGCCGTGCACCTGCCCGACCTGCGCGAGCCGGTCTATTACTTCGCCGGCCCGCCGAGCATGACCATGGCGGTGCAGGGGATGCTAAAGGACCTCGGCGTGAGCGAGGACGACATGCGCTCGGAGGAGTTCTACGGGTATTGAAACGCGGCGCGCGGCCGCCGGGAATGGCGGCCCGGCCAGCGGTGTTTTCCACAGGCGTGGAAACAGTTGACCACATCTCCCACCTCATCCCCCGGCTGCGGCGCTATGCGCGCGCACTCGCCAGTGCGCGCATGCCGGCCGACGACCTGGTGCGCTCGACGCTCGAGCGGGCGGCGCATGAGGTGAGTCTCGCGAACGCGGCGGGTGACCTGCGCGTGTGGCTGTTCGGCTTGATGCACGAGATTTACGTGCGCGCGGCGGCACCGGAGCAGGCCAGCGCCCTTGCCGAGGCGCTCGCCCCACGCGCCGAAGGCGAGGGCCTGCCGCAACGGGCTTTCGAGCAAGCAATGGCGACCCTGCCGCCGCAGCAGCGCGAGATCTTCCTGCTCGTCACGCTCGAGGACATGAGCTACGAGCAGGTCGCGAAAACGCTCAACATCCCGGTGGGAACAGTGATGTCGCGCCTCTCGCGCGCACGGGAGAAGCTGCGCCTGCAGCTAACCAGCCAGGCGCGGCTGCGGAAGGTGAAATGAACTTCCTCGTGAGCGAAGCGGAACTCCAGGCCTATGTCGATGGCCGGGCGGGCGCCGCGCGGCGCGGCGCCATCGAGGCGTGGCTCGCGGCCCATCCGGAGGATGCGCAGCGCGTTGCGGCCTATCGCCAGCTTGGCGAGCAGTGGCGCGAGGCTTATGCCGCGGTGCTCGACGAGCCGGTGCCGCCCGAGCTCCTCGACGCCTTGGAGGAGCGGCCGCGCCGCTCCCGGCTCGTGCGGGCGGCTGGCGCGCTCGGCGTCGCGGCGCTCCTCGCGTTGGCCGTTTCGCTCCACCTCGCGCCGTCGCCGGCGTCGCCGATCGTGCAACGCTCAGCGATGGCGCATTCCGTCTACGCCGCCGAGGTACAGCACCCGGTGGAGGCCCGCGCCAAGAGCGAGGTCCTCGCCTGGCTCTCGGAGCGGCTCCATATGAGCGTCCAGGCGCCCGATCTCGAGCGCGCTGGCTATGCTTTCCTCGGCGGGCGGCTCCTTCCGGGCGAGAGCGCTGCGGCCGCGCTCCTTATGTACGAGGGACAGAACGGCCAGCGCGTCACGCTCTACTGGGGCCCCGAGTTTCGCCAGGAGCGCGAGACCGGTCTTGCCTTTGCGCGCGGCGAGCGCGGCACGCGCGTCTATTACTGGCTCGACGACGAATGCGGCTACGCCATCGCCTCCGCCGACCTTTCGCAGAAGGAGCTCCTCGTCGTTGCGCTGATGGCACACGAGCAGCTCGAGAAGTAGGCTTCGGGGCGGGGCGGCCCCGTCTCCCCAACTTCCTATAATCGCCCGCGTGAACCCGCTCGATCTGCGCACCTGGCTTGCCGAAGTGGAGAAGCTCGGCGAGCTCAGGCACGTGCGCGGCGCCGATTGGAATCTCGAGCTCGGCGCGATCAGCGAGCTCAACGTCAAGAAGGACGTGCCGCCGGCGCTGCTCTTCGATGAGATCAAGGGCTATGCGCGCGGCTTTCGCGTGCTGACATGCAGCACCTCCAGCCCGGCCCGGCTCTCGTCCATCCTGCGCCTGCCGCTGCAGCGCGCGCACCATGGCCTCGTAGAGATGCTGCGCGGCAAGCCCGCGCAGTGGCAGGCCTCGGCCGAGCGCTTTCCCGCCACGGTGGTGAAAAACGGCGCGGCGCTCGAGCACATCGAGCGCGAGGTCGATGTGCTGAAATTTCCGGCGCCGCTATGGCATGAGCTCGACGGTGGGCGCTACATCGGCACCGGCTGCTCCGTGGTGACGCGCGATCTCGACTCCGACTGGATCAACGTCGGCACTTATCGCGTGCAGGTGATCGACCGCAACCACGTCGCGCTCGACATGGTGCCGGGAAAGCACGGGCGCATTCATTACGAAAAGCACAAGGCCGCGCGCAAGCGCTTCCCTGTGGTCATCGTGTGCGGCGGCGATCCGCTCGGCTACCTCATCTCGGGCATCGAGGTGCCGTTCGGCATGTGCGAGTACAACTACATCGGCGCGATACTCGATTCGCCGGTGGCGGTGCTCGAGGGCGAACTGACCGGGCTGCCGTTCCCAGCAGCTTCCGAGATCGTGCTGGAAGGCTTCGTCGAGCCGAGCGACGAGCGCACTGAGGGACCGTTCGGCGAATTCCATGGCTACTACCCGGGCAAGGCGGGCATCGCGCCGGTGCTCACCGTGCAGCGTGTCTACTACCGCTCCGACCCGATCCTGATGGGCAGCCCGCCGGCGAAGCCGCCGAACGATTATTCTTATTCGAAGGCCGTGATGCGCTCGGCGCTCCTGCACGATGCAGTGGTGGCGGCCGGCGTGCCCGACGTGTGCGCGGTGTGGGCGCATGAGATCGGCGGCGCGCGCATGTTCAACGTGGTGTCGATCAAGCAGCGCTACGCCGGGCACGCGCGCCAGGCGGGCCACATCCTCTCCCAGTGCGGCGTGGGCGCGTACATGTCGCGCTATTCGGTGGTGGTGGACGAGGACATCGACCCGGCGAACCTGCAGGAAGTGATATGGGCGATGGCGACGCGCACCGACCCCGCGGTCGACATCGACATCATCGAGCGCGGCATGGGCTCGAAGAACGACCCGATGTTCGTCGCCTACCGCTATGAGGCGCCTTACAGCTCGAAGGCAGTGATCGACGCCTGCCGGCCGTGGGACCACCTCGACGATTTCCCGCCGGTGGCCGAGGCGAGCAAAGAGCTGCAGCAGAAGATCCGCGCCAAGTGGAAAGACCTGCTCTAGCGGCAGCGCTTCTCCTCGCCGCGGCGGCCTGCGCGCCGATGACACCCGAGCAATGCGCGCGCGCCAACTGGTACGCCGAGGGCGAGACGGACGCGCTCTATCACGGCACGCGGCCGCGCTTCGAGCAGCTCGCGCGCGGCTGCCCGCTCGCGGATGCGCCAGGCGCCGAGCGCGCCTATATGGAGGGCTGGGCCGCGGGGTACGCGGAGCACCAGCGGCGCGCCGACCGGCATATGTGAGCTTGGGGCGACGTGCCGTAGGCGCGACGCTTTAGGGGTTCGTTTCTTGCTCCGCTGTCGCCGGCGGGCTACGTGAATCCTGAACCGGCGGACAAAGAACAACATCATGTGGTGCCGCAACCCCGGCCGCTGCGCGTGCTCATCGCGGACGATGAGCGCGACTCGCTGGTGACGCTGGGACTCCTCTGCCGCGACGCCGGCCTGGACGTGCGGCTCGTGAAGTCAGGAGGGGACGTGATCCCCGCCGTACGGGACTTCGGACCCGACGTGATTCTGCTCGACCTCGGCATGCCCGACCGGGGCGGCAACGACATCGCCGAAGAGCTGACCGAGCGCTACGGGGAGAGCGTCCCTACGCTTATCGCGGTGACCGGCCACAGCAGCGAAGAAGACCGCCGCATGGCAAGGGAGAGCGGCTTCCACGACTTCGTCGCCAAACCCTACGACCCGCAGTCGCTGCTGCGGCGGCTGGCAACGATCAAGCCGCGGTCGGCTTGACGCTCGCGAGGAGCGTGAGCAGGACGTTCGGGTCGCACGGCTTCGTCAGGTAATTGTCGAAGCCGGCGAGCTGCGAGAGCACCCGGTCGGCGCCCTTCGTGTACTGCCCGCTGAGCGCGACGAGCAGCGGCCGCGCGGGGCCGATGAGCTCGCGGATCTGGCGCGCCGTGTCCCAGCCGCTGAGTTGCGGCATGGCGATGTCCATGATCACCGCATCCGCATCGAACTCGCGTATCGCCTGCAGCGCCTGGTGGCCGTCGTACACGCCCTTCGTCTCGTGGCCTTCCTCGCGCAGGAGCGCCATGAGCGTGAGCACCGTGTCGCGATCGTCGTCGACCACGAGCACGCGCAACGATCGCGGCGCCGACGACAGCGCGTCGTTCGAACTTGTCCTCGCGTCCGGCCTCATGGGGGGCGTATTTTAGCGGCGACAGTCTTACATCGCTGTCGCAAATTTGCGTCGGGAAAGTCCTGACTAGTTGCACGTCTTCAAGAGCTTGCCGCCAGCGCCGCCTGCGCGCGCGCTCGGCGATGCGTGCTTCATGTCCCGGTCATGTCGAATCCCCGTGACACCGGAAAGCGGGTCGCCGCGACTCGCGGCATCACGTTTCTCCTGCTAGCGTCGGCTCGTGGTCGAGCCCGTTGAATCTCGTGTGCTGCGCCGGGCCGCGCGGGTCGTGGGCGGCTATGGCGAGCTGCAGGCGCGCCTGGAAGCTTCGCGCGAGGACATGATCGCCTGGATCCGGGGTGCGGCCATGCCCCCGGTCGCGATTTTCGTCAAGCTGATCGAGATCCTGCTCGACGCCGCCGAGCTCGGCCGCGCGCCGCCTGTGTAGTCATCCCGCTACAGCAGGCCGCTGGGCCTGACGACTGCGCAAGCCTGTGCGCTCGACTACCGTTTGTCCGTTCCTCCAGCGGGGACCAAGAAAAAATGGATTTGGAAGAGTTCCAGCAGAAGCTCGATCAGATCGAAGAGCAGGCGCAGCTTACGCTCGCCGAATTTCCGAAGACGCTCACCAAGGAGCGCCAGCGCATGATCATCGCGCTCGTGCGCTATATCCGGGCGGAAGCGGGACGCAGCATGCAGTTTCCAAAAGGGGAGCATGAAGGCGAGGCGCTGGCGCGACTGCGTAGCGTATGAGCCTGCCCCTCGGCGCCGCGCGGCCCGCGGTTGACCTCAAAGCGAAGGTGCAGCAGATCGAGGAGCAGCTGCAGCTCGCGCAGCAGGAGTATCCGGAGCGCATCGCCCTCGACCGGGTGAAATTCGCCCTCGCGCTCGCCAAGTTCGTGCGCAGCCAGCTCGATCTCGACGCCACCGTCGAGCAGACCATTCCGCCAGGCACTGTCCGGGTCGGCAGACTGCCTTAGCCGCAGCGCGCGATCGGACCACGCGCCGCGTGGCCGATTTTGCAGATGTAGGGTTATCCCCGACCGTTATCCGTGAAGCAATGGATACCGCGCGTAACGCGCGGCCGGGACAATCTTCCCATGAGCGATCGCAAGCCGGCGCTGAGGCTGCGCATCGTCGTGGCGGACGACGACCCGGATACCGTGCGCACGTTGCGGCTGCTGCTGGAAGAAGAGGGGCACGAGGTGAAGTCGGCGGGCAACGGCCAGGCGGCGCTCGACGCAGTGCGCGACTTCGGCGCCGACGTGCTGCTCCTCGACATCGGCATGCCGGGGCTCAACGGCTACGAGGTGGCGCAGAAGCTGCGCGAGCGCTACGGCAGCGCGAAGCCGACGCTGATCGCGATCACCGGCCGCGACAGCGACTCCGACAAGTCCTTTGCGCGCAGCACCGGCTTCGATCACTACGTCTCCAAACCCTACGAGCCGCGCAAGCTCCTCGCGCTGCTCGAGGAGCGCGGCCGGCCCTAGCCCGCGCCGCACGTATGATGACCGGCGGCGCCCACTCGCCGCGCACGCGTGGCATCGACGCCATCGTCTGTGGCCAGCACTTCGAAGCCGTTGCGCGCGAAGCGGGCTTCGATCATTACTTCACGAGGCCGGCGACGCTCGAGCTGCTACTTGCGGCGCTCGCGCAAGGGCAGAAGGGGCAGGCAGCAACCGCCGTACCAGCGCGCCGCACGCCACTGATCGCGCTCGCTTTGCGCCGTCCCCGTGCGCGGCGTTGACGTCGTGATGCCGGAAAATTCGACACGCGCGATGGCCAGCGCGCGACTTGGCTGCCAATCTCGCGTATCGCATGATCGGGCCATGCCACTCAATGTTTCGGCGAAGGTCGATTGCCCGCTACCGTCCCCGTCGCGGCAGACGACGTACGCGAGGACGCTCCATCGCGCCTGCCTCATCCTCGGCGGCGTGGCGCCGCTCGCGAGGCATCTCGGCGTATCGGAGACGGCGCTGCGCAACTGGCTCGCGGCGACCGAGGATCCGCCGCAGATGGTGTTCCTCGCCGCCATCGAGATCGTCCTGCTGCACCTCGACCAGGCCGGCGCCGCGTAAGGCGTCTCCTGTCAGGCGCACTGCGATTGTGCGGCCCGCGCAGTTGCGGAATCATTGGGCACATGAGTGCGAGCGTATATAGCCGGGCGCTCCTGCGCGCAGCGGAGCTGCTCGGCGGGCGCGACAGGCTCGCCAAGGTGCTGCGCCTGCCCAAGGCCGAGCTCGACAGCTGGATCGCGGGCGACGCCAAGCCGCCGCGCGAGGTCTTTCTGCAAGTGGTGGATCTCATCCTCGACGAGACCGGCCCCGCGGGCGGGCCGGACGATGCCACCGATCCGCCGCCGCACGACGCGGCGGGCTCATCGCAGCGCTATCGCGACTAGCGACGCTTTGCGCCGGGCAGCGGCTGATAGCCGCCGCTCTTGCCGTTGAAGCGCTCGGGCTTCGCCCAGGAGAGGACGTCGGTCTCGAGGCAGTGGATGCGCACGCGACGCTTCGCCGGGTCGATCCGGACCACTTGCACAGTGCGCTTCGCGCGCCGGTCGCGGTCCTGCCATCGCGAGCCGACCGGGGGGTATTGCTGAGCTGAGGGGTGCATCTCCCAAAGATACCGGAATTCGGCGACGGAGCCCGAATTCTTAGAGCATGACTTCGACTTCGGCGGTGCCTTCGCGTGCGAGCAGGTTGACAGCGACGCTCGAATCATGCCGGCGCAGCATGAGATCGACGCGTGCCTCGCCGATTTGCAGTCGCTTCACCGACATCCAGTCGATGAAGTGCGGCAGGCGCGGCCGGCGCAGGCGCAGCTTGCGCGCGCCGCAGTCGACTTCCAGGCCGAGACAGGCCTGGATTAGCGCGAACGGCGCTACCGCCGCCCAGGCTTGCGGCGCGCACGCCACCGGATAGAGCGTCGGCGCCTTGCCGCGCTTGCGCTCGAAGCCGCAGAAGAGCTCCGGCAGCCGCCTGAGATGCATGTGCGCCGCGGCGTCGAAAAGCGCGGTGGTGAGCGCGAGCGCCTCGGTGCAGTGGCCGTAGCGCGCAAGTCCGAGCGCGATCAGCGCGTTGTCATGCGGCCACACCGAGCCGTTGTGATAGGACGCGGGGTTGAAGCGCCGCTCGCGCCGCGAGAGCGTGCGGATGCCCCAGCCGCTGAAGAAATCGGGCTCGAAGAGGCCCTGCGCCACGCGCGCGGCGCGCTCCCCGGAGGCGATGCCGGTGAAGAGCACCTGGCCGGCATTGGAGCTCCTCACGCTGCAGGCGCGCTTCGCGCCGTCGAGGGCGAGCGCATAGGTGCCGAGCTCCTCGTCCCAGTAGGTCTCCTCGAACTGCCGGCGCAGCTTCTGCGCCTTGAGCGTGAGGCCCGCCGAGAGCGGATAGTCGTCCATGTCGGCCGCGAGCTGCGCCGCCAGGCGATAGGCGAGATAGACGTATCCCTGCACCTCGCAGAGCGCGATCGGCGGCTCGGCCAGCGCGCCGTCGACGTGGAACACCGCGTCGTCGGAGTCCTTCCAGCCCTGGTTGCGCAGCCCGCTCGAGCGCTTGCGGTCGTACTCGACGAAGCCGTCGCCGTCGCGGTCGCCCGAGCGCTCGATCCAGTCGAGCGCCGCTTTCACGTTCGGCCAGATCGCCTTGAGGGTCTCAGCATCGCGCGTGCGTTGCCAGTACATGCCGGCGAGGGCGATGAAAAGCGGCGTCGAGTCGACCGAGCCGTAGTAGCGGCCGAACGGGACTTCGCCCAGGCGCGCGAGCTCGCATTCGCGCACCTCGTGCAGGATCTTGCCCGGCTCCATGTCGGCAGCCGGGTCCTCGCGCGTGCCCTGGTGCGCGGCGAGGAAGCGCAGCACGCCGCGCGCGAGCTGCGGCTCGAGCCACAGCATCTCGATCGCGGTGAGCAGCCCATCGCGCCCGAACGGCGTCGAGAACCACGGCACGCCGGCGTACGGATAGGCGCCGTGCGGCGTCTCGGTCATGAGCATCGCGAGATCCGCGCTTGAGCGCTCGAGCACGTTGTTGAACACCGTGTTGGAAGTCTCGATCACCGGCGCCGCCTCGCGCGCGGCAATGAGCGCGCGGCGCGCCATGCGGCGCACGACGAAGAAGCGCCGCTCGGCGCTCGCCACGAGGTTGCCTTCGACGCACTGCACGGTGAGCGCGATCGGCCGGCGCTCGCGCGCCGCGAGGTCGAGCTCGAACTCGGCACGTGTCTGGCGAAGTCGCGCGGGCTGCGGCCCGAACGAGAGGCGCGTCGCGCGCGGCAGGCCGTCGACCGCCTGGTAGTGGAAGCCGATTTCCGCCGGCCCGAGCAATTCCGCCCGCACTGCGCCGCGGCGCGAGCGCCGGTAGCCGCGGATCTCGAAAAGGTCGGCGAAGTCGGCGCCGAAATCGAGCGCGAGGTGCAGCTTCTGCCGGCTCTCCGAGTAGCTGGTGATGGTGAAGAGCTCGTAGCAGCACGCATTCCACAAAAACTTGGCGCGCGCGATATGGAACGTGTCCTTGGCGAGAACGAGATGCCCGCGCTCGTCGAAAAAGTCGGGATTGGTGAGATCCACGTCGAGCATCACGTTGTCGGGCTGCACGGTCGAGGAGAGCACCATCGGCCGGTGTCCTTCGAGCGTGAACTGCAATCGCGAGAGAAAGCGCGTGTCGTGGTGAAAGAGGCCCGCGGGGCTGTGCTCGACCTCGTGGATGTCGCCGAGCTCGTCGAACATGGCGAAGCTGTCGCCATGCTTGAGCGTGCGGCGGCTCGAGGCGGCGAGCGAAACGACGCCCGGGACGACGACCGGGCCGCCCGCGACGGCGTCGCGCTTCATAGCGCGGCCACCGCGCGGCGGCGGCCGAGCGCCCGATAGACGGAGAGATAGTCCTGCGCCATGCGCGCGGCGGAGAAGCGCTCCTCGAACCGGTTCCTCACTTCCAGCCGGTCGAGCCGCGCCGCTTTCTCGAGCGCGGCCACCGCGCCCTCCATCGAGTCGACGATGAAGCCGGTACGGCCCTCTTCGACCACCTCGGGCACCGAGCCCTGCGCCCAGGCGATGACCGGCGTGCCGCAGGACATCGCCTCGATCATGGCGAGGCCGAAGGGCTCTGGCCAGTCGATCGGGAAGACGAGCGCCGTGGCGTTGCCGAGGAATGCGGGCTTCTGCGCCTCGTTCACCTCGCCGACGAACTCGACGCCCGGCAGGCCCAGGAGCGGCACGATCTCGCGCTGGAAGTACTCCTCATCGCAGGGATCCACCTTGGCCGCGATGCGCAGCCGCACGCCCGCGCGGCGCGCGGTCTCGATCGCCCGGTCGAGGCCTTTCTCGGGCGACACGCGGCCAAGGAATGCAAAGTAGCTGCCCCGCGGCCCCGGATTAAAGGGGCACACCTCGCGCGCGAGGCCATGGTGCACCGTAGCGATCCAGTTCGCGAAGGGCAGCAGCCGGCGCTGCGCGGTGGAGATCGAGACGAGCGGCATCTCGCTGAATTCCCGGTACAGCGGCGCGAGCTCCGGAGGATCGAGGCGCCCGTGCATCGTGGTCACCGTGCGCCGCGCAAGCGGCCGAAACACCGGCAGGTGCACATGCTGGAGGTGGAAGTGCAGGATGTCGAACTCGTGCGCCTGCGCGCGCACGCGCTCGAGCATCAGGGCAAGCGGCGCGAGCGGATCCTTGACCGCGGGATCGAGCCTCAGCGCCCGCGGCGCGCAGGCGACGAGCCGCGCGGAGGTCTCGGAGTCGCCGCTCGCGAAGAGCGTCACATCGTGCCCCAGCCTCACCAGCTCCTCGCTGAGGTAGGACACCACGCGCTCGGTGCCGCCGTAAAGCTTCGGCGGCACGGCTTCGGCGAGCGGTGCGATCTGGGCGATCCTCATTGAACCGAGTAGGGGTTTGCAATTCACGTGCCGGGCGCGCCGTTTGCTATCGAAGGCGCCATGACGCCGCTTCGCGTGAACGGGGAGCACGTCGAGCTTGACGTCGAGCCGCGGCGCACGCTCCTCGATGCCCTGCGCGCCGACCTCGGCCTCACCGGCGCCAAGAAGGCCTGCGACATGGGCAATTGCGGGGCATGCACGGTGCTCCTCGACGGCGAGGCGGTGTACAGCTGCCTCGTGCTGGCGGTCGACTGCGTCGCTCGCGCCGTCACCACCATCGAGGGCCTCGGCGAGGGCGGCAAGCTCCACCGGCTGCAGGAGGCGTTCATCGCCGCCGATGCCTTCCAGTGCGGGTTCTGTACGCCGGGGCAGCTCATGGCGCTCGCCGCCCTCTTCGAGCGCGTCGCGCGGCCCTCGGACGCGCAAATCATGCGCGCTCTGAGCGGCAATCTTTGCCGCTGCGGCGCCTACCAGCACATCCTGCGCGCGGCGCGCATGGCCCGAGACCGATGATCACGCGCCTGGAAGGCGCCGACAAAGTGACCGGGCGCGCGCGCTATGCCGCTGACGTGCGCCTGCCCGGGTTGCTCCATGCGCACATCGTGCGCAGTCCCTATCCACATGCGCGCATCCGGCATATCGACGCCTCGCGCGCCGAGCGGCTTCCCGGCGTGCACGCGGTGCTCTCGAGCGCCAACAGCCCGAGCATCCCCTGGCATGACGCGAGCAGCCTCTTCGATCGCACGGTGCGCTACATCGGTGACGAAGTGGCCGCCGTCGCCGCCGACAGCGACGAGCTCGCCGCGGACGCAGCGCGGCTCATCGACGTGCAATACGAGGCGCTCGCCTTCGATCTCGTGGGGGAGGCGCGCGAGCCGAAGGCCGAAGCGCGTGGCGATGTCGCGCGCGGCCTGCGGGAGGCGGATGTCGTGCTCGAGGCCACCTACCGCACGCAGACGGCTTTGCATAACGCGCTCGAGCCGCACGGCTGCACGGCGCTCTGGCACGGCGACCAGCTCACCGTGTACGAGTCGACGCAGGGCATCTTCGCCGTGCGCGACGAGGTGGCCGAGAAGCTCGGGCTCGCGGCGCAAAACGTGCGCATCATCACCGAGCACATGGGCGGCGGCTTCGGCGCGAAGCAGATCGCGTGGAAGCACACCGTGATCGCCGCGCTCCTTGCGCAGCGCACCGGCCGCCCGGTGCAGCTCGCTCTCGACCGTGCATCCGAAAACCTGGCAGCAGGCAACCGCAATGCGACCGAGCAGCGGCTGCGCCTCGGCGCCAAGCGCGACGGCACGCTCAGCGCTATCGATGCGCGCATCAGGGTAGAGGCGGGCGCCTACAGCGTGGGCGGCGAAGACAGCGACGTCATCGGCACCTATCTCACGCTCTACCGCTGCGCCAACGTGCGCGCCGAGCAGCGCTCGCTGCGCACCAACGCCGGCCCGGCGGTCGCCTTCCGCGCCCCCGGCTACGCCGAGGGCAACTTCGCGCTGGAATCGGCGATCGATGAGCTCGCCGCGCGCCTGGGCATCGATGCGCTTGAGCTGCGGCTACGCAACTACGCGACGCGCGACCAGCGCGAGGACAAGCCCTACACCGCGCCCGAGAGCCTGCGCCGCTGCATCACTCGCGTCGCCGCGGCATGCGAATGGCGCCACCAGCGCCCGGGACTCGGCTTCGCCGCGCACGACTGGGCCGCCGGTGGCGGCTGGCCGCCCGCGGAAGCGGAGGTCGAGTTCGCGCACGGCGCTGCGCGCGTCATCGTCGGCGTGCAGGACGTCGGCACCGGCTCGCGCACGGCGCTCGCGCAGCTCGCCGCCGCCGAGCTCGGCATCGGCGTCGAACGCGTGCAAGTCGAGCTCGGCGACACGCAGCCCGGGCTCTACGGCCCGACGAGTGCCGGCAGCGCCACGCTGGCGACGCTCGGACCGGTCGTGCAAGAGGCCGCGCGCCTCGCGAAAAAGAGCGGCCATGCGCGCGCGCAGCGCGGCGAGAACCCGAAGGGAAAGAGTATCCGCACCTGCGGCGCGCAAGCCGTCGAGCTCGCCGTGGATCGCGATACGGGCGAGGTGACCGTGAAGCGCGTCATCGCGGCGCACGACTGCGGCCGCATCGTGAATCCGCTCTTGCAGTCGAGCCAGGTGATCGGCGGCATCACCCAGGCGCTCGGTTACGCGCTGAGCGAAAAGCGCATCGTCGATGCGCGGCTCGGGGACGTGCTCAACGCCAACCTCGAGGAATACAAGCTGCCGACCGTCGCCGACATCCCCGAGATCGTCAACGCGAGCGAGAGCATGCCCGACGCGGAAGCGAACGCCACCGGCGTCAAGGGCTGCGGCGAGCCGCCGATCATCCCCACCGCCGCGGCGATCGCGAACGCCATCTACAGCGCGACCGGCGTTCGCATCCGCGAGCTGCCGATAACGCGCGAGAAGCTCATCCGATGAAAAAGGGGTCAGAGCAATTTTTCCGTTACAAAAAGGCCGACGCTGCGGCGCGATTTGTTACAGATAAATTGCTCTGACCCCTTTTCCGTATGCGGGCCTTCGAATACACGACGCCGAGCACCATCCAGCAAGCGGTCAGCGCGCTCGGCGCCGACAGCCGAGCGCTCGCGGGCGGCACCGACTTGCTCACGCTGATGAAAGCGCACATCGCCGCGCCCGAGCGGCTGGTGAACGTGAAGATGCTGCTGCCGCGCGGCATCGAAGCGCGGCCGGAGGGCCTCGAGATCGGCGCGCTCACCACGCTCGCGGAAATCGAGCAGCATCCGGTGATCGCCGCGGGCTACAGCGCGCTCGCGCAAGCCGCGGCGCTGGCGGCGAGCCCGCAGATCCGCAACCTCGCCACGATCGGCGGTAATCTGCTGCAGCGGCCGCGCTGCTGGTACTACCGCAACGCGCGCATCGACTGCTGGCTGAAGGGCGGCGCCGACTGCCCGGCGCGCGAAGGCGAAAATCGCAATCACGCGATCCTGGGCGGCGGACCTTGCTACGCCGTGCATCCGTCGGACTTGGCCGCGGCGCTGCTGGCGTTCGACGCCGCGCTGTGGGTGCATGGGCGCGGCGGCGAGCGCGCGATCGAGCTCGCCGATTTCTTCGCCTTGCCCGCGCCCGAGCGGCGCACGGAGACCGTGCTTTCGCCCGACGAGCTGGTTCTCAAGCTGCGGCTGCCGCCGCACCCCGAGGAAACGAGAAGCGGTTACCTCAAGGCGATGGATCGCAAGGCCTGGGCCTTCGCGCTCGCCGGGGTCGCCTGCGTGCTGCGCCTCTCGGGGCGCAAGATCGCGCATGCGCGTATCGTCCTGTCCGGCGTGGCGCCGATCCCATGGCGCGCGCGGGCGGCCGAGCGCGAGCTCCAAGGCGCCATGGCGAGTCCCGACAGGTTCGCAGCCGCGGCCGCCGCTGCCGTGCAGGAGGCTGTGCCCCTGCGGCATAATGGCTATAAGCTGCCGTTGACCAAGGCGCTCGTCCGACAAGCCCTCACAGCCCTCACGGACCCCGCATGCAAATAGAGTCGGTGAAGGCGGCTTACCGCCGCTACGCTGCAGTTTACGATGCCGTGTTCGGACCGGTGCTGCAGCCGGGCCGCAAGGCGGTGCTGCAGGCGCTACGCTTGCGCCCCGGCGAGCGCGTGCTCGAGGTCGGCGTGGGCACGGGACTGTCGCTTCCGCTTTACCCGCGCGACGTGACCATCACCGGCATCGATGTCTCGCGCGAGATGCTCGAGAAGGCGCGCAGCCGCGTCGCGCGCCAGCGCCTCGCGAACGTCGAGGCGCTCCTCGAGATGGACGCCGAGCGCATGAGCTTCGCCGACGCGAGCTTCGACAAGGTGGTGGCGATGTACGTCGTGTCGGTGGTCGAGCGGCCCGACCGGCTCCTCGCCGAGCTGCATCGCGTCTGCCGCCCTCACGGCGAGATCTTCCTCGTCAACCACGTGCGCTCCGATAACCGCTTCATCGCCGCGGTGGAGAAGGGCCTCGCGCGCTTTTCCGACAAGCTCGGTTTCCATCCGGACTTCCAGCTGCGCGACATGGTGGCCGACCCCGGCGAGCTCACCGAGCTCTCGCGCATCAATTTCTTCTGGAAGGTGATGCGGCTCAGGAACGGCGTGGCGCATCCGCGCCTTCGTGCCTGACGAGAAAGAGCGGCGCCGCCGCGATGCCCTGTAGCACCGCGCTCACGCCGTAGAGGAGCGCCGTCGCCGTCGCCTGCTCGGGCGGCACGCCGATCGTCCCGAGCACCACCACCGCCGCCGCCTCGCGCGCGCCAAAGCCGCCCCAGCCCAGCGGCAGCGCGCCCATGATGAAGATCGGCGCGGCGGCGGCGAGCACCACCGGGTAGCTCACCTCGACGCCGGCGGCATAGCCACAGAGCCAGAGCGCCGCCGCCGAGAAAACCTGCACCAGCACCGAAAGCCACGCCGAGCGGACGAGCGCCCCGCGCGCGGCGAGCGCCTGGCGCCGAGCCTTCTCCAGGCCTGGGTGCGGCAATGGCAGCCACGGCAGGGCCAGCGCAGCCGCGAGCGCCAGCATATAGACGCCGGTGTTCCTGGCCGGCGGCACGAGTCCGACGGCAAGCGCGACGCCGAGCGAGGCGAGCGAGCAGGCGCAGAGGATCCACAGGCCGCTCAGGCGGTCAAGGAGCACCGACGCCCCGGCTCGGAGCAGCGTGTTGTTGGCGAGCCGGCTTAGCTGGTAGCCGCGCAGCAGATCGCCCGATACCGTCGCGCCCGGCAGAAGCACGTTCATCGTCATGCCGCGGAAATACATCGCGATCGCGGCGCCCAGGGAAGCAGCGAGGCCCAAGCCACGCGCGATGGCCGCCCAGCGGGCGGCGGAGAAGACGTTGGAGACGACCGACGAGAGCACCGCGGCGACGAACCAGCGCGCATCGACGGCGGCGAGGCTGCGCGCGAGCGCGCGAGGATCGACGTACCAGACGACCGCGGCGAGCAGCGCGATGCCGGCCGCGATGCGCGCCGCGGTCTTCAGCGTCCTTGCGGCTCGTGGTAGATGCGCGTGAGGAGCTCTCCCATCAGGCCGGTGGCGACGAGCTGGACGCCAATCAGCGCCAGCAACACGCCGAGCAGGAGCAGCGGCCGGCCGCCGATCTCCGCGCCGAGCGCGAGCTTCTCGTAGGTGAGCCATGCGAGGATCAGCAGGCCGATCGCCCCCAGCGCGAGCCCCACGCCGCCGAACGCCTGCAGCGGCCGGTGCAGGAAGCGCATCAGGAACTTGATCCACAGGAGATCGAGCAGCACGCGGAAGGTGCGGTCGATGCCGTACTTCGACTCGCCGCGCGTGCGCGCGTGGTGGCGCACCGGCACCTCGATGATGTTCGCGCCGACCTCCGCCGCGAGCGCCGGGATGAAGCGGTGGAGCTCGCCATAGAGCCGCAAGCCACGGATCACATCGGCACGGTAGAGCTTGAGCGCGCAGCCGTAGTCATGGAGCTTGACGCCCGTCACGCTCGAGATGACAGCATTGGCCGCCGCCGAGGGCAGCTTGCGCGACACCGTGCGGTCCTGGCGCTCCTTGCGCCAGCCGGAAATCACATCCACCTCCGGGCGCTCATCCAGGATTTTCAGCAGCTCGGGGATATCGTCCGGCTCGTTCTGCAGATCGCCGTCGAGCGTGACGATGATCTCGCCCTGAGCGGCATCGAAGCCCGCCTGCAGCGCGGCCGACTGGCCGTAATTTCGGATCAGGTAGAGCGGCTTAAGCCACGGCCGCTCCGCCGCGATCGCTTCCAGTGCCGCCGCCGAGCCGTCGCGCGACCCGTCGTCGACGCAGATCAGCTCAAAGGTTTTGCCCGTCCGCAGCATTGCCGTGCCGACGCGCGCCACCAGCTCGGCGACGTTCGCCTCCTCGTTGTAGATCGGGATGACGACCGAGACGTTGAGCGGCGGGCTAAGCGGCAGCACGTTTTAGTCTAGCCGCCGCGGCTCCCAGGCAGCAAATGCCGAGCGCGCGCTGGAAGAGATCGGCCTGCGGGTAGCCGCTCTTCGCGTAACCGATGACGAGCCACCCGGCGCAAGCGGCGACAAAGAGCGCCAGCAGCCATTGGACCGCGGGCTTCGTACCGAAGGCGCGCGTGCGATGCGCGATGGCGAGGGCTATCACCGCCGCGAGCCAGCCGCCGAGGGCTCCGGCGAGGATATCCAGCGGCCAGTGCACGCCGACCACCGCGCGCGAGAGCGCCGCCAGCAGGGCAACCGCGAGCGCGATCGCCGCCACCGCGCGCGAGCCTGCGCCCAACGCATACAAGCCGCCGATCGCGAACGCGGCGGTCGCATGTCCCGACGGGAAGGTATGGTGCTTGTATGGAGGGCCGATCACATGCACGGCCTCGCCGAGCACGGCCGGCGGTCGATCGGCGTCGATGAAGGGCTTCAAGCCATCGACCCAGGCAGTGCCGAGCAGCGCGACGAAGAGGAATGCCCAAAGCGCTTCGGGCCGGCGGCGCCACAGCGGCAGGCAGAGCGCGAAGGCGACGACCGTATCGCCAAGCACCGTGATGTTCGCCCACAGCGCGTCGCTCGTCGCGGGGCCGAGCGCGTTCAGCGCCATGAACACGGCACGATTGGCATCGAGGAACCAAATGGCGGCGAAGCCGCCGCCGGCCGCCGCCGGCAGGAGCCAGGCGCGCCAGTGCCTCACGCCCGGATCTTCGCGAGCACGATGCCGCGCTTGGAGTAGATGAGATCGTAGGGCAGGCTCGGCGGCAGCTCGCCGAGCCGGCTTGCCTTGGTGAGGACGACGTCGCCCGGGCGCGGCTCACGCGCCGGCGTCGGCGCACCGCGGTAGACGCTGAAGCTCGGCGCATTCAGCCGCCACATCACCACGTCGAGATGGCGCTCGCGGCAAAGGAGCGCCGCCTCCTTGATCGAACTCTGCTGCGCGAAGCCGGCGGCCGGCACGACGAGCGTCGCGAGCGAGAGCATCGCGGCGGCGCCGAGGGCCATCAGCTTGCGCGGCACAGGCGTCACGCGCTCGAGCATGGCGTAGAGGGTGATCGCGCACATCATGCCGTAGAACACGAAGTACCCCGTCTCGAACCGGCCGAGTGCCGCGCCGAGCACCTCGCGATAAAAGACGTCGCCGGTGTGCGCGGCCGCATAGCTCAAGGCGTGCGGCAGCGCGAGCAGCCCCGCAAAGAGCGCGAGCACCGGCGCAAGCGGCCAGAACACGGCGCGCAGCTCATAGCCGTACACCGCCATGAGGATCACGAATCCGGTGTACCCATAGAGCAGATAGTGCGGGAGCTTCGTGCCCGAGAAGGAAAAGAAGACGAACACGAACGCAAACCAGATGAGGAGATAGGTCTGCAGCTCGTCGCGCCAGATTGCGCGAATGCGCATCGCTACCAGCACCAGGAGCGCGGTGAACGGCAGGCTGAGTAGCGCGAGCGCCGGAAAGTAATAGAGGAGGCTCCCGCCATGCCCCGACACAGGGCCGCTGAAACGCCCGATGTTGTGCTTCAACAAGAAGCCTTCCACGAAGCCGCGCCCCTCCTTGGCGAGAATCGCCGCGTACCACGGCACGGCGATCGCGACGAGCACGATGAGCGCGCGCCAGTCGAATACCGCGCGCGCCCACGTCCTGAGGTCGCGCCGCAGCCAGCAATAGAGGAGCGTGCTGGCGAACGGCACGAGGATGGCGATCGGTCCCTTCGCCAGCACGCCGAGGCCGATCGCCGCGTGCGTCGCATAGAGCCATGCGCGCCGGCCGGTCGACAGGTGCTGCCAGGCGGCGAACATCGACGCGGCGATGAGCATGTTGAGGAGCGCGTCCGCCGTCGCCGCGCGACCGATGATGAAGACGCCGAGCGATGTCGCGAGCAGCGCCGCGGCGAAGGCCGCGCGTGCGCTGCCGTAGTGGCGCCTCGCGAAAAGATAGGTGAACCACGCCCAGAGCGTCGCGCACAGCGCCGAGGGCAGGCGAAAGGCCCACTCGCTCGGACCGATGAGCGCCACCGCCGCCGCCTGCAGCCAGTAGACGAGGATCGGCTTGTCGTAGCGCGGCTCGCCGTTCAAGTAGGTCGACAGGAAGTCGCCGCGCTCGAACATCTCGAGCGTCGCCTGGCTGAACGCGCCTTCGTCCACATCGAAGAGCGGCGCCGCGCCGAGCATCCAGTAGAAGCTCGCGACGACGGCGAGCACGGCGAGCCAGCGCGTTCCCCTTTCGCTCATGGGCCGCGGATTCTACGGTCTTTGCTAACATCCCCGCTTCAGGAGGCAACCATGTTCGAACGCCTGCACCACATCGCTTACCGCTGCCGCGATGCGCAGCGCACGGTCGATTTCTACACGGAGGTCGTGGGCTTGAAGTACGTCGCCGGCCTCATGCCGCCGGAGAACACGCGGCTCAGCTGGCCGCTCAACGAGGCCGGCAAGCCGCCGCGCAAAGTGGTGGACGGGGCGTCCGATTCGATCCACATCTTCTTCGAGCTAGGCGACGGCAGCTATCTCGCCTTCTTCGAC
>VBCM01000271.1 GCA_005883675.1 Betaproteobacteria bacterium
GGCGAAGAGCGCGCTCGCGAAGCTCGCCAAGAAGCCGCGCGGCAAGGCGATGCCGCTCAAGCGCGTGAAGCTGCTCGCGCCGGTGATCTACCCCGGCAACATCTACTGCGCCGGCGCGAACTACACCGACCACGTCGCCGAGATGGAGCGCGCGCAGGGGCGGGAGCCCGGGCCGACGATGAAGGAACGCGGCGAGAAGCCCTGGCACTTCATCAAGACGTCGCGCAGCTCCGTCGTTGGTCCGGAGGCGACCGTCAAGCTGCCCAGTTACTCGCAGGCGGTCGACTGGGAGGTCGAGCTCGTCGCCGTCATTGGCCGCAAGGCAAAGGATCTGCCGGTGGAGAAGGCGCTCGGCTGCGTCGCTGGCTACACCATCGCCAACGATCTCTCGGCGCGCGACGTGATGCGGCGCGAAAAGAATCCGCCCACGTCGCCCTTCCATTACGACTGGGTGAGCCAGAAGTGCTTCGACGGCGCGTGCCCGCTCGGGCCGTGGATCGTACCGGCCGAGGAGATCGCCGATCCGCACCGGCTCGGCATCAAGCTATGGGTGGGCGAAGAGCTCATGCAGGACTCGAATACTGCGCAGATGATCTTCAACACCGCCGAGCAGATCGCGATGCTCTCATCGCGCGTCACGCTCTACCCGGGCGACCTCATCCTCACCGGCACGCCAGCCGGCGTCGGCATGGGACGCAAGCGCTTCCTCAAGCCTGGCGAGCGCGTGCGGCTGTGGATCGAGTCGATCGGCGAGTTCAGCCACAAAGTCGCCTGAATTCCGATCCAGGGTCGTAATTCCTACTGGATCGTGATGTGCGCGTCGCGAATGACGCGCGACCAGCGCTCGGTGTCCTGCCGGATGACCTCCGCCATCTCGCGCGGCGTATTGCCGACGGGCTCGGCCTGCAGCTCGGTGAGGAAGCGGCGGAAGTCGGGTTCGCGCACCGCGCGGCCAACGGCCGCTGATAATTTTTCAGCAATGGCGCTCGGCGTTGCGGGCGGCGCGACCAGCGCCATCCATGTCTCGGAGCGAAAGCCCGGCAGCAGCTCCGCGATTGCCGGCACGTCGGGGAACGCCGCGACGCGCCGCTCGGCACCGACGCCGAGGAGGCGCAGCTTCCCGCTCTTCACGTGCGGCATGGCGGTGATCAGGTTGTCGAACATGAGGTCGACCTGGCCGCCGAGGAGATCGGTCATCGCCGGCGCCGTGCCTTTGTAAGGCACGTGCAGCAGATCGATGCCGGCCAGCGATTTGAAGAGCTCGGCCGAGAGATGCGAGCTCGTGCCGTTGCCCTGCGACGCGATGGCGAGCGCGCCCGGCCGCTCGCGCGCCGCGGCGATCACCTGCTCGATGCTTGTCAGGCGCAGCTTCGGGCCCGCGAGCAGCACGTTCGGGTACGTGGCGATGATGCTGATCGGCACGAAGCGCGCCGGATCGAAGGCGAGCTTGTAGAGCAGGTGATTGATCGTCAGCAGATGTGGCGGCGAGGCGAGCAGCGTGTAGCCGTCCGGCTCCGCCCGTGCGACGTACTCCGCCGCGAGATTGCCGCCGGCGCCGGCGCGGTTCTCCACCACCATCTGCCGCGCGAAGCGCGCGGTGAGCTTTTCGGCGGTGAGGCGCGTGAGCAAGTCGGCCGTGCCACCGGGCGGAAACGGCACGATGATGCGCACCGGCTTCGACGGATACGGTTGCGCGCCCGCGGCGATGGAGACAACCGTCAGCGCCGTTAGCAATGCGCGGCGCAATTACGACCCTGGATCGGAATTCAGCGCCGTGAGCTCGGCGTAGACGCCGGCGTCGATCTCGAGCGCAGCGCGCTGGCGCGCGGCGTTGCGCGCGCCGCGCTCGCCGGGCATCAGGATCTCGCCGTCCGCCGGAAGTTTGCGCAGCGCGGCGGCGAGGCGGGTGATTTCGCGCCTGAATTCAGCGAGCGGCACGAACCGCGCGACATCCATGGCGATGACGAGGCCGTTCTGCCTGTGCCGCCCGCGGCCTTCGAGCGCTTCCGCGAGGATCGGATTGCCGGTGAGCAGGCTCGCCAGGCACTCGAACATGAAGGCGAGGCCCGAACCCTTCGGGCCGCCAAGCGGCAGCGGGATCGACGCGCGTCGCGAGTCGGTGGTGGGCGAGCCGTCGGCGGCGAGCGCCGCGCCGGGCGGGATGGGCGCGCCGCTCGCACGCGAGCGCATCAGCGCGCCCATCGAGATGAGGCTCGAAGCCATGTCGAGCGCAAGCGGCTCGTCCGCTCCTGGCACCGCAATCGACAGCGGCGCCGTGCCGACCGCGGCGCCGCGCGTGCCGTGATAGGCCATGAGCGGCACGGAAGCGGCGAGCGCGATTGCCGCGTAGCCTTCGCGCGCGGCGCTCTGCGTGTAGTAGCCCAGGGCACCCGTGTGCGTCGTTGCTTTCACGAGCGCGAGGCCGACGCCGCTGTGCTTCGCCTTCTCGCACGCCGCGCGCGTGCCTTCCATCATGGCCACCGCGCCCGCCGCCCGCTCGCAGTCGAGCACCACCGCGGCCGGCGTTTCCATCGCGCGGTGGATGCGCGGCACCGGATTCAACTCGCCCCGGCGGATGAGGTCGACGTAGCGGGGCGCGCGCATCACGCCGTGCGTGTCCATGCCGCGCATCTCAGCCCACACCAGCGCATCGGCGACCAGCGTCGCGTGCGCCTCGCTCACCTGGGTCATCGCGCCGGAAAATGCTGCGCGAGCCAGTCGCGCACGAGATCGACGACGAGGCGGTTGCCCTCGTTGAAGATGAAGTGATCCGTGCCCGCGACGAGGTGCAGATCGGTCGGCTGCCCGGCGTGCAAGAACAGATCGATGGACTGCTCGGTCGGCGTCACGGTGTCGTTTGCCGGATGGATGAGGAGGAGCGGCCGCGGCGCGACCCGGCCGACGACGTCGTTCGCGCGGAAGGCGAGCATGCTCTCCACCACGTCGAAGGGAAATTCCAGGATTGAGCCCTGCGCCAGGTTGTGCCGCAGCTCGGGCCGGATCGGCACGATGTCGTAGCGCGGCACCATCATGCTCTCGCCGCGCGCCGCGCGCCGGCGGCCTTCGTCGAGCATGGCTTGGAACTTGGCCCACGCTTCCGGGGATTCGTGCTGCTTGCGGAACTTCTTGACGCCGTCGCCCCAGCCGCCCGAGGAAACGCACGCCGCGAAGCGCGGCTCGACGCCGGCGGCGTAGACCGCCACCGCCGCGCCGAAGCTGTGGCCGTAGACGGCGATGCGCTGCGCATCGACTTCCGGCCGGTCCATCAGGAACTCGAGCGCCGCGCGCGCATCCGCTCTCGCCGCAGCCGCGGAAGTCGAAGCGCAGCGCGACATAGCCCAAGCTCGCGTAGAGCTCGGCAGCGATGCGCATGCCATCGCTCTCCTTGCGGCTGCCGAAGCCGTGCAGGACGAGGAAGGCGGCGCGGCGCTCGCCGCGTTTGTAGTCCGCTGGCAGATGCAGGAGCCCCGCTAGCTTCAGGCCGCTGGAGGTGAATTGCACGCGCTCGCTCATGCGTGCCAGCATAAACCATGGTCCGCACCGTGCGCCTCCTCGGTTTGATGCTCGCGCTGCACACCGGCTTTGCGCTGGCGCAGGCGTGGCCGGCGAAGCCGCTCAAGCTGGTCACGCCATTTCCGCCGGCCGGCTCGGCCGATGTCATCGCGCGCCTGATCGGGCAGCAGTTGAGCGAGCAGCTCGGCCAGCCGGTGGTGATCGACAACCGCCCCGGCGCCGGCGGCGTGGTGGGCAACGAATACGCGGCGAAGCAGCCGCCGGACGGCTACACATTGCTTCTCATCACCGGCGCTTACCCGGTGCAGGCGGCAATGCTGAAGTCGCTGCCGTTCGATCCGCTCGCGGATATCGCCATGGTCTCGATGCTGACCACGTACCCGTTCGTGATCAGCGTGCGGCCCGATTCGCCGTTTCGCACGCTCGCCGAGCTGATCGCGTACGCTAAGGCACATCCGGGCAAGCTCAACTTCCCGTCCTCGGGCGTCGGCACGGTCCACCATCTCTCGGGAGAGCTCTTGAACGCCATGGCGGGCATCGAGATGGTGCACGTGCCATTCCGCGGCGGGGCGAGCCCGCTCACCGAGGTGCTGGGCGGCCGGGTCGACCTGCTCTTGGAAGCGATGACCCTCTCGATCGGCCAGATCCGGGCCGGCAAGCTGCGGCCGCTCGCGGTCACCTCGCGCGAGCGCTGGAAGGCGCTTCCCGATGTGCCGACGGTCGCGGAGACCGTGCCTGGTTACGAGGTGAATTCGTTCATCGGCCTCGGCGTCACCGGGCGCACGCCGGAGCCGATCATCGCGCGGCTGAACGCGGAAGTGCGAAACGCCGTCGCCGGGCCGCAGACCCACCAGCGCTTCATCGAGCTCGGCGGCGCACCGGGCGCGAGCACGCCGCCGGAAATGCGCACGTTAATCGAGCGCGAGATCGCCAAATGGCGGAGCGTGATCGCCGCCCGTCGCATTGAGCGCGAGTAGCGAAAAATTGCATTGCGCCTGCGCGCATATTCGGGTGCTATGACGCCATGGCGATGAAGGTACGTTGGATTCTCGCGCTTGCGTCCACCGCGCTCACCATCATGCTGCGCCGACGGCGGCCGGCGCCGGGACGGTTCGCGCGCCGCATCTACGTGACGCGCGCGGGCACGC
>VBCM01000272.1 GCA_005883675.1 Betaproteobacteria bacterium
AGTAACGACATGCCTACAGGAACAGTTAAGTGGTTCAACGATTCGAAGGGTTTCGGCTTCATCACGCCGGATGACGGCGGCAAGGATCTCTTCGCCCATCACAGCTCGATCCAGGGCTCGGGGTACAAGTCGCTCAAGGAAGGCCAGAAGGTCTCCTTCGACGTGACGCAAGGCCAGAAGGGCCCGGCCGCGGCGAACGTCAAGCCGCTCTAAGGCTGCCGGCGCCCGCAAGAAGCGGAGCGCTTCTGCGGCGCCGGAACGCTCGCGTCGTCGAGCGCCTGTTCTCGCTGGCGCATTGCCGCTTGCTTGCCGCGCTTTACGGCGCCGGTCGAAAGGAGACGCCATGAGAATTGGAATCATCGGCGCTGCGAGCATGGGAGCGACGCTTGCGCGCCACCTCGCCAGGCTTGGCCGTCAGGTCTCGCTTGCGAACTCGAGAGGGCCGCAAAGCCTGAGCGCGCTGGCGGCCGAGATCGGCGCGACGCCCGTTTCTGTCGTCGACGCCGTCAAAGCCGCAGAAATCGTCATCCTCGCGATCCCGACGAAGGCCGTCGCCGCTCTTCCGCGGGCGCTGTTTGCGAACGCGCCGGACAGCGTGGTCGTCATCGATATCGGTAACTACCATCCGGAGCTGCGCGATGGCCGCATCGCCGCGATCGAGCGAGGCATGCTTGACAGCCAGTGGGTCGCCCAGCAGATCGGGTGTCCCGTGATCAAGGCGTTCAACAACATCTTCGCCCGGAGCCTTCTCGAGAAGGGCGTGCCGCGGGGAACCCCGGGGCGGATCGCTCTCTCGGTCATGGGCGATTCGCTGGATGCCAAAGCGGTGGTGATGCGCCTTGTCGACGATCTCGGCTTCGACCCTGTCGATGGCGGTGATCTGGACAACTCCTGGCGCCAGCAGCCCGGGACGCCGGCTTACTGCCAGGATCTTGAAGCCGCTGCTCTGCGGCGCGCGCTGGCCGAAGCTGATCGAAGCCGGGTCGCCGAATACCGCGCCGAGCAGGAGGCTCGTATCAGGAGGCACATTGCAGCGCAGGCAGCAAGAGCTTAGGAAACACTCCCCGCCGCGAAGCGCGATCGTCCTAGAACCGATACGAAGGCCCAGCGCGGCAGTGCACAAGGGTGGCGTGAGTATGTCCGCTATCCCTTGCGGACCTTTATGCTTGGTGGGAGCATCTGCGGGCTTGCTTTGGTCCGCCCGCTGAACGCGCTCCCCGCGCGCACTCAGGCGTGGCGGAGAGGGGAGGGGGCACGATGAACGTACCGTTCGCTGCACGCAGGCTCATGCGCGCATCCGCGGTCGGCGGCAGACCCTTGCAGCACTCTTCGACATGACCCGGGAGACACCCATGTTCAGGCAGGGCTTCGCCATGCTGCTGTTGGCCGTACAGCTTCCGGCGTTCGCTGATGGAATTGACTTCAATACCCGGAGTTTCCAGGGCGGACCGATCAACGAAGCGACCGTGGGCCAACTCTCAGTCAAGTGGGTCTACCAGACGGTACCCGACACGGGAACGGCAAGTGCTGCCCAAGGCAGCATCTCGTCCACTCCGGCCGTCGACGACCGGTATCTCTACTTCAATGACATGTCCGGCTACCTGACCAAATTGGACCGCTTCACCGGGAAGCCGATCTGGAAAAAGAACTATGTAAACGATCTCTCGGTGCCGGGTTTCGTCGTCAAGGGGTCCCGCAACACGCCGTATGTCAGTGGAGACCTGCTTATCGTCGGCAGCAATATGGGGCTGGTCGACCGCCTTTGCCGGATGATCCCAGGGGGCACGCCGAGCGCGCTGGGTTGCGCTTCGGGCGACGGCGCCATCGTGCTCGCGATCAACAAGCACAGCGGCCATGTCGTCTGGAGAGCGAAGGCCGAGACGCATCCCTCAGCGAAGGTCACGGGATCGATCAGCGGACTGGACAACATGATCTTCGTGCCGGTCGGAAACTGGGAGGAGGATTGGGCGAGGGCCTACCCGAACATCTTTGTCGAG
>VBCM01000166.1 GCA_005883675.1 Betaproteobacteria bacterium
CATGTGGATGAACAGATTGTCCGGGCCGATGCCGATGTGGCCGTTGCCGCCCTTGCCCGCGGCGAGGTCGTCCATGATCGGTCGGATGCCGAATGGAGACAGAATGTGCGCCGCAATCTGCAGACCGAGCTCGCGCCCGATGGTCCACGACGCGTCAGTGCTCGCATTACCCAGATAGACCTCGCCGCCCATGATCATGTGCACGAGCTGCTCGGCGGACGAGAACCACTGTTTCTTGATCCGGACCGCGTCCTGCGGATACTGATTGCCGGGAACGCCGCCTGCGCTCTCGAAGTAACCGAATGCGGCACGACGTCCGGTGTCGAAGAGCGCCTGGATCGCTGCGTCCGAGTGCTCAGGCGAGTGATGGATCTGGGAGACGTCGTGCACGGTGGTCACGCCGTCGTCGAGCTGCGCGAGGCCACCAAAGAGCTCGCTGATGTACACGTCCTCCGGCCTGTAGACCGGTGCGAACGTGAGCAGGATGTACTCGAAGTACGTGCGATCCGAGGCGCGCGAGCCGGACTGGTCGTTGATCAGCACGCCGTCGGCGAGAAAGCTGCGCAGCGCGGTCTCGAACTGGTGATGGTGCGTATCGATAAAGCCCGGCATAACAATGCGACCCGTCGCATCGATGACGTCGGCGCCACCGGCGCTCAGGTTGGGACCGATCTTCTGGATCTTCTTGCCCTCGACCAGCACGTCCGCCTTGGCGAAGTTGCCGACCTTAGGATCCATCGACATCACGGCGCCCCCGCGAATGATGTAGCGCCGGCCAGGCTGGCCGCTGTCCGCCGGCGGGTCGCCGCCCTCCTGCGCCTTCGCCGGGCGTGCAGCGAAAAGATTCAGCGCGCCGGCGGTGAGTCCCGTCGCTGCCGCCGTCTTCAGGAAATCGCGCCGTCCTAACTGTGAATTGCCGTGCAGCTGCGGCTTGCCGCTATCGCATAGCCAACACATGTTCTCCCCTCCTCTTGGGTGAGTCGCCGGTGATGGCGACTGCGTGCGCTCATTCTGGACCCGAGGGGCCTGCGCTGTAAAACACTATCGAACGCTCGCCCATCGCGAGGCGATGGGACGAAAGTGGGCAAGGTCCGCTTGCAGCGGCCTTACGCGAGGGCGACTGCCCAGTGAATCCACAACGCGACCAGCACCACATTGCTCGCCGCGAAAGCGCTCAGGCGGTGGAAGACGTTGTTGTAAGTCAGATGGATAACGCTATGCGCGGCACGTAAGCCGACGTACGCCCATGCGAGGTAAAGCGCCGCCGCATCGAGCTTGCCGGTCACATAGAAAGCGAGGCAGACGACGTAGAACAGCACCGGCAGCTCGAGCAGGTTCATCAGGTTGCGATTCGGCAGGCTTACCTGGCCCGGTACATTGGGCGATTCGCCGTAGCGAAAGTCGGCTGCGGTCACTCGTCCGCGCCAAGCGGCGCGAAAACGGGCAATCGGAATCAGCAGCAAAACGACGAAGGTGAGCCCGGCAAGCGCGACCATCGGATACAGGATTTCGGACTTCACTTGGGTTTCATCTCGTCTCTGAGCGCAGAGACGAGCTTGTCAAGCGCCCGGACAATGGTGTTGCGCACGTTGCGTTCCGTCACTCTTCCCCGAACCCGTTCCGAATGAATTACGGAGAACGGCTTCTGGTCAAAGTCGCCTTCAATCCGCACGTAAAGACTCTTTTGGCTCTTAGCGCTTTCCATGCCGTAAATAATCGGCTCGGCTAGCGCGGCGCCGGCCGCTCCTTGCACTCCCCCACCCTTGGGAACAGACGCCCTGGCCGTATTCTTGGCCGCATCCAATTGGTTGCGATCCACAGCGGCGCCGGGGTCAAAGACGCTTATCGTGAATAGCCGCAGCGCGACCGTTTTTCCGGCTAATTCGGCACCCATGGCTTTCTGCAGCCACGTCTTCGTCAGCTCTGGCGACGCCGGGGAGAGCTTGTCATCTCCGTAAAACACGCTGGTGCCGGCACCGCCTTCATCAATGTGCGACGCTTTGTTGTCGCTGGGTCGCTCGTCCAAGAACGTGAATGCAGTGACGCCCTGGATGGGCGTTGCGATCCGCACGTCGGACGTCGCGCCACACGCGCTGAGCAGCACAAGGAGCGCAAACGACAGGAAGCCGCTTACGACAGCATTCTCGGCGCTCCGCATGAAACCTCCCCGGTTGTCATGCGAAGCTAACCCGGCCGGCGATGAACGTTCAACCTTCGACCGGCAGCACCGTAATACGGTACTCGTGAGCCAGCTTGCGGCTGCGCACCGGGTCCTCGAGCTCCATGCGGAACACTTTCGCCGGGCGAATGCCGCCCTTGGCGGCGAGCGTGCCGCAGAACATGACCCAGCCGGGGTTGAGCGGATAGCGCCCGAGCAGATCTTCCGGGGAGCGCATCGCGGTGACCGGGCCTTCCTGGTAGAGCTCGCCATCGGCCCAGGAGCGCAGGACGAGGCGCTCCCAATGGTCTTTTACGTCGTCGTAGCGCCAAGCATCCTTGGCGATCGGCTTGGCGCAGAGCTGCTTCGAGAGCGAGACGCCGATCGTCTCGGCCTTGCGGTCGGTGTGATCGGAGCCGACGGTGACCCAGAGGCCATCGCGCTTCGCGAGCAGCACGACTTCCACCTCGCCGCTGGTGTCCGGACCGGACACCTGGATCTCGTTGCCAGTGGTGAGGAGATCGGCAGCGACGCGGTAGAAGATCGGCGTGCTCTTCGGCGGCTTGACGCCGAGCTCCTCGAGCTCGCGGATGTGCTTGCGCAGCGCCGCCTCGTCCCGCCCCGTCCAGCCGGCGATAACGAGCTGCTCGATGCCGGTCACTTGGCGAGCGCCGCGGCCGGCGGCGAGATGGCGGACGCTTGCTCGCGCGGCGCCGGAACGTCGTAGGTCGCCATCAGGTCGTCGACCACGCGGTGGAACTCGGTCCAGGGCGCTTCGCGGAAGCTGTGATTGCGTACGATGAAGGAGGCGCCGGCGTAGAACTTCTCGTACTGCAGGTGGCGGCCGGCGAACTCCGAGCCGATGAGGTCCCAGGCGAGCTTGTAGAGCTTCATGCGCTCGAGCGCGGCGAGCTGGGGGGTCTGCCAGTATTTTTCGAACTGCTCGCGCAGCTTCGCATCGTGCATCACCGTCACGTCCGCGGGCATCTGGAACACGCCGCCGCCTACGAGCTCGCGCAGCGCGTCAATGATCGAGGAGTGGCTCTCGGTGCACCAGTTGAGCGCCGCGTACATGTAGCGCCGGTTATAGGTTTTCCACCCGGCGGGCCAGTCCTCGGCGTCCTGGAGCTGCCCGGCGATCATGCCGCCGAGCGCAGCCTCGAGCGCGGCGAAGCGGCCGAGCACTTCGCGCACGGCGGGCACTTCGTTCGCGCCGGAGGCGGCGGCAATCTTGCTCGCGAGGCCGACAATCAGCTTCAGCTTCTCGTGGAAGCGGACGTTCGACTGGTGGTTGCCGTAGCAGTGACCGGGCGTGCGGATGTAGATCTCGCGCGCAAGGACCGCATCCATGTGCACGAAGACGCGTTCCCAGGGCACCTTCACCTCTTCGCACATCACCATCGAGTCGGTCTCGTCGTAGCGCCAGGTGAGCGGGTTTTCGAATTCGCAGCTCGCATGGCGCTCGAAGGGCTTGCGCGACCATAGCGTGAGGCCGGGCGCGTTGACCGGCACGGCGCAGGTGACGGACTCGGCAAGCTGCGTCGGCGCGAGCGGGATCAGGTTCCCGATCCAGATCTCGTCGGCGAGGACGGCACCGGTAGCGAGCATCTTCATGCCGCTGATGACGAGGCCATCGTCGTCTTCGCGCACCACGCGCAGTGTGGGAATCGGCAGGTTCTGCTTGATGTAGAACTCGGGATTGCGCGCCGCCTGCGGCGGTACCACCGCGTACGCGGCGTAGAGGTCCGCGCGGCGCATGTGCTCGTAGTAGCGCGCGAGGTTGTCGGCGTACGGGCCGAACACCGCCGGGTTCATCGCCATGCCGGTGACGAAGCTCGAGACGTGGTCGGGCGAGCGTCCCAGCAACCCGAAGCTCATGGCGGCGATCGCGCGATGCAGGCGCGTGCGCTGCTCGAGATCCGCCCGCGTGCGCGCACGCAGGAAGTAGGCGCTGTAGCGCTCGCCGTTTTCAGCGAAGCTGTAGGTCGGATCGGCGCGCTTGAGATCGTAGATCGCGGCGATCGAGCGTGCGGCGTTGCGAAACGCCGGGTGCGTGGTGACGTCGTCGACGCGCTCGGCGCCGATGTAGACGACGCGGCCGTCCTTCAGCGCTTCGAGGTGCTCATTTCCGCTTTTCAGCATGGGCGCCTCCCTTGCCGGAGGTCTCGTAGTAATGGATTTCATGCAGGATGCAGCCGCCCTTGGAGGTGAACGGGCCGTGGTGCACGCCCGGTGGCCGGCAGGCGTAGGTCGGCGCGAAGGACTGTTCGCCGCCGCGGCCCTGGGCGTCGTTGCCGACGATCAGATCGCCCTGCACCACGTAGACCTCTTCCCAGTGGTCATGCACGAAAGGCTCGGTGGAGTAGGCACCGGGCTCGATCTTGAGAAGCCGCGTGCGGCTGCCGCGCTTATTCGTCTCGTCGAGATCGCTCGCCAGGATCTTCTGGTAGAAGCCGGGCGGATAGCCTGGCGGGCGCTCCCAGCCGCTGTTGAGGTCGACTCTCACGAACTCCACATGCTGCTTCGCTTTCATCAGGCGCCCTCCTCGTTGCCGTCGAGCCAGGCGGCGCGGAACACCTCTTCCTGCGCCATCGCCTGGTGCACCACGGTTCCGTCGAATCGCGGGAACTGCTTGAAGTCCTCGCGCGCTTGCGCGCGCTCGCGCGAGGCGAACGCCGCGTTCATCGCCGCCTCGCTCTCGAACTCGAGCTGCGCCATCAGCACCGCTCTTCCCGGGTTCACCGGGAACGGGTCGCGCCAGGCGAGCGGCGTGTGCAGCACCATGCGACGCAGCCCGGGCCAGCGCGCCACCAGCGGCACGTGCACCTCGCGGTAGCGGCGCAGGAAGGCCGGCAGGTCGGCGATCTCGATGTCGTAGCGCACGAAGTACGAGACGCTCATGCCGCGCGCGCCTCGTGCAGCATGAAGTCGAGCATCGTCACGGCGCGGTCGCCCGAGGCGACGAGATCGCGCGCCAAGAGCCGCAGCTGGCGAAAGCGCCGCGCATCCAGGCGCTCGAAAAGGACATCGTTGATGCGCCGCTGGTAAGGCGCGAGGCGCTCGAGAAGCGCGCGTGCCCGGCCGTTGCACTTGAGGAGCACGCGCCGGCCATCGGCCGGGTCGGAGGCCTTCTCGAGGATGCCGCGCGCCACGAGCTTGTTCGCCTCGATGGTGATGAAGGCGCCCGAGCGGTGCAGCCGCGCGGCGACCTCGCCCACCGCCAGCCCCGCGGTGCGCGAGAGCAGCATCAGGATCTCGTACTGCACGCCGGAGACCCCGGCGATCGCGGCGAAGGCGTCGCGGCAGGCATCGAGCCGGTGGCCGTAGGCGATGAGATCGTGGATCAGGCGCCGGAACTCGGCGTCCGAGCCGTCGACGAGCAGCGCGGGGCGGGACACGGTCGGCGGTGCAAGCGCGTTGCGGCGGAGGCGCGCCATTGACCGCGGCATTCTCGCGCCGCAGAATTAGCTTTGTCAATTAGCTTTCCCATCAAAGCATGCAGGGGCTAGAGTGACGATGACATGCAATTGAGCCGCGCGCAATTGAAGCGAGCGCTAGCGCATCTGCAACGCGGCGACTGGCGGGCGGCGCACGAGATCGTGCAGAAGGACGAGGATTCGCCGCTCGCCTGCTGGGCGCACGGCATCGTGCACCTCATGGAAGGGGACCTGCCGAACGCGCGCTACTGGTACGGCCAGGCGAAGCGCGCTTTCCCCGCCGAGGCGAGCGCCGCGGCCGAGATCAAGGCACTGAAGGGGGCGCTCGGCGCCGAAAAATGATTACGACTTGACGGTCTTGCGGGCGGCACGGCGCCGGCGCAGGCCGGCGCTCGCGCCCAGGCGCGCGGCGAGGAGCGAGCTGAATTCCTCGGCGGACATGGGATGCGCGAAGAGAAAGCCCTGCGCCTGCTCGCAGCCGAGCGCGCGCAGGAACGCCGCCTGCGAGTCGCGCTCGACGCCTTCCGCGATGACGGTGAAGCCGAGCGTGTGCGCCATGTCGACGATGGTGCGCACGATGGTGGCGTCGGCCTCGTCGTCGAGCACATCGGCGACGAACGAGCGGTCGATCTTGAGCGAGGCGAGCGGAAAGCGCGTGAGGTAGGAAAGGCTGCAATAGCCGGTGCCGAAATCGTCGATCGCGATGCGCACGCCCGCCTGCCCGAGCGCGCGCAGCACGCGCACGGCGTGATCCGGATCGTGCATCAGCTGGCTCTCGGTGATCTCGAGCTCGATGAGCGAGGGCTTGACGCCCGCCGCCGACACGATGGCGCGAATGCGCTCCTCGAGGTCGTGCTGGCGGAACTGGCGCGCCGAGAGGTTCACCGCCACCGGCATGGCCGGCGCGCCGAGACGCTGCCAGTGCTTGAGGTCCTCGCAGGCGCGCCGCAGCACCCATTCGCCCACCGGCACGATGAGTCCGGTCTCCTCAAGCACCGGGATGAACTCCACCGGTGCGACACGGCCGCGCTCCGGGTGGTCCCAGCGCAGCAGGGCCTCCGCGCCGCAGGGCTGGCCACTGGTGAGGTCGATCTTGGGCTGGTAGGCGAGCGTGAATTCCTTGCGCTCGAGCGCGCGGCGCAGCTCGCGGCCGAGCTGGGCCCGCGCGCGCGTGCGCTGGTTGATGTCCGCGGTGAAGAACTGGAAGGCGTTGCGGCCCGATTGCTTGGCGCGGTACATCGCGGCGTCGGCCGCCCCGAGCAGCGTCTCGGCGTCGTCGCCGTCCGCGGGGAAGGTCGCGATGCCGATGCTCGCCGTCACCACCATTTCCTGGCCGTTGATCTCGACCGGCGAGGCAAGCCGGTCGATGATCTTCTGCGCCACGATCGCCGCGTCGTCCGGGCGCGCGAGATCGGAGAGGATCACGGTGAACTCGTCGCCACTGATGCGCGCCACCGTGTCGCCGTCGCGCACCGCGGACTGCAGGCGCTTCGCGGTCTCCTTGAGGAGCTCGTCTCCGGCTGCGTGGCCTTGCGTGTCGTTCACGAGCTTGAAGTCATCGAGGTCGATGAACAGCACGCCGAGCGCTGCCCCGCGCCGGCGCGCCTGCACGATCATGAGCGAGAAGCGATCGGCAAGGAGCGCGCGATTCGGCAGCCCGGTGAGCGGATCGAATTGCGCGAGGTACGCAAGCCGCGCCTCGCTGTCCAGGCGATGCAGCGCCGCCGACACCATGCTCGCCGCGGCGGCGAGGAAGCGCGTCTCCTCGGGGCCGAAGGCGCCGCTCGCCTCGGCAAGCGCGCACAGGAAGCCGCGCGCGCCGCCGTCGCCCGGCACCGGCACCGCGGCGAGCGCGCCGTAGCGGCGCAGCCATTCGAAGGGCAGCGGCAGCGCGCCGCTCCACGGGCCGTTCAGTACGACCGGATCCGAGCCCTGCAGGAGCGCCGCAAGCGGGCTATCGGGCGCGATGCGTGCGACGGCGGAATCTTCCGGCGTCGAGCCGAGGCCGGCCACGCGGCGCAGCACCACTTCGCCCGGTGTGCCGGAGCGCTCGAGGTAGGCCACCGGACCGAGCGCCAAGCCCTCGAGCACGCTCTGCACGGCCTTGGCGATGAGCTCGGCGGGGTTGCGCTTCGAAAGGGCCGCCTGGCCCAGGCGCGCGACCTTCTTCTGGTAGCGCGCCTGCGCCGCGCGACGCCGCTCGGCGCTGATCCTCTCGGAAAGGTCGCGCGAGTTGACCACCAGGACACGGCCCTGTGGCGTATCGAGGATGCTGCGGTGGCTCTCCACCGGGAAGGTGCTGGCGTCCTTGCGCCGGTACTCGGTGCGGATCGTGGTGGTGCGCGCCCCGGTACGGAGCAGCGTCGCGGTCTCCGCGCGTAGGTTCTCCGCGTTCACGCGGGCGCGGATGTCCCACGCGCGCAGCGCCAGCAGCTCCTCGCGCGTATAGCCAAGCAGCGTGCAGGCGGTCTGGTTGAAGTCGACCAGGCGGCCATTGGCGAGGTCGAAGAGGAACACCATGTCCGCGGAAGCGTCGAGCGCGGTGCGAAAGCGTTGCAGCGCTGCTTCGCGTTCCTTCCTCTCGGTGATGTCCTCCATCACTGCGATCTCGTGCTGCGGCTCGCCCCTGGCGTTCGGCACCAGCGCCACCGTGAGGTTGACCCACACCACCCGGCCGTCCTTGTGCAGGTAGCGTTTCTCGAACTGCACGGAGGCGAGCTTGCCGTCACGCATCAGCGCGCGCCGCTCATCGGTGAGGTCGCGATCCTCGGGATGCGAGATGTCCTTCACCGAGCGGCCGATGAGCTCGGCTTCGCTGTAGCCGAGCATGTCGCAGAGCCGTCGGTTGACGTCGATGAAGTAGCCGCGAAGATCGACCTGCGCGATGCCGGATGCGGCGAGCTCGAAGGTCTGCCGGAAGCGCGCCTCGCTTTCTTCAAGCGCCGTTTCCGCCTGCTTGCGGAAGAGGAACTGGCCGATTTGCGCGCCGACCACGCGCATGGTGCTGAGCAGCCGCTCGTCCGGGCGGCGCACTCGCGCGCTCGATATCGACAGCACGCCGACCACGCGGTTTTCGAAAGTCACCGGGAAGATAAGCGCGCCGTGCACGCCCGCTTCGCGCACGCGCGCGAAGGGCGTAGTGCGCGCATCCTGGCTCGCGTCCGAGCACCATAGTGGCTCACCGCTCTGCCACACGTGCCCGACCAGCCCCTGGCCCGGGGTGAGCGCGATGCCGCGAGACTCCTCGGCGAACACGGCGAGCGAACCCACCCCCGTGCTCCAGGCCTCTTCGCAACGAATGCACTTGCCCCCCTGGTCGACGCGGAAATAGCGCCCGCAGTCCCAGTTTTCGGTCCGGCAGATGTCGCGCATCACGGCACGCAAGGCGGCGCCAATGTCGGTCTCTTCGGCAAGGTGCCGCGCGACCGCGTGCTCGAGCGCGACGAGGCGCGCTTCGCGGCGCTGCTCGGTGATGTCGCGCCCGACGCCGCGATAGCCAAGGAACTCGCCCGCCGGCCCGAACACCGGCTCGCCGCTGATCGAGAGGAAGCGCTGCTCGCCATCGGGGTCGATGCGCCCGATCTCGAAATCGCGGAACGGCCTTCTCCCGTCGAGGTGGGCGCGGTGCGCCGCCCAGCCGGCGGCGTGGGGATGGATCGAGGGGACTTCCCAGCGCGTCTTGCCGATGACCGGCTCGCTCGCCGGTCGGTGTTTGTCGGCGTGCGTCGTGCGTCTGATGCGGTGCTCGGCGTCGGTCTCCCAGTAGAAATCCGCCGACAGCTCCGTCAGGCTGCGAAAGCGCGATTCGCTCTCGCGCATCACACCTTCGGCCTGCTTGCGGCGCAGAAACTGCCCGAGCTGGCGGCCGATCACGCTCACCGCCTGCAGCAGCCGCGCATCGGGTTCACGCGCAGCCGGCGAAGCGAGCGCAATGACGCCGATCGTCACGCCTTCGGCGATCACCGGCCACAGGAATGAGCCGCGGGACCACTCCTTCCCGGAGATGAGCGCGCGTGCGTCGTTCTGCGCATCGGCGACCCATAGCGGCTCGCCGCTCGCCCAAACCGTGCCGACCAGCCCCATGCCGGGCTTGAGGGCGAGCTTGCGCGAGAGCGCGATGAAGCGCTCGGCTTCCGGCGCGCCGGTCGTCCATGCCACCTGCATACGCATGAGGCCGCAGGCCTCCTCTACCTGGAAATAGCGGCCGCAGTCCCAGCCTTCGGTCTCGCAGATCGCCCGCAGCACGCCCTCAAGCGCTGTGGCGAGGCTGTCGGATTTGCTCCGTGATGTCGCGGCCGATGCCGCGGTAGCCCTTGAAGCGGCCTTCGGCGTCGAACACCGGCTCTCCGCTGATCGAGAGCCAGCGCGTGGCGCCGCCGGGTGCCGAGCGCTGCATCTCGAAATCGCGGAACGGCTCGTGGCGCTCGAGTTGTGCGCGGTGGCGTGCCCAGTCGGCTTCGCTCAGGTTGAGCGCCGGATGATCCCAGCGCCGGCGGCCGAGATACGAGGCGGCATCGAGCCCGGTCTTCTCGCCAAGGAGCGTCGACATGAAGATGAGCCGCAATTCGTCGTCCTGCTCCCAGTACCAGTCCGAAGAAAGCGCCGTCAGGCTGCGGAAGCGCTCCTCGCTGCGGCGAAGCGACTCGAGCGTGCGCGCGTGCAACGCCGCGAGCCGCACCGGCCGCTCGAGCGAGCCGGCGGCAAGCTGGCCCTTGAGGAGATAGTCGTACGCGCCGCTCGCCACAGCCTGCGCACGAAGCTCTGGGCTGGCGTCCACAGTAAGCGCGATCACCGGCTGATGGCAGGAGCGCACCAGCGTCGTCACGGTGTCCTGCGCCTGCGAGTCGGGCAGGTGGAGGTCCGCAATCACCAGATCAAATTGCCGCTGCGCGAGCCGTGCGAGCGCGTCGCGCAGCGTGCGCACCACCTCGACCTCGCATTGCACGGATGCGATCGCCGCGAGCTGCGCCTGCACCACCATGGCGGAGGCGCTTTCGTCCTCGATCAACAGGACGCGCACCGTCCCGAGCGTCGCGCTTTCCCCTCCCATGTCGCGAAGCATACCCGGCTTTCTAGCGGCCGCAGGCCGGCTGCACGCGCTGGTAAAGGCTACACACGGACTTTCCTCACATGCGCTTGCTTGGCGCCGAGAAGCTGCGCCATCGCGTCAGCGTCCACGGGCCGGCTGAAGAGATAACCCTGTGCCTGCTCGCAGCCGAGGCCGCGCAGGAAGTGCTTCTGGCCTTCGTTCTCGACGCCTTCGGCGATGACGGCGAAGCCCAGCGTATGCGCCATCTCGATGATGGTGCGCACAATGGTCGCGTCGCCGCCCTGCTGCAGGATGCCGGCGACGAACGAGCGGTCGATCTTCAGCGCAGAAAGCGGGAAGCGCGTGAGATACGCGAGGCTCGAGTAGCCGGTGCCGAAGTCGTCGATCGCGATGCGGATGCCGGCCGCCGCGAGCGAGCGCATGGCGCGGATCGCGTGATCGGGATCCTGCATCAGCTGGCTCTCGGTAATCTCGAGCTCGAGAAGCTCTGGCGCGACGGCGGCCGCGTCGATGATCGAGCGGATGCGCGCGGCGAGATCGAGCTGCCGGAACTGGCGCGCGGAAAGGTTCACCGCGACCGGCAAGGCGCGCACGCCGCGCGCCTGCCACGCGCGGATGTCGGCGCACGCCTGGCGCAGCACCCATTCGCCAACCTGCACGATGAGCCCGCTTTCCTCCAGGATGGGAATGAATTCGGCGGGCGAGACCACGCCGCGAGACGGGTGCTGCCAGCGAAGCAACGCCTCGGCGCCGCTCGGGCGCTCGCTTTTCAGCTCGACCTTGGGCTGGTAGACGAGCCTGAACTCCTCGCGCTCGAGTGCCCGGCGCAGCTCGCGCCCGAGCACCGCCCGGGCCTTTGTGCGCTGGTTGATCTCCGGCGTGTAGAACTGGAAGCTGTTGCGGCCCGCCTGCTTGGCGCGGTACATCGCCGCATCGGCCGCGGCGAGCAGCGTCTCGGCGTCGTTGCCGTCGGTGGGGAAAAGCGCGATGCCGATGCTCGCAGTGACGAAGACCTCGTGACCGCGCACGTCGACCGGCGCGGCGAGGGCCTCGACCAGCTTCTGCGCCACGAGCGCCGCGTCCTCCGGCCGCATCAGGTCGGCGAGCACGATCGCAAACTCGTCGCCCGCGATGCGCGCCACCGTATCGCCGGAGCGCACCGTCGCCTGCAGCCGGCGCGCGATGTCCTTCAGCAGTTCGTCGCCTGCACCATGGCCGAGCGAATCGTTGACCAGCTTGAACTCGTCCAGGTCGACGAACAACACGCCAAGCTGCGCCCCACGCCGGCGCGCCTGCACGATGGTCTGCGCAAAGCGGTCCGCCAGCAGTGCGCGGTTTGGCAATCCCGTGAGCGCATCGAACTGCGCGAGGAAGGCAAGCCGCCCCTCGCTTTCGATGCGCTTGAGTCCCGCGGAGAGCACGCTCGCCGCGGCGGCGAGAAAACGCGTCTCCTCGGCGCCAAGGGACGTGTGAGCCTCGGGAAGTGCGCACAGCACGCCCCGCGCGCCGTGCTCATGAGTGACTGGCGCGAGCACCGCCTCGCGTCTTCCGGACCAGGCGTAGGGCAGTTGCGCGATGCGCGCGGCGCCGCCGTCGAGTACCTGAGCGAGCGCTTCGCCATGCTCATAAGCAAGCACATTGGGAGGCGCGTCGCCGGCCAGGCCATCGACACAGCGCACGACCGCTTGGCGCTCGGTGCCGGCGCGCTCGAGGTAGGCCACCGCGCCGCCGCCGAGTCCCTCGAGCACGTAACGCACCGCTTGTTCGATCAGCTCTTCCGCGCCGCGGCTGGCGAGCGCCGCCTCGCCGAAATGCGCGATCTTGGTCTGGTAGCGTGCCTGGGCAGCGCGCTGCTCCTCGGCGCGCTTGCGCTCCGTAATGTCGCGCCCGATGCCGCGGTAGCCCTTGAAGCGGCCCGCGGCATCGAAAACAGGCTCGCCGCTGATCGACAGCCAGCGCGTGCCGCCGGCGGGCGCCGGCCGCTGCATCTCGAAATCCCGAAACGGCTCGTGATGCTCGAGCTGCGCGCGATGGCGCTCCCAGTCGGCCGCGGTCAGGTTCAGCGCCGGTTGGTCCCAGCGCCGGCGCCCGAGATAGGCCGAGGCATCGAGGCCGGTCCTCTCGCCCAGCGGGCGGGACATGAAGGTGAGGCGAAACTGCTCGTCCTGCTCCCAGTACCAGTCGGCCGACAGCGCCGTCAGGCTACGAAAGCGCGCTTCGCTCTCGCGCATCGCGCCCTCGGCGCTGATGCGCTTGAGCACCTGGCCGACCTGGCTGCCGATGACGCGGATGACTTCCAGCAGTCGCTCATCAGGCGCGCGCACGTCCTTGCTCGCGAAGCTGAGCACGCCGATGGTGCGGCCTTCCGCCATCACGGGGAAGACAAAGGCGCCGCCCTCCAGGCCCGTGCCGACAGCGCTTCCGGTAGCGCGCGGATCATCGCGCGTGTCGCTCACCCAGAGCGGCGTGCCGCTCTCCCATACGGCGCCGGTGAGTCCTTCGCCGCGTCGGTAGACCTTGTCGCGCGAGCGGGCGATGAACGACTCGACCGCCGCATCCGCAATGCCCCAGACCTGCACGCAGCGCAACAGGTCGGCCGCCTCGTCCACGCCGAAAAAGCGTCCGCACGGCCAGTGCTCGGTCTCGCAGATCGCACGGATCACGGCGCGCAGCGCTTCGGCAGGATTCTCCGCGCCGGCGAGCGCTCGCGTCACCGCCTGCTCGAGCGCCCGCAGCTGCTCCTCGCGCTTGCGGCTGGTGATGTCGCGTCCGATGCCGCGGTAGCCGCGAAAGCGACCCTGGTCATCGATCACCGGCTCGCCGCTCGTGCTTACCCAGAGCTGGCGACCGCCAACGATGCGGCAGAGCTCGAGGTCATGAAACGGCTGGCGCGCCTGCAGCGCGGCGATGTGGCGCTCCCAGTCCGCCGGCGTCATATTGACGTAGCCGAGCTCCCAGCGGCGCTTGCCAATGAGCGTGGTCAAGTCGACGCCCTGTCCCTGGTGCACGCTGCGGTCGTTGAACGAGACGAAGCGATATTCCTCGTCCTGCTCCCAGTAGACGTCGGCGATCAGGTGGGTGAGGCCGCGAAAGCGCGCCTCGCTGGCGGCGAGCGAGCTCATGGCGGCCGCCTGCAGTATGGCGAGGCGCACGACTCGACGCAGTTCGCCCTGGTCCATGCTCGCCTTGGCCACGAAGTCGTACGCGCCGTGCTCGAGCGCCTTCTTCGGCAGCTCCGGATCCTCGTCGGCTGTCATGACGATGATGAGGCGTTCGCCCTCGCCGCGAATGGCGCGCAGCGTGTCGATGCCGCTGGAGTCCGGAAGATGCAGGTCGAGCAGGAGGAGGTCGTAATGGCGCGCGGCCAACTGCTCGCGCGCGGCGGCGAGCGTGCCTACCGCATCGAGCTTCGGCACGCTCGAGTAATACGGCAGCGTGGCGAGTGGTGGCTTGTCGTCGGCAGCCATCGCGCGCAGATAGGCGCGCACGAGTACGCTGAAGCTCTCATCGTCCTCGACGAGCAGTATCCGCGCGACCTGCTTGGGCCTCCCCATGGCGGCGAGCATAAACAGCCGCGCGCCGCCGCCGGCCAAACCCAGACAAGGGCTTGCCCGTTCTTGCAGATGCTGACAAACCGGCTTAGCTGCCCGGAATGATCCCTGGCTCGAGGCGGTAGCAGTACTCGGCGACATCGCGCGGCCGCGTCCACCAGACGCGCGTTGCGCGCGCGTGGTCGATGCAATGCCGCAGTGCGCCACGCAGCCGGCGCAGCCTGAACGGCTGGCCGAACACGTACGAATGCACCGAGACGTTCATCACCAGCGGATGGCGCTCGCATTGCTGCAGCATCTCGTCGTACTGGTCGACGATCATGTCGCAGAAGTCGGCCGCATCCTGCTTGCGGTGCACGATGACCTGCGAATCGTTGAGCTCGATCGGATAGGGCATGGAGAGAATCGGCCCGGCGCGCGTGCGCAGCCACACCGGCTGATCGTCCATCGGCCAGTCCATCAGGTACCTGTAGCCGAGCTCTTTCAGGAGATCGGGCGTATGCGCCGTCTCGTAGGCGCCCGATCCCATCCACCCCGCGGGTGGCGCACCCTCGTGCCGCGCAATCGTCTCGGTCACCTCGCGCAGGATGCGCTCCTCGTCGGGCTGCCATAGCCCGCGCAGATTCTCGGCGTTGGTGCGCCCGTGAGCGACGACCTCATCGCCGCGCTTTCGGATCGCGGCCATCACTTGCGGCGCGTAGTCGTACACCAAGCTGTTGGTGTTATGCGCGACGGGCAGCTTCAGCTCATCGAAGAGCTCGAGCAGCCGCCAGACGCCGATCCGATTGCCGTAGTCGCGCCAGGAGTAGTTGCGATGCGTCTGCGGCTCGCCGGCTTTCGCCGGATCGTGGCCGAGGCCCGCGCCGAAGGCGAACCATTCGACATTGGTGGTGATGACGAACGCCAGACGCTTGCCACCCGGCCAGTTGTAGTCGCGCCGCTCGGGCAGCGGCACATAGTCGTAGCGGTTCTGCTGTGGCAGCAGCGGCTTCAGAGCGTCATCTCCAGGACGTACAGCCCGCCGGCGTGACGATCGACCGCGAAGACGATGCCGCGGTCATCGACGAACACGTCATTGATCTGCGCCGCGCTCACCGGCGAGCCCTCGGGCACCGGTGGAATGAAGTGGGCGATCTCCCGTGGCGCGTAGGGATCGCGCACGTCGTATGCCCGCACGCCGGCATTGAAAAAAGTGCCAAGCACTACGTCTTCGGAGCGCCAGGCACCCTGCGCCGGCGGGTTTTCGTGCACGTTGTGGGCGCCGCAGCGCCCGCCCTGGTGCAGGAGCGGCTTTACTCCAGCGACGGGCAGCGTGCCGATGCTCACCAGGTTCTTCTCATCGCGCGCGTCCAGGAGCCAGACGAGCTTCGGCCAGTCGGCGCCGTCGTTCTGGATCGCTTCGTCCGTGACCACGAGCAGGCCGCGGCCGAAAAGCGGCAGCACGGTATGCGTAAAGCCGTTGTACGGCGGTGAATTGCGCCAGCGCGAGACGAGCTTCGGGCGGCTGTGCTCGGCGATGTCGAGCACCATCATGCCTGCGTCGAGGTAGCCGAGATAGCAGCGGTCCGGGCGCTGGGGATAGACGTTGGTGTTGTGCGCACGAAAGCCCGCGTCGAACTGCGGCGCGAGACGCTTGGGCGCGGGCGCGTCATCGCCGTGCATGGTGCCCGGCAGATGCCAGCGTCCGACGGCCAGCGGGCGCGCCGGATTGCTGACATCCACGATCCGGTAGATCTGGTCGTCTTTCGGATCGCGCGGCCTGAGCTCGGGGTCAGAGCACGCCATGTGCACGGTTTTACCATCGACGAACCACAGCGCGTGGCAGCCGCGCGAATGCGCGCCCGAAGCGTCGAACAGGCTGATCGACCGGGGGCGTTCGGGATCGGAAACGTCAAAGAGCTCGAAGCCCGCGGGCTTGAGCCCGGGTTGCGACACCTGGTAGGCGACCGCCATGATGTCGCCGCACACTTCGAGCGAATTGGAGCGCATCGCCAGATGCGGCAGGTCGGTCTGTACGATCACGCGCGGCCGGCGCGGGTCGGTGACCTCCACGGCGGTGAAGTTCTTCGGCGCGCTCTCGTGCGCGAGCCAGAGCACGCGGCGAGCGCCGCGCGCGAGCTGCATCGACATGCCTTCTCCCATGCCGCCGTAGCCGTTCAAGCTGTGCTGAGCGAGAAGCTTCATGTTGTGTTGCATGGCCGCTAACATAGCAGACACACAGAGGAGAACCCCATGGCACAGAAGAGAGTCGCGCTCGTCACGGGCGCGGGCACCGGTATCGGTAAAGCGGCAGCGCTCGCGCTGCTCGAGGACGGCTACCACGTGGCACTCGTCGGCAGGCGCGCCGAGCTCTTGGAGAAGACCGCCGCGGAATCGGGCGCAAGTGAGCGCGCCATGGTGCTGCCAGTGGACATCACCCGGCCGGAAAACGTGCGCGCCATCTTCGCCAGGGTGAAGGACAGCTGGGGACGGCTCGACGTGCTCTTCAATAACGCGGGCATGGGTGCGCCCGCGGTGCCGATGGAGGAGCTGCCGATCGAGACCTGGCGCGCGGTAGTCGATGTCAACCTGAACGCCATGTTCTACTGCACGCAGGAAGCAATCCGCATCATGAAGAGCCAGGAGCCGCGCGGCGGCCGCATCATCAACAACGGCTCGATCTCGGCGCACGCGCCGCGGCCGATGTCGGTCGCCTACACCGCGACCAAGCATGCCGTCACCGGCCTCACGAAGTGCGTGTCGCTCGACGGCCGCAAGCACGACATCGCCTGCGGCCAGATCGACATCGGCAATGCGGCGACCGAGATGACCGAGCGCATGACGAAGGGCGTGCCGCAAGCGAATGGCAGCACGATGGTCGAGCCACGCATGGATGTGCGCCACGTTGGCTCCGCGGTGCTCTACATGGCCAAGCTGCCGCTCGACGCGAACGTACAGTTCATGACAATCATGGCCACCAAGATGCCGTTCGTCGGTCGCGGCTAGCGCAGACCGCGCTCCTTGGGCATACAATCCTCCCGGGGAAGGGAGGGTACTCGCCTGCAGCTCGGGGCAAGCGATCTGCGGCGCTGGCTGCGCCAGCCGGCGGCATGGGCCATTCTGGGCGTCGGCGCGGTGGTGTCGCTCGCCGCGTGGCGCTCGCTCAGCCTGGAAGTCGAGCACGCGACGCGCGCGAGCTTCAACGCGGTGGTTGCCGAATCGCGGCACGCGCTCGAGTCGCGGTTGAACGGCTACCAGCTCGTGCTGCTCGGCATGCAGGGCCTCTTCCAGGCGAAACCGGACCTCGATCGCGCGAGCTTCGACCGCTATATCGCGGAGCTCGCGCCCGAGCGCAACGCCAGCCAGGCGCGCGCCTTCAGCTACGCGAAACGCGTCGCGGCTGCGGCGAGGGAGCGCTTTGTCGCGGTGGTGCGCGGTGATAAGAGCCTGCAACCGGCGGGCTATCCGCGCTTCATGATCCGTCCGGCGGGTGAGCGTCCTGAATATGTGGTGATCAGCTACGTGGCGCCGTTCGCAGCCAACGAACGCGCACTGGGCCTCGATCTCGCCGCGGATCCCGTGCGGCGCCTCTCCGTCGAGCGCACCCGCGACAGCGGGCTCATCGTGGCGAGCGGTCCGGTGACACTCGCGCTGACCGATGAGCGCGGCGTGAGCTTGCGCCTGGCGGTCTATCGGCGCACGCGCGCCATCGACAGCCTGGATGCGCGGCGCGAGCTCTTCGACGGCATCGTCAGCGTGACCTTCGGCGCGCGCGACGCGATCGGCGACATCGTGGCGCGCCACGTGGGGGAGAAGCTACGGCTGCGCGTGGCCGACGGCGGCGAAGCGTTCTATGACAGCGCAAGCGGGCCGATCGAAACCGAGGCACTGAGCACGCGTACCGCTCTCGAGATCGGCGGCCGCAGGTGGGACCTGCAGTTCAGCGCCCCGCTGCAGGCGTTTCGCACGGCAGGCGATGCGCTGATGCCGTGGCTCGCGCTGGGCGGAGGGCTCGCGATCAGCGTGCTGCTCGCCGGGCTGGTCGGCTCGCTTTCCACCTCCACACAGCGCGCGCATCGCATCGCGCGCGAGATCACCGAAGACCTGCGCCGCAGCCAGGCCGAGCTGCGCGAAGCACAGCGCACGACCGAGCTCCTGATCGAGACGCTGCCCAATCCCGTGTTCTTCAAGGGCCGCGACGGCAACTATCTCGGCGTCAACAAGGCGTGGGAGGCGTTCTTCCAGCGCTCGCGCGCGTCGATTATCAGCCGCCCGGTGCAGGAGCTTTATCCCCATGCCCCAGAAGTGGCCGAGCGCATGCATGCCGCTGACCAGCGGCTGTGGGACGAGCCGGGCATGCAGACCTATGAAGCGACGATCACGCTGCCCGACGGCACGCAGCGCGACACGCTCTACTACAAGGCCACTTTCACCGGGCCGGACGGCCAGGTGGCGGGGCTGATCGGCACGATCATCGACATCACCGAGCGCAAGCAGGCCGAGAAGCGCCAGGCGATGGAGCATGCGATCACCCGCGTGCTCGCGGCCGCCGCCGACGCGGCGAGCGCCATCCCGCAGGTGATCCGCATTCTTTGCGAAGCGATGGCCTGGAAGGGCGGCGCGCTTTGGCGCCGCGAAGCGCAGCGGCGCGAGCCGGTTTTCATCGGTGCGTGGGGATCGGCCCCAGCCCGGATCGAGAGCCTCGGATCCGCCGGCGTGCACTGGCAGCCGCGGGACGGCGGCCTTGTCAGTCTGCCGTTACTTCTCGGCAGTGACGTGCTGGGCGCCATGCTCTTGGCCGGCGTGCCGCGCGCGCCGGAGCGCGAGCTCACGGCCATGCTCCAAGCGATCGGCAGCCAGGTCGCGCAGTACCTGCAGCGCACGCAGGCGGAGGACGCGCTGCGCTTCGTCGCCACGCACGATGCGCTCACCGGCCTGCCGAACCGCGTCATGTTCAACCAGCGGCTTGAGCACGCGATCATGCAGGCGAAGCGCCACCGCCGGCAGCTCGCGGTGCTGTTCATCGATCTCGACCGCTTCAAGGTGTTTGATGCAGAACCTGCGAGCAAGCGATAGCGTAGCGCGCCTGGGCGGCGACGAGTTCGTCGTGCTGCTCGAAGAGACGAGCGCGCCGATGTACGTCGCTACGGTGGCACAGAAGCTGATCGGGGCACTGGCGCAGGGCTTCGCGCTTGCCGGCAAGGAATATCACGTGTCGGCGAGCATCGGCGTGAGCACCTATCCGGCCGACGGGGAGACAGCGGCGGGGCTCCTCAAGAGCGCCGACATCGCGATGTATCGGGCGAAAGAGCAAGGCCGCAACACGTTCCAGTTCTACGCCGCCGAGCAGAACATCCACACGGTGGAGCGCCTGACGCTCGAGTCCGGGCTGCGCCGGGCGCTCGAGCGCGGCCAGCTCGTGCTGCACTACCAGCCGCAGGTCGAGACCGCGACCGGCCGCATCACCGGAGTCGAGGCGCTCGTGCGCTGGCAGCATCCGGAGCTCGGGCTTCTGCCGCCCGCAAGCTTCGTCGCCATCGCCGAGGAGACCGGGCTCATCGTGCCCATCGGGCAATGGGTGCTGCACGCGGCCTGCGCCACGCAGCGCAGCTGGCGCGAGGCGGGGCTCGCGCCGCTACGCATGTCGATCAACCTCTCGCCACGTCAGTTTCTGCACGAGGGCCTGACGCGCGACATCGAAATGATCGTGCGTGCTTCTCACGCGGACGCCGCGCACCTCGAGCTCGAGATCACCGAAGGCATGGTGATGCAGGATCCCGAGCGCGCGGTGACGCTATTGCGCGAGATGCGCGACATCGGCGTGCACATCGCGATCGACGACTTCGGCACCGGCCATTCGTCGCTCGCCTATCTCAAGCGCTTCCCCGTGGACAACCTCAAGATCGACCGCTCGTTCATCGCCGACATTCCGGCCGACCGCGGCAACGCCGCCATCACGCAGGCGATCATCGCGATGGGGCACAGCCTTGAGCTCAAAGTGATCGCCGTTCAGCAAGCCCCTGCCCGCGGAGCAGATGCGCGCGCTGCTCGAGGATGCCGCCGCACGCGCGCTGGCGGTCATTGTGCGCTGATCTTCGCCTCGCGGATCAATCGCGCATAGCGCTCGAGATCAGCGCGGATCAGAGTACCGAACTCTTCCGGCGTTCCGGTGATGATCTCGTTTCCGCCCTGCACGGCGATGCGCTCGTACACATCGGGCGCGTGCATCGCTTTCGCGATCTGCGCGTTCAGCACCCCGATTAGCGCGCGCGGCGTGCCGACGGGCGCGAGCACCCCCTGCCATTGCGACATGTCGAAGCCCGCGAAGCCTGCCTCCTGCATGGTCGGCACCTCACGGAGCGACGAGGCGCGCTTCGCGCTCGACACGGCAAAAGCGCGCAGCTTGCCGGCATGGATGTGGGGCACCGAAGTGATCACTGTGTCGAACATGAACGTGAGCTGTCCCCCCAGGAGATCGGCAAGCGCCGGCGCGCTCCCCTTGTAGGGAATGTGGTTGAACCGCGCGCCCGTAGCAAGCGCGAAAAGCTCCGCTGCGAGGTGGTTGCCCCCGCCGACGCCGGTCGAGCCATAGGCGAGCGCCCCCGGATGCGCACGCGCATCTGCCGCGAGGTCTTGGATACGCTTGTACGGCGCGTCCGCGCGCGTAACGAGCACATATTGGTACACGGCGCACTGTGCCACCGGCGCGAGATCGCGCAGCGGATCGTAAGGCACCTGCGAATAGAGCACCGGGTTCACCACGATCGGCCCGCTTGCCACGGCAAGCAGCGTGTAGCCGTCCGGCGCGCTCTTCGCGACGTAGTCGGTGCCGATGCCACCGTTTGCGCCGGGCTTGTTCTCCACCACGAAGCTTTGCCGCATCGCTTCCGTCAGCTTCTGAGCGAGCGTACGCGCCCAGATATCGGCGTTGCCGCCGGCGACGTAGGGCACGATGATGCGCACCGGCTTCGCCGGGTAGTCCTGTGCAGCCGCAGCGCCGGCGAGCATCACGGCCAGGGAGACAAGCGCGGTTTTCATCGGCGCTTATGATAGGCGAATGCAGACGCTCGGCCGCTCTCACCGCTCGCCGTGCGAGCCGCTTCCGGCGCCCGCGGCCGACTGCCACATGCATGTCTTCGGTCCGTACGATCGCTTCCCGCTCGGCGCCGAGCGCGCTTACAACGTCCCCGAGGCGCCGCTCGGCGCACACGAGCGCATGAAAGCGGCAGTCGGCCTCGAGCGCACGGTGCTCGTGCAGGCGAGCGGACACGGCACCGACAATCGCGCCATGCTCGCCGCGCTGGCCGAGCTCGGTCCGCGGGGGCGCGGCGTCGCCGTCGTCGCGCCGCAGACGCCACTCGCCGAGCTGCAGCGCATGCACAAGGCGGGCGTGCGCGGGGTGCGCCTCAACCTCTACACTTTTGCCGCGCGCCATCCGAGCGCCTCGTCGCGCCACTCGGCTGGCACGTGCAGCTCTTTTGCGAGCCGGCCACCCTCCTCGCTCTTGCGAGCGCCATCGAGCGCGCGAGCGTTCAGGTGGTGATCGACCACATGGGCCTGCCTGACGCCGCGCAAGGCATCGCTCAGCCGGCGTTCCAGTGCCTGCTTTCGCTCACGGGCGGCGGCCACGCCTGGGCGAAGCTCTCCGGTGCCGATCGCATTACGCGCGCGAGCGCGAATCTGCGCGACGCGCTGCCTTTCATGCGCGCCCTCGCTCAGGCGGCGTCGCAGCGGCTCGTGTGGGGCTCCGATTGGCCGAACATCGGCTTCCACTCGCGCGAGCAGGTACGCGACGACCGTCCGCTCGCGCATCGCGAGCTCGATGCGGGCGAGCCGCTCGACTTTCTCGCCGAAGCGGTGCCGGACGCCGAGGCGCGGCGCGCGATCCTCGTCAGTAACCCCGAAGCGCTCTACGCCTTTCCAACCTCGTCGTAGCCTCGACCGAGGAATTGCACGAGGCAGAAGCCGTTACCGAACGGATCGGCCATCAGCGCGATATGCCCCCATTTGTCCTTCCCGATCTCGCCCTCGAGCACCGCTCCAGCCGCACGTGCAAGCGCGAGCGCGGCGTCGATGTCCCGCACGACGAAGTCGAGATGCACCGGCGTCCAGTGGCGCGCGTAGTCGCGCCGCTGTCCGATCGTCGCCGTGGCCGGGCTGCCGGCGGGCTTGGCGAGCAGATAAATCGCGGCTGAGGCACCGACAAGCTCGATCGCCGTTTTACCCAAACGCCGGCCCACCGTGAGACCAAGCGCCTGGCAATAGAACTTGGTCGCGGCCGGCAAATCGGCGACATCGATGTTGATCAACGCGCTCGCGCGCTCGCGTGCCTTGGCGAGCCCCTGGAGCACCATGAGCGCCGCCGACTTGGCGAGCGCGACGTCGCGCGGCGAGTCGCCGAGATCGTTTTCGAACTGGGCCTGAAGCTCGCCGTAGAGGCGCCGAGCCTCGAGCAGCGATGGATCGGCGAGCGCCGCGAGCCGCGCCTCCATGCGCTCGACCGTGGCGCGCAACTCCTCCTCGGAAACCATGCCGCTAATTCGCGCGCTGGCGCACCGAGCCCGGCCGGAAATCGTGTGTGACCTCGTACACCAGCGTCGGCACCATTTCCTCGCGAGGATTAGCGTGCCGCATGCCGCCGCTTACCCCTTGCTCGGACACGCTTACCGCGCCGAGCTGCCGACGCGCCCAACCCGACGTGCTCCACACGCTTGCGCCGCTGGCGGTCTCGAAAAGCCGCGCGGACATGTCGCCGCGAATCTCGGCGCGCACGCCGCCCTCCATCTTGGCGATGTCTGAGATCTTCACGTCGACGCGCGGCTCCGAATAGGCGATCTCGCCGAGGAAAACCGCCGCGACGCCATACTGCTGGCCGATCTTCCTGAGCGTCGGCGCATCGAGCTGCCTCGCGCCAAGCGCAGCGAGCAGCGCTTGGTGCTCGCCAAGCTCGATGAAGCGAGTGCCCGGCTGTGCCGCCTGGATCTGCTCCTGGAACTGCCGCGTGGCCCGGGCGCTGATGGAGCGCTCGGAGTTCGCGTCGAACTCGACGATGCCGATGCTGCTATAGCCCGTCAGGTCCACCCGCGGCGGCACAGGAACGACGACCGTGTGCGAGCAGGCGGCGAGCAGCGCGAATGCGACGATGCCGGCGAATCTTTTCATTGTGCCTCCCTTTGTTGGTTTGCTGGGAGGCAGACTACACCAGCGGCCCGCAGTCGTCCGACCGATGACGATCGGCTCAGGACTTTTAAACGCTGTCTTAAAGCAATTCGCGCATCCATGCGGCGGTGCGCACCGCGCCGCCGAAGCTGTAGAGGTGAACGCCGACCACATTGCTCGGCTCTCGGCTGCGGGTGTAGCGCGCCACGGTCACGACTTGGTCGCGCGGATCGGTGTTGGTGACAAGCTGGGCGATGCCGCTGCCGAGCGTACGCAGGGCGCGCAGCGACCGACTCACGCCGCAGCGCTGCGCATAGCGCGCGAGCGCCGCCGGATCGGTCGGGCCCGCGATGCCGACATACACCGGCAGGCTCGGCCAGCGCCGCGCGAGCATTACGCAGTACTCGACAACGCGCGCCGGCGCGAACGAGAACTGCGTAAGGACATAGACGCCGATCGATTGGGCCGCGGCAAGCTCGAGCTTGCGCGCGAGCGCGGCTTCGATGGCGTTGAGCGGGATGCGCGGATGCCCCTCCGGATATCCAGCGAGGCCGATCTCGCGCACGCCGCAATCGGCGAGCAGGCGCTCTTCCAGGATCTGCAGGCTGTCGACGAACGGGCCCTTCGGCCGCGGCTCGTCGCCGCCGATGAGAAGCACCCGGTGTACGCCATGCTCGGCCGCCGCGCGGCGCAGGAAGTCGCGGAACTCCTCGCGGTTGACGATGCGCCGCGCCGACACGTGCGGCACCGGGTCGAGTCCCGCCGCGCGGATCGCGGCGATCGCCTCGAGCGTGCGCGCGAGCGGCAGGCCGGCGAGCGACGGAATATAGACGCAGCTTCCCGCCGGCAGCAGCGCGGCGACCTCCGTCGCCCGGTGGAGCTCGCGCGGCGAGATCTCGACCGAGCCGGCGGCGACGAGCTCGGAGGCGCGCGCCTCGATTCCCGGCTCAGTCGCGCTTGCGGGAAACGACATAGGATTCGTCCAGGAACCAGAGACTGCCGTGCTTCTGCAGCACTTCGCGCGTCGCGTCGAGGTAGCGCGAGTCGCGCAACACCTCACCGAGCCGCACGTCGTCGATCTGCGCCACGTAGATCGCGGCGTTCCAGGCCGCGAATAGCGTCGAGGTGCCGATACTGCTCGAAATCTCGCTCGGCAGCGTATGCATGTCGTAGCGGAAGATCGCCCGCGCGTCGGCGTACGCGTTGAAGTTGTAGCGGCGCGCGTCGCGCCCGAGCTCCGCTTTGGTCGCGCGCAGCAGGTCGTGGCGGCTTTGCGTGTAGGGATTCTCGCCGGCCCAGACCTTCTGCACGATCTCCAGCCCGGGATCGTGGCCGTAGGAATGGATGCCGAGCAGCCGCCCGCCTTTGCCGAGCGCGCGCACGAGCGGCGTGATCACCTTCTGCGCCTTGAATTCGAGCGGCGCGCGCAGACGGTAAGGCTGCGATGCGATCACCATGTCGTACTCGGCGCGGCCCTCGCCGCGCTTGGGGATCACGTTTTCCAGGAGGAAGCGGTAATCCTCGCGATAGAGGATGAGCGCAGTGGGATGCTCGTAGACCGGATTGCCGCTTTTCGGGCTGTGGCGCGCCTGCCAGCTCCGGGCAAGGAAGGCCTCGAGGCCGGCGATCTGCTCGCTGAAATCGTGCGACGTGGTGCCGGTGAGGGCTGCTTCGTGCCACACCATCGAGGTCGCCGCAGTCACGGCGCGCGGCTGCAGCCAAGGCGCCTCGCTGTAGTACATGTTCGTCACCACCAGCACCGTGGCGGGATGCTCGTAGAAGCGATCGGCCATCTTGCGCAGGCTGAGGCGCACATCCTCCAGGCTGATCTCCTTGCCCACGATGTAGAACGGCACCGTAGGAAATCGCCGATGCATCTCGCGCATCACGCGCGCGAGCACGGTGCCGTCGCCCATGCCGGCGTCGAAGAGCCGCACTGCCGGAGGACGCGGATGAATCTGGCCGAGCTCGAGGCCCACCCGCCGCGCGATCACGTCCTTCTCGCTGCAGGTATTGACGAAGAGGAGATACTTCTGCCGGTTGTCGAAGAAACGGAAATTGGTCTCGGGGTCCGCCTTCTGCACGGGGGCGATCGAGCGCTGCGGTGCGCCGGCATGAATGAGCGGCATCAGCTCAGGCGGCGCCTCGCCCGCGCCGGGCGCGCCGTGCTTTACCATGAAATCGTTGACGCGGGTGAGCGTCTCGGGCGTGACGCGCGCCCCGTCGCGCAGCCGCGCGACGAACTTGCCGTCGTTCACGGCCCGGCGGCCGAAGGTGGACTCGGCCATGCCCGTGCGCCGGCAGAAATCCGAGATACTGCCGAGCAGCGTCCCGCCTCCTCCTTGCACCGCACCCTCCGTAACAGGATTGCGCGAAAATCTTGCGCGCGTCATCTGTGGGACATCAACCACACTTGCTGCATTGCGAAAAGTGGGATGCTGCCCATCCTCGCATAATCAATGGCTTCCATTCTTGACCTCATCGGCAACACCCCCTTGGTACAGGCGCGGCGCCTAGCCACGGGGCCCTGCCAGCTCTTCCTGAAACTCGAGAACCAGAACCCCGGCGGCTCGATCAAGGACCGCATCGCGCTTTCGATGATCGAGGCGGCCGAGCGGGAGAAGAAGATCCAGCCCGGCTCGCTGCTCGTCGAGGCGACCGCCGGCAACACCGGGCTTGGCCTAGCGCTCGTCGCCGCGCAGAAAGGTTATCGGCTGCTGATCGTCGTGCCGGACAAGATGAGCCAGGAAAAAATCTTCCATCTCAAGGCGCTCGGCGCCGAAGTGCAGCTCACCCGCTCGGACGTCACGAAAGGCCATCCGGAGTACTACCAGGACAAGGCCGCCCGCCTTGCGCGCGACACGCCCGGCGCCTTCTACATCAACCAGTTCGGGAACGAGGCCAATCCGTGGGCTCACGAGCACACCACGGGCCCCGAGATCTGGGAACAGCTCGAGCACCGGGTCGATGCCGTGGTCTGCGGTGTCGGCACGGGCGGCACGCTGACGGGCCTCGCGCGCTTCTTCGCCAAGGTCTCGCCGCAAACTGAAATCGTGCTCGCTGATCCGGCGGGCTCGATACTCGCGCCTCTGGTAAACAGCGGCAAGCCGCCGGCGCAGGTGGGCAGCTGGCTCGTGGAAGGCATCGGGGAGGATTTCGTGCCGCCGGTGTGCGACCTGTCGCGTGTGCGCAAGGCCTACAGCATCCCCGACCGCGAAGCGCTGCTCACCTGCCGCGAGCTCTTGCGCAAGGAAGGCGTGATGGCCGGCACGTCCACCGGCACCCTGGTCGCCGCGGCGCTGCGCTATTGCCGCGAGGCGAGCACGCCTAAGCGCGTCGTCACGCTCGTCGGCGACAGCGGCAATAAATATCTTTCCAAGGTCTACAACGATTTCTGGATGCTCGACCAGGGCTTCATCGAGCGCGAACGCTATGGCGACCTGCGCGACCTGATCAGCCGGCGCCACCACGACCACGCGGTCGCCACGGTGAGCGCGGACGAAAGGGTGCTCACCGCCTACCAGCGTATGAAGCTCTACGACGTGTCGCAGCTTCCCGTGCTGCAGAGCGGCCGCATCATCGGCATCGTCGATGAAGAGGACATCCTCGCGGAGGTGTACGACAATCCGGAGCATTTCAACGAACCGGTGACCGAAGCGATGGAAAGCCACCTGGTGACGGTCGGTCCCAAGGCCTCGATTCCGGAGCTGATGGAGATCTTCAAGCGCGGCATGGTGGCGATCGTGGTGGACGGCGACGAGTTCCTCGGACTCATCACGCGCATCGATCTGCTCAACTGGCTGCGCCGACGCTCCGACGAGAAATGAAGTTCGACACCAAGGTGGTGCACGCGGGGCAAGAGCCCGACCCGCGCACCGGCGCCGTGATGACGCCGATCTACGCCACCTCGACCTACGCGCAGGCGAGCCCCGGCGAGCATAAAGGCTTCGACTACGCGCGCACGCGCAACCCGACGCGCGATGCGCTCGAGGCCTGCCTCGCCGAGCTGGAGGGTGGCGACGCGGCCTTCGCCTTCGCTTCCGGTATGGCGGCGATCGGCACCATCCTGGAGACGCTCGACTCAGGCTCGCACGTCGTCTGCATGCACGACCTCTACGGCGGGAGCTATCGCATCCTCGAGCGCGTGCGCAAGCGCTCGGCAGGGCTGCAGGCGACGTTCGTCGATCTCTCGGATACGAAGACGCTCGAGCCGGCGCTGCGGCCGGACACGCGCATGCTGTGGGTGGAGACGCCGACCAATCCGCTGCTGAAGCTTGTCGAGCTTCCCGCCGTGGCCGAGATCGCGCACCGGCGGGGAGTCGTTTGCGTGTGCGACAACACGTTCGCCTCGCCCTGGATCCAGCGGCCGCTCGAGCATGGTTTCGACATCGTGGTGCACTCCACCACCAAATACCTGAACGGCCATTCCGATGTGATCGGCGGTGCGGCGGTGATCCGCAAGAACGACGAGCTCAAGGAAACCCTCGCCTTCCTGCAGAACGCGGTGGGCGGCGTGCCGAGCCCGTTCGACGCGTTCCTCACGCTGCGCGGCATCAAGACGCTCGCGCTGCGCATGGAACGTCATTGCGGCAACGCCATGCACATCGCCGCCTGGCTGGAAAAGCATCCGAAGGTCGAGCGCGTGATCTACCCGGGACTGGCGAGCCATCCGCAGCATCTGCTCGCCGCGAAGCAGATGAACCGCCGCTACGGGGGCATGGTTAGCGCAGTGCTCAAAGGCGGGCTGGCAGCCTCGCGCCGCTTCCTCGAGCGCTGCAAGCTCTTCACGCTCGCGGAGAGCCTGGGCGGCGTGGAGAGCCTCATCGAGCATCCGGCGATCATGACGCACGCATCGCTGCCGGAAGATGTGCGCGCGGGGCTGGGCATCAGCGATGGCCTGGTGCGTCTCTCGGTCGGCATCGAGGACGTCGCCGATCTCATCGCCGAGCTCGAGTACGCGCTCGATTAGCCTCGTACTTCTCGTCCTCGCAGCGCTCGCCTTGGCCGTAACAGCGGCGCTGTATTACATCACCGCTATGCCAGGCCGCTCGTACCGCGGCGCGCTCGAGTTCACCGCCGAGGATCACGAGCTTGCCAAGCGGCTGCGCGCACATGTCGAGGCGCTCGCGGCAGCGCCGCGCAACACCGATCTCGAGCGCCCGGCGCGCTATATCGCCCGCGAGCTCGGGGCAGTGAGCGAGCAGGAGTTCGCGAGCGGCGGGCGCACGGTGCGCAATATCGAAGCCGGGGCCGGCAGCCTCGTCGTCGGCGCGCATTACGACAGCGTGCCCGGTTCGCCCGGCGCGGACGACAACGCTTCGGGCGTGGCGGTCCTGATCGAGCTCTCGCGCATGGGCCTGCCCGCCCGGTTCGTAGCTTTCGCGAACGAGGAGATGCCTTATTTCCTCAGCGACGAGATGGGCAGCCATGCCTGGGCGGCGCGCGCCAAAGCGCGCGGCGAGCCTGTGAGCGCGATGCTTTCGCTTGAGATGCTCGGCTTTTACCGCGACGCGCCCGGAAGCCAGCGCTATCCGCCGCTCCTTGGCGCCTTCTATCCCGATCGGGGCGACTTCATCGCCTTCGTCGGCGACCTCGGCGCGCGGGCTCTCGTGCGCCGCTCGCTCGGACTCTTCCGCGCACACGCGCGCTTTCCGGCCGAAGGCGTCGCCGCGCCGAGCTTCGTGCCCGGCGTGAGCTGGTCCGATCACTGGTCATTCCGAAGGCATGGCTATGCGGCGATCATGGTGACCGACACCGCCTTCTACCGCTACGCCCATTACCATCTGCCGAGCGACACGCCGGAGAAGCTCGATTACCTGCGCATGGCGCGCGTCACGCTCGGGCTCGCGGCGCTCATCAAGGAACTCGCGCATGAAACTCGGTGACCTGAACGTCAACCGCATCGGCTTCGGCGCCATGCGCGTGATCGAAAATTCCGACATCTGGGGACCGCCCGAGGATCGGGACAACGCGCGCCGCGTGCTGCGCCGCGCGTACGAGCTGGGGGCGAATTTCTTCGACACCGCCGAGAGCTACGGTCCCCATTACAGCGAGATCACCATCGCGGAGGCGATGCATCCGTATCCCAAGGATCTCGTCATCGGCACGAAGTGCGGTCTCGTGCGTCCAAGGCCTTCGCGCTGGGACGAGGATGGCCGTCCGGAAAAGCTGCGCCGCGACCTGGAAGGAAGCCTGCAGCGCCTCAAGCTCGAGAGGATCGACCTCTACCAGCTGCATGCGCCCGACCCGAAGCTGCCCTTCGAGGACCAGGTCGGCGCGCTCGCCGCTTTCCAGCGCGAGGGCAAGGTGCGCCATGTCGGGCTCTCGAACGTCACCGTGCAACAGCTCGAGCAGGCGCGCAAAATCGTTCCCATCGTCTCGGTGCAGAACCGCTACAACGTCGGCGACCGCCATTGCGAGGATGTGCTCAAGGCCTGCGAGCGGCTCGGCATCGCGTTTCTGCCGTGGTATCCGCTCGGCGACGGCGCTGCACTACGCAGTGCGAAGGTCAAGGCGCTGGCGAAGAAGCTCGGCGCGACCGCGGCGCAGGTGGCGCT
>VBCM01000273.1 GCA_005883675.1 Betaproteobacteria bacterium
CGTGCCGGCGCGCACCGCCTTGGCGATGCCGAGCGGCACCGAGATCAGATAGGTGAGCAGGAACGTCCACATGCCGAGCGAGATCGACACCGGCAGCTTCTCCTTGATGAGCTGCCAGACGTCCTTGTTATGGAAGAAGCTGCGCCCGAGGTCGAAGCGCGCGAACTGGCCGAGCATCTGGACGAAGCGCTCGTGCGCCGGCTTGTCGAAGCCGTAGAGCTTCTTGATCTCCTCCACCTTCGCCGCATCGACGCCCTGGCGGCCGCGATAGCCGCCGAGGCCCGCCGCCGCGGCGGTGCGCCCGCCCGCCTCGCCGCCGGCCATGTCGCGCCCCTGCAGCTGCGCCACCATCTGCTCGACCGGGCCGCCGGGCACGAACTGGATGACGATGAAGGTGATGAGCAGGATGCCGAAGAGGGTCGGAATCATGAGCAGCAGGCGCTTGAGGATGTAGGACCACATCGCTAGCGCTTTCTCCACCAGGTCGAGACCAGCCAGTCGTCCGGCGTGTAATAGAGCGGCTTCAGCTGCGGCTGCTCGAACTTCCCGCCGCGCCAGGCGACACGGAACGTATTGGAATACCACTGCGGCACCGTGTAATAGCCGTGGCGCAGAACGCGGTCGAGAGCGCGCAGGCGCGCGATCAGCTCCGGCCGCGTGGTGGCGGCGGCGACGAGAGCGACCAGCGCATCGACCGCCGGGTCCTTGATGCCGATGAGATTGCCCGAGCCTTCGGTATCCGCGGCTTGCGAACTGAAGCGGTCGATGAGCTCGGCGCCGGGCGCCTCGTTGCCGGGCACGCGGATGGTGAAGAGATCGAAGTCGAACACATCGAGGCGCTTCTGGATGAGCGCGTAGTCAGCGCGCCGGTACTGACCTTCGATGCCGAGCCTGGCGAGCGCCTGGAACCACGGCGTTAAGCCACGATCGCTGTTGCCGCTATCGAGATATTCGAGAACGAACGGCTCGCCCTTCGCGTTTCGCAGCGCGCCGTCGCGATAGGTCCAGCCAGCGGCCGTGAGCAGGTCGCGCGCCTTGCGCAGATTCTCGCGCAGGCTGCCGGGTGGATTGGTGGTCGGCGGCAGCGGAACTTCGTCGCTGAAGACTTCCGGGGGCAGCTTTTTGCGCAGCAGGTCGAGCACCTCGAGCTCGTCCGGCCCCGGCAAGCCGTTCGCCTCGAAGTCCGAGCCGTTGAACCAGCTCGTGCAGCGGACATAGGAGTTGTACATGAGGCGCCGATTCAGCCACTCGAAATCAAAGGCCAGGCCGATCGCCTGGCGCACCCGCTTGTCCTTGAACTTCTCGCGCCGCGTGTTGATCCAGTAGGCCTGGAAGTCGCCGGCGTTCTTCGCCGGTAGTTCGGCCCTCACGAGCTCACCGCTGTCGAATTTCTTGCCGACGTACACCCGCGCCCATTCCCGTGCCGAGAACGTGCGCAGATAGTCGAACTCGCCTGCCTTGAACGCTTCCGTCTGCGCGGTGTTGTCCTTATAGATCTTGTAGGTGACGCGGTCGAAGTTGTACATGCCGCGCCGAACGCCGAGATCACGCGCCCAGTACTTTGGATCGCGCTCGTACGTGATGTCCTGTGGATTGGAGCGCGCGATGCGATAAGGCCCGCTGCCGATCGGCGTGTCGGTGATCACTTGGTCAAAAGGCTTCCCTGCGCCCCAGTCGCGGCTGAAGACCGGCAAGCCGCCGACGAGGAGCGGCAGCTCGGCGCTCGCGCGCGCGAGCTCGAAGCGCACGGTCCGCGGGCCGACGACAACCGCCCGCTTCACGTCGCCGTAGACCACTCGGTACGCCGGCGACGCCTCCTTGCTCATCAGTCGGTCGAAGCTGTACTTCACGTCCTCGGCCATCACCGGCTTGCCGTTATGGAAGCGCGCCGCGGGGTTTAGGCGAAAGCTGATGGAGAGCGCGTCCGGCCCGACCTCGATGTCTTCCGCGAGCAGTCCATAGGCCGTCGTCGGCTCGTCCAGCGTTCCCGTGAGCAGCGTCTCGATGACGAGGCCGCCGATCCCGGGCGGCGCCGTACCTTTAAGAGTGAAGGGGTTCAGTTTGTCGAGGTTCGTGATGCGCAGTGGCGGCACGAGTTGCAGGTCGCCGCCCTTCGGTGCATCGGGATTTACCCACTCGAAATGAGGGAAGCCCTTCGGGTACTTGATGTCGCCGAACTGCGCGTAGGCGTGTGCCGCCCACGCCGCGGGAGCGGCGAGCGACGTGAGCAGCGCAAAAACAGGCACAGACCACGTTTTCCCAAAAACCCCCCGGCGCGCCTGCGGCGCGCCACCCCCCTTATCAGGGGGGCGGCCAACGACATGGTCTCTCAATGCGCTCGTCCGGGAATCGAGGAAAGAAGCAGCCGCGTATAGGGGTGCTTCGGGTTGGCGTA
>VBCM01000274.1 GCA_005883675.1 Betaproteobacteria bacterium
GAGATCGGCTACCAGGGCATCACCATCAACACCGGCAAGAGCGAGCTGGCGCAGAAAAATCCCCTGGGCCGGGACGCGCGTGTCAGGGAAGCGTTCGAGCTCGCGCTCGACCGCGACGCGATCGTGAAGGTCGCGATGGAGGGCGAGGCGCAGGTCGGCAACCAGTGGGTCGCGCCGAACAATCGCTACTACGCGAAGAACGTGCCGATTCCCAAGCGCAATGTCGCGCGGGCGAAGGAACTGCTGAAGCAAGCGGGCGTGACGAATCCCAGCTTCACGCTGATGACGCCGACGACCTCGGATGCGCAGCGCGTGGCGCAGGTGGTGCAGGCGATGGCCAAGGAAGCGGGCTTCGACGTCAAGATCCAGTCTACCGAGTTCGCCACCTCGCTCAACCTCGCCGACAAGGGTCAGTTCGAGGCGTACGTGCTCGCCTGGAGCGGCCGCGCCGACCCCGACGGCAACCTGCAGACCTTCATCGCCTGCAAGGGGCCGCTCAACAGCTCCGGCTATTGCGTGCCCGAGGTCGACGAGGCGATCGAGAAGGCGCGCACCACGCTCGATCCGGCGCAGCGCGCGAAGTACTACGAGGTGGTCGCGACCCACGTGGCGCGCGAGCGCCCGATCATCTACCTCTACCACCGCAACTGGCTGTGGGCGCACAGCGCCAAGCTCACAGGCCTGCGCACGGTGCCCGACGGCATGGTGCGCGTGCAGGGCTTGCAGATGAAGTGAGATGCTGAACTACCTGCTGCAGCGGCTGGCGACGATCGTCCCGACGCTCTTCTTCGTCTCGGTCCTGATCTTCGGGCTGCAGCAGCTCCTTCCCGGCGATCCGGCGATCGCGCTTGCTGGCGAGGACCGCGACCCGAACGTCGTCGCCTTCCTGCGGGCGAAGTTCCATCTCGACGAGCCACTGCCGCTGCGCTACTGGTACTGGCTCTCGGGCGTGCTGCACGGCGATCTCGGCGACTCGGTGCGCATCCAGAAGCCGGTGACCGAGCTCATCGTGGAGAAGCTCCCGGTCACGATCCAGCTCGCGACGATGGCCATCCTGATCGCGCTCGTCATCGGCATCAGCGCCGGCGTCATCTCCGCGGTGAAGAAGGACACCTGGTGGGACTACGCGGCCAACGTCTTCGCGCTGTGGGGTCTTTCCACGCCGAACTTCTGGCTGGGCATCCTGCTGATCCTGCTTTTCGCCGTGCAGCTCGGCTGGCTCCCGGCGTCGGGCTACGTGAGCCCGTTCGAGGATCTGCGGGCCAACCTCGCCGCCATGATCATGCCGGCGTTCGTCCTCGGCAACGCCTTCGCCGCGGTGCTGATGCGCCACACGCGCAGCGCGATGTTGCAGGTGCTCTCCTCCGATTATGTGCGTACCGCACGCGCCAAGGGGCTCGATGAGCGCGTCGTGGTGCTGAAGCACGCGCTGCGCAACGCGCTCATCCCGATCATTACGCTCGGCGCCCTCGGCCTCGGTGAGCTGCTCGGCGGCGCCGTGCTCACCGAGCAGGTGTTCACCATTCCCGGCTTCGGCAAGCTCATCGTCGACGCTGTCTTCAACCGCGACTATTCGGTGGTGCAGGGCGTCGTGCTCTTCACCGCGACGGTGTACATCACGCTGAATCTCCTCGCCGACCTCGCCTACTTCCTCGTCAACCCGCGGCTGCGGCACTGATGGCGGCCGTCCTTTTTCAACCGCTGGAAGTCACGCCGCGCCGGCGCGCCTGGCGCCGTCTCCTGCGCCGCGGTGGCGCCATGTTCGGCCTCGGCGTGGTGCTCTCTTTCGTGCTGCTCGCTCTGCTCGCTCCATGGCTCGCACCCTACGACCCGGTAGCGACGAGCTGGAGCGCGGTGCGCCACGCCCCGGGGAGCGCGTATCTCTTCGGCGCGGACGAGCTCGGCCGCGACGTGCTCTCGCGCGTCATCTGGGGCACGCGCGCATCGCTCCTCGCCGGCGTAGTGTCGGTCTCGATTTCCCTCGCCCTCGGCGTGCCGATCGGGATGCTTGCCGGCTACCTCGGCCGCTGGGTCGACGCGCTCATCTCGCGCATCACTGACGCCATGCTCGCCTGCCCGTTCCTGATCCTCGCCATCGCGCTCGCCGCCTTCCTCGGCCCGAGCCTCAGCAACGCCATGATCGCCATCGGCATCTCCGCCACACCGATTTTCATTCGCCTGACCCGCGCCCAAGTGCTGGCCGCGAAGGCGGAGGACTACGTCGAAGCGGCGCGCGCGCTCGGCAACCCGCACTGGCGCATCGCGCTGCGGCACATCTTTCCGAACATCGTCGCGCCGCTGATTGTGCAGGCGACGCTCGCCATCGCCGCGGCGGTGATCGCGGAAGCGAGCCTTTCGTTTTTGGGGTTGGGACAACAGCCTCCAGCACCGAGCTGGGGCAGCATGCTCAACACCGCGCGCAACTATGTCGACCAAGCGCCGTGGATGGCGATCTGGCCCGGCCTGTCGATCTTCCTGCTCGTGCTTTCGTTCAACCTGCTGGGCGACGGCCTGCGCGATGCGCTCGACCCGCGCCACAAATAATCGGGGTCAGAGCCCTTTTAACGCCATCAGCCGCGGCGAAGCCCGAGTAGCCCCGAGCGTAAGATTAGGCCGTGGCCGCGATCACCATAACACCGCTCTCACCGTGCGTCGGCGCGGA
>VBCM01000167.1 GCA_005883675.1 Betaproteobacteria bacterium
AAGTCTCCAATACGCAAGCCGAGCGCCGCGATGTTTGGCTCGAAGCCGGAAATCTCGCCGACGAGAACGCCGCTTCGTTCCCGCAGCTTCACCAGGACCTCATGGCCGCCCAGCCGCAAGGCCACCGTTTTCGCTTCCGCCAACGGCCAGATGCGAAACGATGGCTCCTTAAGCCATTCCGGCAACTCGCCGGCTTCTCCAGTGGCGAAGTTAAGTTCGGCCGCGCTCAACAATGCGGCGGATTATGCCGCCGCGGCGAGCGTGCGCAGCGAATCGAGCTCGGCGCGCAGCCGCTCGAGCTCGCTGCGATCGGAAAACGCGAGCACCCAGTGTGTGATGCGGCCGTCGCTCGAGCGCAGGGGAGTCAGGCTGAGATCCACGTGGCGTACGCTGCCGTCCTTCGACCAGGCCTTGAGCACGCGGCGCGGGTTCGACTCCGCCAGCATGCGGTGCACGAGCGCCTCGTCGCCGCGCAGGATGAGCGCGCCGAGCGCGCGACCGCGCGCCTCGTCCGCACGGCAGCAGAAGTAGGCCTCGAAGGCCGCATTGACGTAGCTCACCGGCCGCGCTGGCGCGCTGGCATCCAGGATGGCGATCGGAAAGCCGCAGGCGCCGAGCGCCGCGCGCGCCATCGCGGCGTCGCCCAATAGGCGTGTAAGAGCCGGCGCGTCCCCGCGCCGGCCGGAATTAACGAAGCTCATGGCGCGCTTTTGCCATGATTCGAGCGGGCGGACAAGTGTCCGCGCGCGGCGACAGCTAGGCGACGATCGCCTGGCGCGGCTCGGCGGAGAGCGAGTAGCAGTAGCGCCGCAGCCGCGCGAGGTCCGCGGTCTCGATCGTCTCGCGCAGGAACTCCATGTTGCGCTCGATCTCCGACTGGTACAGGTTCGGCCCGTCGAAGTGCGACTCGGCGTAGCGGTCGGCGGCGTCGAGCTTCTTCGCGATCCGGGTGCGTGCCACGTACTCGTAGAAGCCCGGGGTCTTGATGATGAGGTCGTCGGGCGAGCTGTAGCGCACGATCTCGCGGCCGTCGGCGAGCTGCTCGCGCGCGATCTTGCCCCAGACGAACTCGTCATAGAGGAACTGGCGCACCTTCTCGAGGTACATGCGGTCCGACATCTGGCCGACGAGGTCCGCGGTGCCCACCATGCAGCCGATCATGCGGTCACGCGGGTCCTCGACGCGGATGTCTTCGAGGTCCATCTCGTAGCCGGTGAAATGCACCAGGCGCGAGGCGAGCGGCGCCTCGGCGGCGAAGCCGGCTTTCGGCAGGTACGTCGAGATGAAGTCGGCGCTGCGGCTCACGTGTACCTTGGTGAAGACCGCGCCGTTCTCCACGTGTGCCTCAGAGCTGCGCTTGAGATATCCGGAATCGTGCAGCAGCGCGATCAGGATGCCCGTCACCGCGCGGCGCGGCCCGAGGCGGTCCACCGGAGCGCAGCTGCGGTCATGGCCGTCGACCAGGCGCGCCATGGCGAGCGTCATGTCGAGCGTGTGCCGCATGTCGTGGTACAGGGTGTCGCAGCGCAGATACCCGGGGTAGCGGCCGGCGAAGAGGGCGTGGAAGTCGCCGAAGGCGCGCTCGAGCGCCGTGAAGTCGGCTCCGGGGTAGCGCGCGCTGAAAATGCGCAGCACCGCGTCGCGTACGATCGCCGGATTCTCGACGTTGACGCGGTTCGTTACGTCGTTCTGGTTCAACCGGTCTTGCATGGCGCCAGCGGCGGGCCGTGCCCCCGGCCCGCAAGCGGGCCTGCACCAGCCGCCTCTTGCCCTCCCCGCGCCGATTATTGCCCTCGACCAAGTCGGAGGCAAGGATAAAAACAACGGGAGCCGGCCGATAAGCCGGGTTCTGTGCCTCCCGCCGGGCGGACCCGCCGGGAACGGCAGCCATTCCTCTGGGCGCGCGGTCGCCCGCGCGCTCTAGCCACCTACCCGCAAGCTCGGTCGAGCAGACCTGCCATTGTGGGCTTAGCCACAACTCGCTTGCCTATTTGGTGTTGCTCCGGATGGAGGTTGCCGCGTTTCACCCCTCGGCTTTCACACCGAGGACTCGTCTCTGTGGCCCTGTTCGTCACGTCGCCGTGCCAGGGTATTACCCTGCATCCCGCTCTGCGGAGCCCGGACTTTCCTCCGTGCACGGCTCGTGCACGGCGGCTGCCAGGCCGACTCCCGCTTGCAATTTTACCCCTCGAGGCGGAGGCTATAAAGCCAGCCTCGGCTCGAGGAGCTGGACCATGAAGCGGCGGCTCTACTTTCTTCTTCCGGACGTGGAGAGCGCGACGCGCACGGCAAACGATCTGCTGCTCGCGCGCGTCGAGGATCGCCACATGCACTTCCTTGCCAGGCGCGGCACCGACCTCGGTGAGCTGCACGAGGCGAGCTACCTCATCAAGACGGATCTCATGCGCGGCGCCGGCATCGGGCTCTTTTTCGGCGTGCTCGGCGGCGTCGTCCTCGGCTACCTGATCGTCAACCATCCGCCGGAGGGCACGCACCCTGGGCTGGCGGCGGCGGTAATCGCGGCGATCGTCGGCGCGCTGCTCGGCGTCTGGATGGGCAGCATGGCGGCGACCGCGGTGCCGAATTCGCGCCTCAAGCAATTCGGGCAGGACATCGACCGCGGCAAGGTGCTGATGATCGTCGATGTGCCCTACGAGAAGGTCGACCGTATCCGCGACATCGTCGCCGCGCGCCATCCGGAGGTCGTCGCCACCTCCCAGGAGACGCGCTATCCCGCTTTCCCCTGACGAAAGTAGCGCTCGTCGTCGTAGTAGCTCTCGCGCTCGTTGTCCGCCCAGCCCGGATAGCCGAACACCGGTAGCGGCGCGAGCTCGCGCGGGCTCGCGCCTTCGCTGCGGCTCGCGAGCCACGCTGCCGCCGCCTGATCGGGGTCCTCGCCCGGCCGCGCGAAGAGCGCCTTGCAGGTGACGCCGGGCCAGGGCTTGAGCGCCTGCTCGAGCACTGCGTGCCCGAGCACCACGAAGCGCATCGCTGCGCGCACACGGCTGCGCTCGGACCAGAAAAGGTCCCTCCAGCGCAATTCCCGCGCGAGGCGATTGAGCTCATCGTCCGCGCACAGCACGATTGCGCCGCCTTCGTCGAAGATCGTGAGCAGATCGCGCAGCCGCCCGCGCCGCCCGCGTTCGCGAGGGATCTCCGCCGCATGCATGGCATTGATGCGCGCCTTGGTGCGCGGAAATGCGAGCCAGCAGAGCGCATTGAACCAGTCGTGGAGGCTTTCCGCGCGGGTCTCGATACAGCCGGTCTCGTCAACACGCAACTCATAGGCGCCGCGCTTTCCGCCCGGGGCCACGAACCGCACCGGCATGCCGCTCTCGGTGCGCAGCCCGGCCGCGGCAGCGGCCTCGTTGAGCGCCTCCCGCGAGCGCGGCAACCCGAGCCACGGCCGCACGGCGTCGTAGATCGGGTGACTAAGTGATGCACACCACAACTTCAAGCGAGCTTCCAGGGAAGGGTGTCGCCGGCGCGCAGCGGAACGAGCGGCTCGCCGCCGAAGTCGAGCGTTTGCGGCACGCGCCACTCCGCGCGCAGCAGGGTCGCCGTGCCGCTGTTGTGGGGCAGCCCATAGAAGTTGGCGCCGTACTCGGAGGCGAAGGCTTCGAGCCTGTCGAGTGCCCCGGCCTCCTCGAATGCGACGGCATAGAGCTCGAGGGCAGCGTGCGCGGTATAGATGCCGGCGCAGCCGCACGCCGTTTCCTTCGCGCCGCGCGTGTGCGGCGCACTGTCGGTACCGAGAAAGAACTTCGGGTTGCCCGAGGTTGCGGCCTCGACCAGCGCTTCGCGGTGCTCTTCGCGCTTGAGCACCGGCAGGCAATAGTGGTGCGGGCGGATGCCGCCCTGGAAGAGCGCGTTCCTGTTCATGAGCAGGTGATGCGCGGTGATGGTCGCCGCCACGTTGGCGCCCGTGACCTCGACGTACTGCACGGCGTCGCGCGTGGTGATGTGCTCGAGCACGACTTTGAGCTGCGAGAAGCGCTCGACCAGCGGGCCGAGCGTCTCCTCGAGGAACGCCTTTTCGCGGTCGAAGACATCGATCGCCGGGTCGGTGGACTCGCCGTGCACCAGGAGCGGCAGCCCGACTTCCTCCATTCTTTCGAGCGTGTGGAAGCAGCGTGAGATGCGCGTCACCCCGGCATCCGAATGGGTGGTGGCGCCCGCCGGATAGAGCTTCACGCCGTGCACCTTGCCCGAGAGCTTGGCGCGCGCGATTTCCTCGGGCGGCGTGTCGTCGGTCAGGTAGAGCGTCATCAGCGGCTCGAAATCCGCCCCCGCATTTCCACCTATATGCTGCAGCTCGCTCAGGATCCGGTCGCGGTAATGCAGCGCCAACGCCGTCGTCGTCACCGGCGGCTTCAGGTTCGGCATCACGATGGCGCGCGCGAAGCGCCGCGCGGTATCCGCGAGCACCGCCGCCATCGCGCGCCCGTCGCGCAGATGCACATGAAAATCGTCGGGCCGTCGCAGCGTCAGGCGATCCATCCGCGCCGATTCTACTTGGCGCGCTCGATCGCCTTGCGGTAGAGCGCGCTCTTCGGCACGCCGGTGATGCGCGCCGCCAGCTTCGCCGCCTCGCTCGGTGGCAGCGTCTCGAGGAGAACGGCGAGCACCCGCTGCGCGTCCATCGCCGTTGCAGGACGCTCCTCGCCGGGTGCGAGCACCAGCACGAACTCACCCTGCTCGCGCTCGGGGCGCTCGTCGAGCCAGTCCAGTGCCGCGCCGAGCGGCAGCCGCGCGACCTCCTCGAACTTCTTGGTGAGCTCGCGCGCGATCGCGATCTCGCGCTCGGGCCCGAAGCGGGCGAGCAGATCGGCGAGCGTCTCGCGCACGCGGTGCGGCGCCTCGTAGAGCACGACCGGCAGCGGCAGATCGAGCGCTTCCAGCGCCTTGCGCCGCGCGGCGGCGGACGGCGGCAGGAAGCCAGCGAAGAGGAAGCGGCTCGCGGCAAAGCCCGCGGCCGAGAGCGCGGCCGCCGCGGCGCTCGGCCCGGGGATCGGACGGACTGGTATGCCCGCGCGATGCGCTTGGGCGACGAGCCAGGCCCCGGGGTCGGCAAGCGCCGGGGTGCCGGCATCGCTGATAAGCGCGACGTTCTTGCCTTGGCGAAGCGCGTCGATCAGCTTGGGCGCAGCCGTGCGCTCGTTATGCTCGTGCAGCGCTACCGTGCGGGCGTTGATGCCGTGCCGCGCGAGCAGCGTGCGGCTGGTGCGCGTGTCCTCGCAGGCGATGAGGTCGGCGGCGCGCAAGGTATCGATGGCGCGCGGGCTCGCATCGGCGAGGTTGCCGATCGGCGTCGCCACAACGTAGAGCGTCCCGGTCAACCGGCGGCTCTCCCCATTCGTTAAGCGTGCCATGAACCAGGAAGGGGCGCGAGCCGAGGAGCTCTGCGCCGATCTGATGCGCGCTGCCGGGCTCAGGCTCATCGAGCGCAACTGGCGCTGCCGCCACGGCGAGATCGACCTCATCGCCGAGGAGCGCGGCACGCTGGTCTTCGCCGAGGTGCGCATGCGCTCGCCCGGCAACTTCGGCGGCGCGGCCGAAAGCGTCACCGCCGCGAAGCGCGGGCGGCTGATCGCGGCCGCGCGCCTCTACCTCATGCGCCACCCGCAGGCGACCTGCCGCTTCGATGTGTTCCTGGTCGACGGTCCGCCGCGCCATGTGCAGTGGATCAAGAACGCGTTCGGCGAGTAGTGAGCGTGTAAAATCGCCCGCGCATGCAACCGGCCGACGCGAGGCTCGTCCAGCGAGTAACAGCGCATTTCGCCGATAGCGCGAAGCTGAAAACCGAGGCCGCTAGCGTTCTCGGCGAGCCGATCGCGCGCGCCGGGCTCGCGCTCGCGCAGGCGCTGAAAGCGGGCGGCAAGGCGCTCGCGTGCGGCAACGGCGGCTCGGCGGCCGACGCGCAGCACTTCGCCGCCGAGCTCGTCAATCGCTTCGAGGCCGAGCGGCCGCCGCTCGCCGCGGTGGCGCTCACCACCGACAGCTCGAACCTCACCTCGATCGCCAACGATTACGCCTGGGAGCAGGTGTTCGCCAAGCAGCTGCGCGCGCTCGGGCGGCGCGGCGACGTGCTGCTCGCCATCTCGACCAGCGGCAATTCGGCGAACGTGATCGAGGCGCTGCGCGCGGCGCACGAGATCGGCGTGCGCGTGATCGCGCTCACCGGCAAGGGCGGCGGCAAGATGGCGCCGCTGCTCGCGCGCGAGGACGTGCACATCTGCGTGCCGCACCAGAACACCGCGCGCATCCAGGAGGTCCATTTGCTGGTGCTCCACTGCCTGTGCGACGCGATCGACTACGAACTTTTCGGGAGCAAGCGATGAGCCGCCCCCTCGCGCTTGCGCTCGCGCTGGCGGCGGCAGCGCTGCAGGCGTGCGTGCCGATGGTGATCGGCGCGGGCGGCGCGGCGGTCTATTCGTCGCTGGAAGACCGGCGCACCACCGGCACGCAGATCGAAGACGAATCGATCGAGGTGCGCGCGTCCAACCGCATCTCGGACCGCTTCGGCTCGCGGGTGCACGTGAACGTCACCTCGTACAACCGCGTCGCCCTCGTCACCGGCGAGGTGCCCGACGAGAGCGCGCGCGTCGAGGTGGAGAAGATCGTGCGCGCGGTGCCCAACGTGCGCGAGGTGACCAACGACCTGCAGATCTCCGGCATCTCGTCCTACGGCTCGCGCAGCAACGACGCCTATCTCACCTCCAAGGTGCGCGGGCGGCTCTTCGATACGAAGCGCGTGAGCCCGGTGCACCTCAAGGTCGTGACCGAGTCGGGCGTGGTGTACCTGATGGGCATCGTCAGCGAGCCCGAAGCCGACGAGGCGGTCGACATCGCGCGCAATACCGGCGGCGTGCGCAAGGTGGTGAAGGTGTTCGAGTACTGCAAGCCGAGCGACGACATTTGCCGCCCGCGAACCAAGAGCGGGACGTAGCCCCGCAGTTCGAAGCGAAGATCCGCGACCCGCGCTCGCTCGATTGGGTGGCCGAGCTTGCCCGGCCGTTGGTCTTCACCAACGGCGTGTTCGACATCCTGCACCGCGGCCACGTCACCTATCTCGACCGGGCGCGCGCGCTCGGCGCGAGCCTGCTGGTTGCGCTCAATAGCGACGCGTCCGCGCAGCGGCTTGGCAAAGGCCCCGGGCGGCCGGTGAATCCGCTCGCCGACCGCCTCGCGGTGGTGGCGGCGCTCGGCCCGGTGAGCGCGGTGACCTGGTTCGACGAGGACAGCCCGGAGCGCCTGATCGCCGCCTGTCGGCCCGACGTGCTGGTAAAGGGCGGCGACTGGCCGGTCGAGCGCATCGCCGGCGCGGCGGGGGTGCTTGCGCGCGGCGGGCGGGTGGTCTCGATTGCCTTCGAGCACGAGCGCTCCACGACGGCACTCGTGCAGCGCATCAGAGGTACCATTGCTCCATGAAGCTGCACCAGCTCAAGGTCGAATACGACGCCGAGCAGGATCGCCTGATCATGCTGGTGGCCACCAGCGAGGCGGTGGAGCTGCGCCTTGCGCTCACGCGCCGCTTCGTGAAGCTGCTCTGGCCGCTGCTCGTCAAGCTGGCCGAGGAAGCGAGCCCGCGCATCCGCACGCAGGCGAACCCGGAGGCGCGCAAGGCGCTGCTGGGGCTCGAGCACGAGCACGCGGTATCGAAAGCCGACTTCAGCAAGCCCTACGACGCCGGCAGCGCCAGCCGGCCGCTCGGCGACGCGCCGCTGCTGCTCGCGCGCATCCAGACCGGGCACGACCGCAACGGCCAGCCGGTGGTGGCGCTGCATCCTGCCGAAGGGCAGGGGGTGACGCTTTCATTCGACTCCGTGCTGCTGCACTCGGTCTGCCGCCTGCTCCAGGCGGCGGTCAAGAAGAGCGACTGGGACATGGAACTCAAACTGCCAGGCACTCAGCCGTCAGAGGCCGGCGAGCGGCCGGCGCGCACCTTGAATTGAGTTCATTCGATCAGCTTGACTTGATCGTGCCGCTCACGCGGGCGGTCGGCGATCTCGGCTACACCACGCCCACGCCGGTACAGGAGCAGGCGATCCCGCTGGTGCTCGCCGGGCGCGACCTCATGGCCGGCGCGCAGACCGGCACCGGCAAGACGGCGGCATTTGCGCTGCCGATCCTGCAGCGCTTCGCGCCGCTCGCCTCGACCTCGACCTCGCCCGCGCGCCATCCGGTGCGCGCGCTGGTGCTCGCGCCGACCCGCGAGCTTGCCGTACAGGTGGCCGAGAGCTTCCGCGACTACGGCAAACACCTGCCGCTGCGCAGCACCGTGGTCTACGGCGGCGTCGACATGAACGCGCAGATCGCGGAGCTGCGCCGTGGCGTCGAGATCCTGGTCGCGACGCCCGGGCGGCTGCTCGACCATGTGCAGAACAAGACCGTAATGTTCAACCAGGTGCAGGTGCTGGTGCTCGACGAAGCCGACCGCATGCTCGACATGGGCTTCCTGCCCGACATCAAGCGGATCATTGCCCTCCTGCCGCCGTCGCGGCAGAACCTGCTTTTCTCGGCCACCTTCCCTGACGAGATCCGCACGCTCGCCAAGACGCTGCTGCGCAGTCCCGCCGAGATCCAGGTGACGCCGCGCAACGTCGCCGCCGAGCTCGTCACTCACGTGCTTCATCCTGTGGCGCGCGAGAAGAAGCGCGAGCTGCTCGCCTACATCATCCAGACGCGCGGCCTCAAGCAGGTGCTGGTCTTCACCGGCACGCGCATCGGCGCCAACCGGCTCGCGCACCAGCTGCGCCTGGACCGCATCCAGGCCGACGCTATCCACGGCGACAAGACGCAGGCCGAGCGCGAGCTCGCGCTCGCCGAGTTCAAGGCCGGCAAGACCGCGGTGCTCGTCGCTACCGACGTCGCTTCGCGCGGGCTCGACATCGAGGGCCTGCCGCAGGTGATCAACTTCGACGTGCCGCATTCGCCCGAGGACTACGTGCACCGCATCGGGCGCACCGGGCGCGCCGGGCTGACCGGCGAAGCGATCTCGCTGGTCGCGCCCGAAGACATGGAGTCGCTTGCCGCCATCGAGCGGCTGATCAAGAAGCGTATCGAGCGAGTCCTCGTGCCCGGCTTCCAGCCGAGCGGCGCCACGGTCGCCACCCTGATGGGCGATCAGCCGACGCGCCGAAGTCCACCCAAGGTCAGGCGCGACCGGCCGGTCAGGCCACCTTCCGATCCGATCTTCTCCAAACCCTACGAGCCTGGCACCGCGCCGCCGGCCGCGCCCAAGCAGGAATCCCCGCAGCAGCCCAGACGCAAGCAGCCACAAGTCGCCGCCCTCCTCGGAGGAAAGCTAAAGCGCGCTTAGACGCAGCGCGCGCCGTCCACCTCGATGCACACGCCGCTAATGAAAGCCGCTTCGTCCGACGCTAAATAAAGGCAGGCGTTCGCCACATCCAGCGGCGTTGAAAAGCGCCCCAGCGGAATGGTGGCCATGAAGCGCTTCCTCGCCTCCTCGGTCACGGCGCCGCCGGCGAACTCGGCCGAGAGTCCCGTGTCCGGGCTGAACACCGGGTTCACGCAGTTGATGCGGATCTTGTCCGGGCCGAACTCGGCAGCCATCGACTTGGACATGAGGATCACCGCGCCCTTCGAGCTGTTGTAGACCGTCAGGCCCGGCCGGGGCCGCACGGTGCATCGCCGACAGGTAGACGCTCTTCACGTTCACGGCGTACACGCGATCGAACTCTTCCTCGCTCACTTCCAGGTAGGGCTTGTTGCGGTGGGTCCAGCCGGCGTTGTTCACCACGACGGCGAGCTCGGACCCCGCTTCGCGCACGAGCCGCGCCCAGTCGGCGCTCTTGGTCACATCCGCCTGCACGAAGCGGCCGCCGATATCGCGCGCCACGCTGCTGCCGCGCGGATCGATGTCGTTGACCACGACGCGCGCGCCTTCCTCGGCGAAGCGCCGGGCGATGCCGGCGCCGAAGCCCGAGCCCGCGCCCGTGACGATGGCGACCTTGTCTTTCAGCCGCATCTAGGCCTCCTTGAATGGACTGTGCTCGACCAGCTCGTTGACGTAATGCGTGATGCCCGCGCCCTCGCGCTCGAGGAAATGCTCGACCGCGCGCGCGAACTTCGGATGCGCGAGCCAGTGGGCGGAAAGCGCCTGCACCGGCAGCAGGCCGCGGAAGAGCTTGTGCTCGCCCTGCGCGCCGCCCTCGAAGGTTTCGAGCTTGCGGGAAATGGCATACTCGATCGCCTGGTAGTAGCAGCACTCGAAGTGCAGCAGTGGCACATGCTCCACCGCGCCCCAGTAGCGGCCGTAGAGCGCGCGCTCGTCGCGCAGGAAGAGCGCACAGGCGATCGGCCGCGCGTTGCGCTCGGCGAGCGCCATCGCGACGTGCGAGGGCAGCGTGGCGCCCAGCCGCACGAAGAATTCGAGGCTGAGATAAGGCGTCGAGCGATGCGCGGCATAGGTGCCGCGGTAGCAGCGGTTGAAGAACTCCCAGTGCTTGCGCTTGATCGCGGGCCCTTCGAGCCAGCGAAACGTGACGCCGGCCTCGTGTACGCGGCGGCGCTCCTGGCGGATGTTCTTGCGCCGGGCGTGCGAGAGGCGCGCGAGGAAATCGTCGAAGCTCGCGTAACCTTCGTTCGCCCAGTGGAACTGCACCGTGCGGCGCATGAGGAAGCCCTGTTCGGCGAGCACGGCCGCGTCGGCGTCCGCGGCGAAAAGTACGTGCAGCGAGGACGTTTCGCGCGCGAGCTCGAGCGCAGCCTGCACGAGGGTTCTCTTGTGTTCGGTTGAGGCGGCGAGCAGCCGCGGACCCCGCACCGGCGTGAACGGGACCGCGCAGACGAGCTTCGGGTAGTAGTCGATGCCGTGGCGCTCGTGCGCCTCCGCCCAGGCCCAGTCGAAGACGTACTCGCCGTAGGAGTGGTTCTTGGCGAAGAGCGCCATGGCGCCGGCGAGGCTGCCGGCGCGGCGCAAGAGCACGAACTGCGGCGCCCAGCCGCGGCCGGCGGCGGCGCAGCCGGTGTCGATCAGCGCCGTGAGGAACTCGTGACGCATGAACGGCTGCGGCCCGGCGAGCGCGTTCCATTCGTCGCGATCGACGCGCGCGAGCGACTCGGCGATGAGCACGCTTTCCAAGTCGCTACGATACAATGGCCGCCATCAACGGGAGCCCCCGATGAAGAAAGTCGAAGCGATCGTCAAACCGTTCAAGCTCGACGAAGTGCGCGAAGCGCTTTCCGAGATCGGCGTCACTGGCCTCACCGTCACCGAGGTGAAGGGTTTCGGCCGGCAGAAGGGACACACCGAGCTCTACCGCGGCGCCGAGTACGTGGTCGATTTCCTGCCGAAGGTGAAAATCGAGGTGGTCGTGCCTAACGACCAGGTGGAGCGCGCCATCGATGCCATCGTCAAGTCCGCGCGCACCGGCAAGATCGGCGACGGCAAGATCTTCGTCACCTCGGTCGAGCACGTGGTGCGCATCCGCACCGGCGAAGTGAACGAAGCGGCCGTCTAGCCTTTCAGCAATACCAGCACGGCGCCGCTGCCTCCCTGCGCGGCCGGCGCCTGGCTGAACGCAAGCACCTCTTCCCGCAGCAGCCACTTGCGCAGCAGGCCTTTCAGCACCGGTTCGCGCTGGCGCGAGCCCAGGCCCTTGCCGTGCACGATGCGCACGCAGCCGCGCCCGCGCCGGCGGCAATGGCGCAGGAATTCGGCGACGCTGACCGCCGCCACGTGGCGGTTCATGCCGTGGAGATCGAGCTCCGCTTCCACCACCCAGTGCCCGCGCCGGAGCTTGCGCAGCACCTCGCGCTGCAGGCCCTCGCGCAGGTAAGCGAGCTCGTTGCCGGCATCGAGCGCGTCGTCGACCGAGAGCGGCCCGTGGAGCGATTCGGCGA
>VBCM01000168.1 GCA_005883675.1 Betaproteobacteria bacterium
CGGCTTCGCCGTCGCGGCCGGCGCGCCCGGACTCCTGGTAGTACGCCTCGATGCTGCCGGGCACTTGGTAGTGGACGATCGCGCGGATGTCGGGCTTGTCGACTCCCATGCCGAAAGCGTTCGTCGCCACCATGAGCCGCGCCCTTCCGCTCATGAATGCATCCTGGCGCTTGGCTCTTTCCTTCGACGCGAGACGGCCATGGTAGAGCAGCGCTTTTTTGCCGCCCGCGAGCAGGAAAGCGTGCACGTCCTTCGCCGCCTTGACGGTCGCGCAGTAGACGATCGCTGAGCCGCGAGCGCGGCGCACGCACGTAAGAAGGGCTGCGCGATGCTCCTTGTCGCTCGTCACCTGCTGCACGGCGTAGCGGAGATTCGAGCGGTACACCCCCGTGTGCACGAGGCGCATCGCCGGGCATTCGAGGTGCCGGCGGATGTCCTCGACCACGTCTGCGGTCGCCGTTGCCGTGAGCGCGAGGACCGTCGGCTTGCCGAGGCGCCGAAGCGACGCCGCGATCTCAAGGAAAGCGGGGCGAAAATCAGGGCCCCAATGCGAAATGCAATGCGCCTCGTCCACCACTGCGAGCGCGATCCTCTGGCGTCGCAGGAGGTCCACGAAGTCCTTGTTGGAGAGTCGCTCGGGCGTGGTGTAAATGAGCCGCGCCTTCTCGGCCTCGATCTCTCGTATCAGCCGCGCTTCCTCCCGGTCGCTCAGGCTGCTGTTCAGCGCCGCCGCAAGCACGCCGCGCTCGTTGGCCTTGTCGGCCTGGTCCTTCATGAGCGAGATGAGCGGCGAGACGACGAGCGTGGCGCCGCGCAGGCAAAGCGCCGGTACCTGATAGCAGAGCGACTTGCCGGCGCCGCTCGGCATGATGGCGAGCGTATCCCGTCCGGCGAGGATGTTTTGGATGACCTGGTGCTGGCCGGGACGAAAAACGCGCACGCCGAAAGTGCGCAGCGCCCGGGCGAGCGCGCCGTGCTTTGCTCTTCTCATGCCGGAAATTGGTGGAGGCGGCGGGAATCGAACCCGCGTCCGTAAGCCCTACACAGTCAGGACTACATGCTTAGCCTGGTCTTTTAATGCCTTCGCTCTGCGCCCGCCAACCGGCAGGCTGACGCTCGGCTAGCCGCTTCGACGGATCCCCTGGGCCAAGCGGCCAAGCCCGGGAGAGAGGCTGATGTGAATGACGCTGCACCGATCTTTCGACCGGCCTAGCCCATCAGCAAGCTAGTGCAGCGTCCAGCAGGTATTAGGCTGCTAGAGCGAAACGCTCGTCGTTGGCGTTTGTAGTGTTTCCAGATGGATTTACGAGGTGTTCTGGTCCTCGGCATGCCCTGCGCTGCTTCGCGACCCACGTCGAAACCAGGTCGCCCCCGGAATCGTTGGTGTCAGCCGCCATTTTATCAAGCCCAGCCGTGCAAGACCAGCTTGCCGATCATGGTCCCCGATTCGAGCTTCTCGTGCGCGCGGCGCAGATTCGCGCCGTTGATCGGCGACAGTGTCTCGCGCAGCGTGCTGCGCAATTTGCCGGCGTCGAGCCACTCAGCGACCGCGTTCAAGAGCTTGTGCTGCTCGATCATGTCGGGCGTCTGGAAGCGCGGCCGGGTGAACATGAGCTCCCAGCACACCGAAGCGCTCTTCGAGCGCACGACGTCCATCGCGAGCGGATCGCGGTTGCCGACGATGGCGAGGACCGCGCCCTGCGGGGCCACGATGTCCGCCATGGCCGGCCAATGGTTGTCGAGCTCGCCGCTGAAGTTGGCGACGTAGTCGACGTGCTTCAGCCCTAGCGCCTCGAGCTGCGGCCGCAGGGGCCGGCGGTGATCGACGACGTGCTCGGCGCCGAGCTCCTTGACCCAGGCGATGGTCTCCGGCCGTGACGCCGTCGCAATAACGCGCAGGCCGGCGCATTTGGCGATCTGGATGCCGATCGACCCGACACCGCCTGCGCCGTTGATGATGAGCACCGATCTGCCGCTCGCCACCTTCATGCGGTCGAAGAACGCCTCCCAGGCGGTGATCGCGGTGAGCGGGATCGCGGCGGCATGCGCGAAGTCGAGCGTCTTCGGCTTGCGCCCGACGATGCGTTCATCGACGAGATGGAACTCGCTGTTCGAGCCCGGGCGGGTGACGTCGCCGGCGTAATAAACCGCATCGCCCGGCTTGAAGAGCGTGACCTGGGCACCCACCGCGGCAACAGTGCCGGCCGCGTCCCAGCCGAGCACGCGGGGCGAGGGCGTGTCCGTTTTTCTTTGTTTGGTGTCGACTGGGTTCACCGACACCGCCTCTACCTTGACGAGCAGATCGCGCGGGCCCGGCCCGGGTTTGGGCAGCTCGATGTCGGTGAGCGAGGCGATGTCGCGGCCAGTGTGCGCAACGGCTTTCATAGGTGCTCCAGGAGTTCAGCAGGGCGGGAAATGATCGCATCGGCGTTCCAGGTCGCGGGCCCGGGATTGTCGGTGCCGTGATAACCGTACTGCACGGCGACGCAGCGCATGCCGGCGGCGCGCGCTGCCTGGATGTCGCGCAGGTCGTCACCAACGTAGACGCAGTCGGCCGGCGCCAGGTCGAGCTTTTCGGCCGCCGCGAGCAAGGGCGCCGGATGCGGTTTCAGATGCGGTGTCGAATCGCCGCAGATCACGCATGCCGGCGCGACGCCGAGCTCCTCCACCAGGCGCGTGGTGAAGCGGCTCGATTTGTTCGTGACGATGCCCCAGGCGATGTCGCGCGCCTCAAGCTCGGCCAGAAGCTCCGCCATGCCGGGGAATACGCACGTGTGGACGCATAGCGCTCGCCCGTACAGGTCGAGGAATTCGTCGCGCATCGCAATGTATTGCGGGTGCTCGGGCGTCATGTCGAAGCCGACGCGCAGGAGGCCGCGCGCGCCCATCGACGCATAGGGCCGCACGACCGCGGCGGCGAGGGGCTGCAGGCCGCGCGCCGCGCGCATCGCGTTCACTGCGCAAGCGAGATCGGGCGCGGTATCGGCCAACGTGCCGTCGAAATCGAACAGCACCGCGCGCGTGCTAATCACGCACGCAGCGCAGGAGATAGTTGACGTCGCAGTCGCGCCCGAGCCGATACTCGCGCGTGAGCGGGTTGTAGGTCATGCCGATGAGCTCGGCGCAGCGCAGCCCGCCGTCTCGAGCGAAGCGCGAGAGCTCCGCGGGCTTGATGAAGCGCAGGTAGTCGTGCGTGCCGCGTGGCAGCAGCCGCAGGATGTACTCCGCGCCGATGACCGCGAAGAGATAGGCCTTGGGGTTGCGGTTGATCGTGGAGAAGAACACCTGGCCGTCCGGGCGCACGAGGCGCGCGCACGCCGCGACGACGTTGGCCGGCTGTGGCACGTGCTCGAGGAGCTCCATGCAGGTGATCACATCGAAGGCTGCCGGATGGCGCTCGGCATATCCTTCGGGGCTCGCGCACTCGTATTGCACATCGGCTTTGCTCTGCAGAAGGTGTAGTTGCGCGACGCGCAGCGATTTTTCCGAAAGATCGATGCCGCTGACGCGTGCGCCGCGCGCGGCCATCGCCTCGGCGAGGATGCCGCCGCCGCAGCCGACATCGAGCACGTTCTTGCCCGCAAGCGCGGCGCGCTCGTCGATCCAATCAAGCCGCAGCGGATTAATTTCGTGAAGCGGCCGGAACTCGCCGTGCGGATCCCACCAGCGATGCGCGAGCTGGCTGAACTTCTCGAGCTCGGCCGGATCGACGTTCACGCTCACGCCGGTGATTGTCCCAAAAAAAAGCCCCGCCGAAGCGGGGCTCGTTGCGTGCACCTAACGCTACTTCGTGTTCGCGGAGCCGGGATTGCTCGATGAAGAGCCGGCGCTGCCGGAGCTCGCGCCGCCCGTCGCGCCGGCGCCGGCTGGAGCGGGCGCCGAGCCAGCGGTCGTCTCGCGGCTGCCGAGCAGCTCTGCGTCGACGCGCCGGTCGGGCTGCAGGCAGGCGATGAGCTTCTGGTTCTTGTTGTTCTCCGGGCCCATGTTCTTGCACTGGTCGCCGGTGATGGGCTGGCTCTCGCCTTTCGCTTCGACCTGCAGGCGGCTACGATCCACGCCTTTGGTCGCCAGATAGTCGGCCACCGCCTGCGCGCGGTCCTCCGACAGTTTCTGGTTGTAGTCCTCGGTGCCGATGCGGTCGGCATGCCCGGTGAGCACCACTTTCTCGACGTCGGAGCCCTGCGCGCTCTTGGCGAGCTCATCGAGCTTCTGCTCGCCGGCGGGTGTGAGCTCCGCCCGGTTGAACGCAAACAGCACGTCGGTGTTGAGCGTGATCTTCTCGATCACGCGCGGTGGCGCGGCAACAACCGGCGCGGGCGCCGGCGCTTGTGCGACTGGCACGGGCGCGACTGTAGCCCGCGTCACGAGGTCACAGGGCGCGGCGGCCTTGTCCGGCGACCACTCTGCGCCGCCACGCCAGCAAAGGCCAAAGGGGTTGGTCGCTACCACTCCTGCGCCCGAGCCGACATAAGCATCAGACGGCGGTGGCGGATTGCCGGCGCGTGCCGTAGCGCCCGGAGTTTGTGGAGCGGTGCTGCTCTGCGCTTGTCGGCCGGCGTTCGCGTTGCGGTCTGTCTGATAAGTTTGTGCGTACGCAGCACCGGCCCACGCCGCCGCGATTAGCACTGCCAAGATGCGCTTCTCCATCCTCGTCTCCTTGTCGAAAACGTTGCAAAAATCGGCCGTGCCGACCGGACTACTCGGCATGGGCCACAAGGAGCAGCAAACAGCGTGCCGCGAAACAAAAACCCCGCCGAAGCGGGGTCTGGACGGGTAGGGCGGACTATTGCGTTCTAGGGACGGCGCGTGCCGATGACCTCGATCTCCACGCGGCGGTTCTTGGCGCGGCCTTCGCGCGTGCGGTTGTCGGCGACGGGCTGTTTCTCGCCTTTGCCTTCGGTGTAGATGCGATTCGCTTCGATGCCTTTCGACGCCAGATAGGCCTTCACCGATTCGGCGCGCCGCACCGAAAGCTTCTGGTTGTACTCGTCGCTGCCGATCGAGTCGGTGTGGCCGATCGCAATCACGACCTCGAGATTGATGCCCCGCACTTTCGCAGAGAGGTCATCGAGCTTCGCCTTGCCGTCGGGCTTGACCACCGACTTGTCGAAGTCGAAAAGCACATCGGCGGCCAAGGTGACTTTCTCGGCCACGGGCTTGGGCTTCGGCGGCTCGGGCTTCGGCTCGGGCTTCGGTGCCGGCGCGGGAGCCGGGGCCGGGGCCGGCGCGGGCGCCGGCTTCGGCGGCTCCTGCGTGGCGCAACCAGCGGCAAAAGCGACGAATGCGGCGACCAATGCGACAAGAGCCCACGCGTTCGTCCTCATTGTTTCTCCCGTTTGGTACTTAAAACCTTATTGCTATCAATGGCCTGCGAGTGAGCCGAGGGCATTCTGCCACAAAGCCATCCGAGTATCCAAGCGAGCAAAGGCATCGTTTTGAAGCTCAGCGTCGAGAAGGCGCAGCTCACCTGCAATCCATACGTGGGTGACGTGCTCGCGGCCCGCCGCATACACAAGATGCGACACCACGTCATAGCACGGTGCGAGTTCCGGCGCGCGCAGTGAAACGGCGACGAGATCGGCAGCCTTGCCGGGCGTAATCGAGCCGATGCGCTCTGCGAGCCCGAGCGCTTGCGCGCCGCCGAGCGTCGCCGCGCGCAGCGCCGCGTGCGCAGGCATCGCCTGCGCGTCGCGCGCGAGCGCTTTGGCGAGCAGCGCGGCGCTGCGCATCTCCTGGAACATGTCCAGGCGGTTGTTGCTCGCCGCGCCATCGGTACCGAGCGCGACGTTGACGCCCGCAGCGGCGAGCTTCGCGACCGGCGCAAAGCCGCTCGCGAGCTTGAGGTTCGAGCTCGGGCAATGCACGACCGAGGAGCCGTGGCGGGCGAGCAGCGCGATCTCTTCGCGGCTGAGATGGACCGCGTGCACGGCGATCAGATTCGGCGTGACGATATTCAGCCGCTGCAGCCGCTCGAGCGGCCGCACGCCGTGCTCGGCAACCGAGCGCTGCACTTCGTCCTCCGTCTCGTGCACGTGCACATGCACGGGCAGGTCAAGCTCCGCAGCGAGCGTCGCCACCTGGCGGAAGGTCGCATCGGACACCGTGTAGGGTGCATGCGGCGCGAGGCAGAAGGAGGCGAGCGGCTCATCGCCGTAGCGATCGCGCACCTCGAGGCCCTTGCGCAGGTAGTCCGCCGCATCGGCCGCATAGGCGGACGGAAACTCGATCACGATGATGCCGTGCGCCGAGCGCATGCCCGCTTCGAGCGCCGACTCGAGCGCCGCCTGCGGGAAGAAGTACATGTCATTGAAGCAGGTGATGCCGCCACGCAGCATCTCGGCGCACGCGAGCAGCGTGCCATCGCGCACGAACTGCGGCGACACATGGCGCTTTTCAGCGGGCCAGATGTGCTCCTCGAGCCAGCGCATGAGCGGCAGATCGTCCGCCAGCCCGCGCATCAGCGTCATCGCGGCATGCGTATGCGCGTTGACCAGCCCCGGGAAGAGCACATGCTCGTCGAGCGCGATGCGTTCGTAGCCGGCAAAGCGCGCTCGCGCTTGGGCCGCGGGCAGCAGCGCTTCGATATTGCCGTCGCGCACGGCGACGGCATGCTCGGCGAGGACACTGCCGGCCGGCTCGACCGGAACGAGCCAGCGCGGCTCGATGAGAAAGGGTGCTATCTCGGGGCGCCTTGGATCTCGACCTCGACGCGCCGGTTCGGCGCGAGGCACTCGATGAGTCCCTTGCGGTCTTTCTGGTCGGGGCAGGACTTCACCGGCGTCGTCTTGCCGAAGCCCAAGGTCTCGACCTTCGACGCATCCACGCCCTTCGAGACGAGATAAGCGCGCACGGCCTCGGCGCGCTTCTCGGAAAGCCGCTGGTTGTACTGCGCCGAGCCGAGCCGGTCGGCGTGCCCGTTCACGTTGATGTAACGCACCTCGCCGACGTCCTTGAGCTTCGCCACTACCTCGGCGTCGAGCTTTTTCTTCGCTTCGTCGGTGAGCGTCGCCTTATTGAACTCGAAGAGCTCGCGCGACGAGAGATTGACGAGCGCCGGCTTCTTGGGCTCGGGCTTTGCCACGGGCGCCGGTTTCACTTCCGGTGTGACTTGCGGCTTCGGTGCTGGCGCGGGCGCAGGCGCGGGCTTGGGCGCTTCCTGCGTGGCGCAACCGGCGGCCGCGAGCAGCGCGGCGAGGATCAGCAAGCGGTTTTTCATCGGCCTCCCCCTCGGTGATTTTTGGTGGCGCATTTAAGCACAGTCGCGCCGCTGCGGACAAGCCGTTTTTCGAGAGAAAACCGTCGGTTGCGCGCACCTCGCATGATAAAATCCGAGCCTCTTTCGCATGGAATCCTTCGCCAAAGAAACCCTCCCGGTCTCACTCGAGGAGGAGATGCGGCGCTCGTACCTCGATTACGCGATGAGCGTGATCGTGGGACGCGCTCTTCCGGACGTGAGAGACGGTCTGAAGCCGGTGCATCGCCGTGTGCTGTTTGCGATGCACGAGGCGAATAACGTCTGGAACCGCCCCTACGTGAAGTGCGCGCGCATCGTCGGCGATGTGCTCGGCAAATACCATCCGCACGGTGACGCCGCCACGTACGAGGCGCTCGTGCGCATGGCACAGGACTTCTCCATGCGCTACACGCTGATCGACGGCCAGGGCAATTTCGGCTCGGTCGATGGCGACTCCGCCGCGGCCTACCGCTATACCGAGTGCCGGCTGGAGAAGCTCGCCTCCGAGATGCTCGCCGACATCGAGGCCGAGACGGTCGACTTCGCACCCAATTACGACGGCAAGGAACGCGAGCCGGTGGTGCTGCCGACGCGCGTGCCCAACTTGCTGGTGAATGGCTCCTCGGGCATTGCCGTCGGCATGGCAACCAACATCCCGCCGCATAACCTCGGCGAAGTGATCGACGCTGCCCTGCATGTGCTCGAGCAGCCGCACTGCGCCATCGAGGAAGTGATCAAGCTGATGCCCGCGCCCGACTTTCCGACCGCCGGGATCATCTACGGTATCGCCGGCGCGCACGAGGGCTATCGCAGCGGGCGCGGCCGCGTGGTGATGCGCGCGCGTACGCACTTCGAGGAGATCGGCAAGGGCGATCGGCAGGCGATCATCGTCGACGAGCTGCCCTACCAGGTGAACAAGAAGGCGCTGCTCGAGAAGCTCGCCGAGCTGGTCACCGACAAGCGACTCGAGGGCATCTCGGACCTGCGCGATGAGTCCGACAAGTCGGGCATGCGCATGGTCATCGAGCTGAAGCGCGGCGAGATTCCGGAAGTCGTGCTGAACAACCTCTACAAGATGACGCAGCTGCAGGACGCCTTCCATATGAACATGGTGGCGCTGGTCGACGGCCAGCCGCGGCTCCTCAACCTCAAGGACCTGTTCGAGGCGTTCATCTCGCACCGGCGCGAAGTCGTCACGCGCCGCACGGTGTTCGAGCTGCGCAAGGCGCGCGAACGGGGCCATCTCCTCGAAGGCCTGGCGGTGGCGCTCTCCAACGTCGACGAAGTCGTCGACCTCATCAAGCGCTCGCCAAGTCCCGCCGAGGCGAAGCGCGGCCTGATGGCGCGTGCCTGGCCCTCGCAGCTCGTGCGCGACATGCTCGGCAAAGCGCCCGCGGCGCAATTCCGGCCGGAAGGGCTGGCTGCCCAATATGGACTGCAGGAGGGCGGCTACCACCTGTCGGACGAGCAGGCACAGGCGATCATCGACCTGCAGCTACGCCGCCTCACCGGCCTCGAGCAGGACAAGATCCGCGACGAGTACCGCGAGGTGATGGTGAAGATCGCCGACTTGCTCGACATCCTGGCGAAGCCGGTACGCATCACAAAGATGATTGCCGACGAGCTGCGCGCGCTGAAGGAGGCGTTCGCCGACAAGCGCAAGAGCGAGATCGTCACCGTCGCCGAGGACATCTCGATCGAGGACCTGATCGCGCCGCAGGACATGGTGGTCACGTTCTCGCACGGCGGCTACGTGAAATCGCAGCCGCTCACCGAATACAAGGCGCAGCGCCGCGGCGGCCGCGGCCGCATGGCAACCACGATGAAGGAAGACGACTTCATCGAGCGGCTGTTCGTCGCGCACTCGCACGACTACCTGCTGTGCTTCTCCAACCGGGGCAAGCTCTACTGGCTCAAGGTCTTCGAGGTACCGGCCGGCAGCCGCTCGGCGCGCGGCAAGCCGATCGTCAACATGTTCCCGCTCGAGCAAGGCGAGAAGATCACCGCGGTGGTGCCGGTCAAGGAGTTCGACGAGGACCACTACGTTTTCATGGCCACCGCGCAGGGCACGGTGAAGAAGACGCCGCTCGACGAATTCTCGCGTCCGCGTCCGAGCGGCATCATCGCCGTGGGCCTCGGCGAAGGCGACTACCTCGTCGGTGCGGCGCTCACCGACGGCAAATACGACGTGATGCTCTTCTCCTCCGAGGGCAAGGCGGTGCGCTTCGAGGAAGCCGACGTGCGCCCGATGGGCCGCCAGGCGACCGGCGTGCGCGGCATGCGCCTGGGCGAAGGCCAGCGCGTCGTCTGCATGCTCGCGGCGAACAACGAGCAGAAGGGCGTGCTCACCGCCACCGAGCACGGCTTCGGCAAGCGCACGCCTCTCGGCGAATACCCGCGCCATGGGCGCGGCGGCCAGGGGGTCATCTCGATCCAGACCTCCGAGCGCAATGTGATCCGCACGAGCGTCGCGCAGATCCGCGAGATGGGACGCTCGACGCAGGGCGTGACGCTGATCGCGCTCTCCGAGGGCGAGAAGCTCGCCGGCATCGAGCGCATCGAAGAGCGCGACCTCGGCAACGGCAACGGCGGTAACGGCGGCCATGGCGAGCCGGGATCGGAAGCGCCGCCGGCGGAAGACGTACCTCCGGAGGCGCCGCCGCCCACGGTGCACTGATGTCGCGCATTTTCAATTTCAGCGCGGGCCCGGCGATGCTGCCCGCGGAAGTGCTTTCCCGTGCCGGCGACGAGATGCTCGACTGGCACGGCAGCGGCATGTCGGTGATGGAGATGAGCCATCGCGGAAGCGAGTTCATCGGCATCGCCGCGCAGGCGGAGAAGGACCTGCGCGAGCTCCTCGCCGTGCCGGCGAACTACAAGGTGCTGTTCCTCGCCGGCGGCGCCACGCTGCAGTTCGCGCAGGTGCCGATGAACCTGCTGCGCGGCAAGGGCAAGGCCGACTACGTGGCGACCGGTGAATGGTCGAAGAAGGCAATCAAGGAAGCGAAGAGCTATTGCGATGTGCATATCGCCGCCACATCGGAAGATCGCAAGTTCACCTATGCGCCCAAGCAGTGGCACGAGCGCCCGGACGCGGCGTACGTCCACTACTGCTCGAACGAGACCATCGGCGGGGTGGAGTTCCATGCGGCGCCAAAAGTTGAGATCCCGCTCGTTGCCGACGCCTCGTCGCACTTCCTGTCGCGGCCGATCGAGATCTCCAAGTTCGGGCTGATCTACGCCGGCGCGCAGAAGAACGTCGGCCCGGCGGGCATGTCGATCGTCATCGTGCGCGACGACCTCATCGGACAGGCGGCCAAGGGCACACCGAGTGTGATGGACTACAAGCTGCAGGCCGAGGCGGACTCCATGCTCAATACGCCGCCCAGCTACTCGATCTACATCGCCGCGCTGGTATTCAAATGGCTCAAGGCGCTGGGCGGCCTCGCCGAGATCGAACGGCGCAACGTCGCGAAGAGCAAGCTGCTCTACGACTATCTCGACAGCACGCGCTTCTACAGCAACCCGGTGGCGAAAGAGGACCGTTCGCGCATGAACGTGCCCTTCACGCTGCCGGACGCGAAGCTCGACGAGCCTTTCCTGAAAGGCGCCGCGGAGCGCGGCATGGTGCAGCTCAAGGGCCACCGCTCGGTCGGCGGCATGCGCGCCTCGATCTACAACGCGATGCCGATCGAGGGCCTGCAGCGGCTGGTGGAGTACATGCGGGAATTCGAAAAGCGCCATGGCTAAGGGCAAGAAGTGCGAGGTCCTGGTGATCAACCAGATTGCGCAGGTGGGCCTCAAGCGCTTCCCGCCGGAGCGCTATGCCGTGGTCAAGGAATCGAAGGATCCGTGGGCGATCCTGGTGCGCTCGCAGGACCTGCATAAATACGAGTTTGGGCCCTCGCTGCGTGCCGTTGGCCGCGCGGGCGCCGGCGTGAACAACATTCCGGTCGTGGCACTGTCGAAACGCGGCATCCCGGTGTTCAACGCACCCGGCGCGAACGCCAACGCCGTGAAGGAGCTGGTGCTCGCCGGCATGCTGATCGCGGCGCGCAACCTCGGGCCGGCGCTCGAGTTCGTCAAGGGACTGGACGGCGGCGACATCGACAAGACCGTGGAGAGCGGCAAGAAGGCTTTCGCCGGCTTCGAGCTTCCGGGCCACACGCTCGGCGTGATCGGCCTCGGCAAGATCGGCAGCCTGGTGGCGGACGCGGCCATACGGCTGGGCATGAACGTGCTCGGCCACGATCCGCACATCACGGTGGAAGCCGCGTGGAGCCTGCCTTCGCAGGTGCGCCGCGCGCATTCGATCGACGAGGTGCTGAAGGGGAGCCACTTCGTGAGCCTGCACGTGCCGCTCGTCGAGAAAACGCGGCACATGATCAATGCCAAGAACGTCGAGCATTTCCACCAGGGCGCGGTGCTGCTCAACTTCTCGCGCGAGGGCGTGACCGCCGACGACGCGGTGCTGAAGGGCCTCGCAAGCGCCCGGCTGCGCTGGTACGTGACCGACTTCCCCAGCGCGGCGCTGCTCGGCAAGCCGGGCGTGATCGCGCTGCCGCATCTCGGCGCCTCGACGGCCGAGGCGGAGGACAATTCGGCGGTGATGGTCGTGGACGAGGTGCGTAATTATCTCGAGCACGGCAATCTGCAGAATGCGGTCAACTTCCCCGACGCGACGATGCCGCGCGAGTCGCCGTTTCGCCTCGCGATCGCCAATGCCAATGTCCCCGACATGCTGGGGCGCATTTCGCATACGCTCGGCAAGCGCAAAATCAACATCCACAACATGCTGAACAAGTCCAAGGGAGAGATGGCGTACACGGTCGCGGACATCGACAGTCCGGTGCCGGACGACGTGATCGATGAGCTCTGCCATACCAGCGGCGTGCTCGCGGTGCGCTATCTGCCGGTCGATGGCTGAAGACATCGACAAGCTGCGTCGCGACATCGATGCGGTCGACGACGAGCTGCTGAAACTCCTCAACCGGCGCGCCGGGCTCGCGAGCCGCATCGGCGCCCTCAAGCACGGCGCGCCGGCTTACCGGCCCGAGCGCGAGACCGAGATCCTGCGGCGCATGGCGGATAGCAACCCGGGGCCGCTCGCCGCCGAGCGGGTAACCGCCGTATTCCGCGAGGTGATCTCCGCCTGCCGCGGGCTCGAAGAGGCGATCCGCGTCATCTACCTCGGGCCCGAGGGCACCTTCAGCGAGCAGGCGGTGCGCCAGCATTTCGGCCGGGCGGTCGAGGCGCTGCCCGCGGCGAGCGTCGACGAGGCGTTCCGCCGCTGCGAGGCGCGCGCGGTGCAGTTCACCGTGGTGCCGGTCGAAAATTCCACCGAAGGCGTCGTCGGGCGCACGCTGGATCTCCTGCTCAGCACGCCGCTACGCATCTGCGCGGAGATCGAGCTGCGCGTGCAGCAGAACCTGCTCGCGAAGGGCACCCTCAAGGAGCTGCGGCGCGTCTATTCGCACGCCCAGTCCCTCGGCCAGTGCGACGCCTGGCTCGCGCAGCACCTGCCGGGCGTCGAGCGCGTGCCGCTCGCCTCGAACGCGGAGGCGGCGCAGCGTGCCGCCCATGAGCCGGCAACGGCGGCCATCGCCGGCGAAGCGGCCGCCGAGCGCTACGGGCTCACGGTGCTCGCGCGCTCGATCGAGGATACGCCCAATAACACCACGCGCTTTCTGGTACTCGGCGAGCTCGACCCGGCGCCGACCGGCAAGGACCGCACCTCGCTCGTCCTTTCCGCGGAGAACAAGCCCGGCGCCGTGCATGCGCTGCTCACGCCGCTCGCCGAGCATCGCGTGAGCATGACGCGCATCGAGTCGCGCCCGGCGCGCAGCCGTTCCGCGCTCTGGGAGTACGTGTTCTTCATCGACGTCGAGGGGCACCAGAAGGATGCGCCGGTAGCCAAGGCGCTCGCCAAGCTGCGTACGGCTGCGCCATTCCTCAAGGTGCTCGGCTCTTATCCCGTGGCGGTGCGCTGATGCTGATCGATCCCTGCGAGCTCTCGCCATCTTACGTGCGCTCGATCGCACCCTACCAGCCAGGCAAGCCGATCTCCGAGCTCGCTCGCGAGATGGGGCTGGAGGAGCGCAGCATCATCAAGCTCGCCTCCAACGAGAATCCGCGCGGCATCGGCCCGCGCACGCGCGCCGCAATCGACGCCGCGCTCGCGGACATCGCGCGCTATCCGGACGGCAACGGCTTCGAGCTGAAAAGCGCGCTTTCGGCGCGCTACGGCGTCGAGATGGGCTCGATCGTGCTCGGCAACGGCTCGAACGATGTCCTCGAGCTCGTCGCGGCCGCCTTCCTCGGCCCGGGCCGTGCCGCCGTCATGTCGCAGCACGCCTTCGCCGTCTATCCGCTCGCGACGCAGGCGCGCGGCGCCCGCGCGATCGTCGTGCCGGCCAGGAACTACGCGCACGACCTCGAGACGATGGCGCGCGCGCTGGACGACGAGACCTATGTCATCTGGGTGGCGAACCCGAACAACCCCACCGGGACTTACGCGCGCGCAGACGCAGTCGAAGCGTTCCTGCGCCGTGTGCCGGAGCGGGTGCTCGTGGTGCTGGACGAGGCGTACAACGAATACCTTTCGCCCGATCTGCGGGGCGACAGCGTGAAATGGCTCAAGCGCCATCCCAACCTGGTCCTCACGCGCACCTTCTCCAAGGCCTACGGGCTCGCCGGGCTGCGCGTGGGCTATGCATTCGCGCACCCGTCGGTCGCCGACATCATGAACCGCGTGCGCCAGCCGTTCAACGTCAACAGCCTCGCGCTCGCCGCAGCGACGGCGGCGCTCGACGACATGGCGTTCGTCGCGCGCAGCTATGCCGAGAATCTGCACGGCCTGCAACAGCTGGCCGAAGGCGCGACGCGCCTCGGGCTGGATTACATCCCCTCGTACGGCAACTTCATCACCATCCGCGTCGGAAGAGCGGCGGAGATCTACAAGCGCCTTCTGCGCCGCGGCGTGATCGTGCGGCCGGTGGGCGGCGCCTACGAACTGCCCGAGCACCTGCGCGTTACCGTCGGCACGCCGGAGGAGAACGAGAAGTTCCTCGCCGCGCTGGCCGCGAGCCTGCGCGACTGATGCGCCTTGCCGTCATCGGCGTCGGGCTGATCGGCGGCTCCTTCGCGCTGGCGCTGCGGGAAGCGGGCAAGGTCTCGCATGTGGTCGGCGCCGGGCGCTCGCGCGCCAATCTCGAGCTCGCACGCGAGCGGCGCATCATCGACGCCATCGCGCCCGACGCCGCCGCCGCGGCGCGCGAGGCGGACATGGTGCTCGTTGCGGCGCCGGTGGCGCAGTTTCCGCAGCTCTTTGCGGCCATCGCG
>VBCM01000169.1 GCA_005883675.1 Betaproteobacteria bacterium
GTCAATACCAGCCGCGCCGGCTTGGTGGAAGAAGGTGCGCTCGTCGAGGCGCTAAAGGCGGGGCGGCCGGGGAAGGCGGCGGTGGACGTCTACGAGCACGAGCCGGTGCTGAACGCCGATCATCCGCTGCTTGCGATGGAGAACGTCGTCTGCACGCCGCATCTCGGCTACGTCACGCGCGATGAGTGGGAGCTTCAGTTCGCCGACATCTTCGACCAGATCCTCGCCTTCGCGGCGGGCCGGCCGATCAACGTCGCGAATCCAGCAGTACTGTCGCACGCGCGCTTCGCACGCGAGGCGTGATAGATACGTTGTGGAGCACCGGCCGGCGCGACGCCAGCGCCGGGAGAATGAAGGGCAAGTAGTAGCTTCCCATGCGGTAATCATCGTAGAGCGGCGCCGGCGGCGTATAGGCCGCGGCCGCCATCAAGCGCTGGCGCTGCAGCCATTCCGCTTCGAGCGCCGCCAGCCGGCGATCGACCGCCGCTGTCTGCGCGAGCGAAGGCTCGGACGCGTAGACCGAAATGCGCTCTTCCACCGGCTGCGCCTTCACAGCTTGCGGCGGCGGCGTGTTCGAATAGTTGACCACGCCGCGCTCGTCCACCCATTTGTAGGTCTGCGCTTGCGCGAGCGGCGCCGCCGCAGCGAGAAGAACGAAGGCGAAGCGCACCATGCCCGACAGTCTAAGCCCGCGCGCCTGACAAAAGCTTTGCGTCATCGCTTGCGCCGCGCCTTGCGCGCGATCGCCGCATCGAGCAGCACCTCCGCGGCTGCCCGCGCGGCGCGCGCTGCGCCCGGATCGCCGCGCACGAGCGAGGTGGCGAGCACGCCCTCGACGAGGAGCTGGAGCTGCGTGGCGAGCGCGTCCGGGTCCTTCACCTGCAGCCGCTCGAGGAGCGCGCGGTACCACTGCCGGCGCTGCTCCTTGAACTGCACGGCGAGGGCGATGGCGGCATGCTTGCGGTCGCCGATTTCGGTCACCGCGTTGACGAACGGGCAGCCGCGGAAGCTGCCGTCCGCCACCATCGCCTCGATGCGCTCGAAGTAGGCGAGGATCTGCTCGCGCGCCGGCGCGTCGGACGGCGCGATGTGCTTGAAGCGCGCGGTGAGGTACGCGGCAATGAGGTCGTCCTTGGTCGGGTAGTAGTTGTACAGCGTGCGCTTGCTGACGCCGGCCTCGGCGGCGATGGTGTCGACACCGACCGCGCGGATGCCCTGCTCGTAGAAGAGCTTGTCGGCGGCGGCGAGGATGCGCTCGCCGGGGCGGGCGGCGGACTTATACACAGGTCGGTTTACTTTCCGGTTGACAAGAGTATAGACGGTCGCCGATCATAGGTAAACAGACCTGTTTACTTCGAGCCCTGCCATGACCGCCCAGCGCCGCGCGATGCTCCTCCTCGTGCTTCTCTCCGGCCTCATCATCTCGCTCTGCATGGGCTTGCGCCAGAGCCTCGGGCTCTTCATGCGGCCGATGACGCTGGAGCTCGGCATCTCGGCGGCCACGTTCGGTTTCTCGATCGCGCTGCAGAACATCGTCTGGGGGCTATCGCAGCCCTTCGTCGGCGCGGCGGCGGACCGCTACGGGCCGCGGCCGGTGCTCGTCGCCACCGCCTTCACGTACGCGGCGGGGCTGCTGCTCATGATCTACGCGCGCTCCTTTCCCGGCGCGCTCGAGACCGCCGGCTTCCTGGCCGGCATCGGCACCGCCGGCACGGGCTTCGGCGTGCTGATCGGCACCGTGTCGCGCGCCACGCCGCCCGAAAAGCGCAGCCAGACGGTGGGCCTCGTCGCCGCCGCCGGCTCACTCGGCACGCTCTTTCTCGCGCCGCTCGGGCAGTGGCTGATCAACGGCTACGGCTGGAAGGCGGCGATGGTCGCCTTCGCCGCCATCGCCGCCTCGATGGCGGTGTTCGCGCTGGCGATCCGCGAGCAGGCGCCCCTGCTTGCTCCCACGGTAAAACAAAAGCTGGGCGACGCGGTGCGCGAAGCCATGGCGCATCGCGGCTACCTTTTCATGACGCTCGCCTTCTTCGCCTGCGGCTTCCAGCTCGTCTTCATCACCACGCATCTCCCCGCCTATCTGCAGCTCTGCGGGGTCGCGCCCGGCGTCGGCGCGAGCGCGCTCGCGCTCATCGGCCTCTTCAACACGGTGGGGACGTATAGCTTCGGCCTGCTCGGCGCGCGCTACAGCCAGAAGCACCTGCTCGCGCTCATCTACCTCCTGCGCACGCTCTTCATCGTGGTCTTCCTGCTGGTGCCGGTGAGCGCGGCCTCCACGCTCGTGTTCGCCGCGGCGATGGGATTGCTGTGGCTCGGCGTCGCGCCGCTCGTCACGGGGATCATCGGCCGCGTGTTCGGCCTCGTGCACTTCAACACGCTCTACGGCATCGTGTTCCTCTCCCACCAGGTCGGCTCGTTCTTCGGCGCCTGGATGGGCGGCATCGTCTACGACCGCACCGGCAGCTACAACGTCGCCTGGGGCGCGCTCATCGTCATCGGCGTCACGGCCTTTGCGCTGCAGTGGCTGATGGACGAGCGCCCGCCGCACGAACGCGTGCGCGCGCCGGCGCCGATGCCCGCTTAGCGGGAGTTTTTCTTGCACCGGCGGCTCCCACCGCACAGGAGGAAGCCATGCTGCAGAAATCCCCGATGTACGCCTACATTCCGGCGAAGGACGTCGCCCGGGCGAGGCAGTTCTACGAGCGCAAGCTCGGCTTCAAGCCGAAGCGGGAAGACGCGGGCGGCGTGGTCTACGAGTTCGGTGAACGCACGGCCTGTTTTCTCTACCCGACGCCCCATGCCGGGACGTCCCGGGCGAGTCAAGCGTTCTGGCAGGTCGACGACATCGCGCACGAGGTTTCCGAGCTCAAGGCGCGCGGCGTGACGTTCGAGGACTACGACATGCCCGGCATCAAGACCGTGAACAGCATCGCCACCGCCGGCGGCGCCAAGTCGGCCTGGTTCAGGGACACCGAAGGCAACATCATGGCCCTGATCCAGAGCCTCTAGATCCCGCGATTCGCGGCTACGCCGCGCCCTCGACCACTCGCATGTCACGCTCGGCGCCGTCGCCGAGCGCCTTAAGCGCCTGCTGGTAGTCGGGGCTGTCGTGCGCCGCGATCGCCTTCTGCACGCTGTCGAACTCCACGATGACGACGCGCTCCTTCACGCCCTGCTCGTAGGTCTGCGCGGGCGAGCCGCGCACGATGAAGCGCCCGCCCGCCTTCTGGATCGCGGGGCCGGCGAGCTTCGCGTACGCGGCCCATTTTTGCTGGTCGTTGATCTTCCGGTAGCAGGTGACGAGATAGCCCTTGGCCATGCGCTCCTCCCGGTGGTGGAAAAAATCGGTGCCTGTCCCCGATTTTGTCACCGCTCCTTGTCTTTGTTGGCGATGTTCTTGAGGTCGCCGACGCCTTTCTGCAGCTTGCCTTCGCCCTGGTTGGCGAGCCCTTTCGCCTGCTCCTTGCGGTTGCCGGTCAGCGATCCGAGCTTCTCGCGCACCTTGCCGGCGAGGTCCTTCATATGGCCTTTGGCCTGGTCCTTGTTCATAAGCGCTCCTGTCACGGACGAAAGTGTCCGCCCGCAGCCCGAGCAGGGCTCGTGCCTACGCCGGCCTGGGCGGCCCCTCGGGCTGGCCAGGGACCTGCCTAGCCGCCGGGTCGAGGTAGGACCAGGGCGGCGCGCTCTTCGTCCAGATGTGCGCGGTGATCCGCAGGCCGGACGAATCGTCGAGCGTGCCCGCACGCACGCCGATCACCTCCGGCATGTTTTCGCGGTAGCTATAGAGCGACGAGCCGCAGTCGCCGCAGAAGTAGCGAAAGAGCGTGCGGCCGCTGTCGGCCTTCTTGGCGTAGCGCTTCGCCGTGCCTTGCACGATCCGGAAGTGCTCGCGCCGCACGAACGCCACCACGGCGCCGTGCGCGCCGGAGGCGCGCTGGCAATCGATGCAGTGACAGGCACGCAGTTCCCTGAGCGGCGCATCGACCGCATAGCGGATGGCGCCGCACAGGCAGCCGCCGGTATGAGCCATGACTCCCTCCTCGTGCGTGGTGCGGCTACGATACGGCAATGCGGCGCCTTCTGGTGCTTCTCGTATTGGCGGCGACGAGCGCCTGGGCGCAGCCGTATCCGGCGAAGCCGGTGCGCCTGGTGGTCGGCTTCGCGCCGGGCGGCGGCACGGACATCATCGCGCGGCTGCTCGCGCAGAAACTCGGCGAGCGCTGGAGCCAGGCGATCGTCGTCGAGAACAAGCTCGGCGCCTCCGGCAATATCGCCGCCGAGGCGGTCGCGCGCAGCGCGCCGGACGGCTACACGCTCCTCATGACGTTCTCGTCACACGCGAGCAACGCCGCGGTCTCGAAGCTGCCCTTCGACATCAACAAGGACTTCAGCGCCATCACGCTCGTCGGTTCCGGCCCCGCGCTCATCCTCGCGAATCCCGCGCTGCCCGCGAAATCGCTGCGCGAGCTGATCGCGTATGCGAAGGCGCACCCCGGGGAGATCAAGTACGGCTCTTCCGGCGTCGGCGGGACAGTGCATCTCGCCGGCGAACTGATGCAGCAGCTCACCGGGATCGAAATGGTGCACGTGCCGTACAAGGGCATCGCACTTGCGATGACGGCGATCCTCGCCGGCGACATACAGATCACCTATGCGACGCCGATCTCCGCCTATCAGCACCTGAAGAACGGTCGGCTGATCGCACTGGCCGCGGCCGGACCCAGCCGCTATCCGACACTGCCCGATGTGCCCACGACCGCCGAAGCGGGACTGCCCGGCTACGAGATCGACTTCTGGTACGCGCTTCTCGGCCCGGCCGGTATGCCGCCGGCGCTCGTCGCTCGCATCCAGCGCGAGGTGGCCGCGGTGATCACCATGCCGGAGATGAAAGACCAGCTCCTCGCGCAAGGCTGCATCGCCATCGGCAGCCGGCCCGCGGAGCTCGACGCGCTGATCGCGCGCGAATACGCCCGCTGGGCGCAGGTGGTGAAGGCCGGCAATATCAAACTCGAATGAGGGAACGTCGGCGCTCCGCAACATTCAAACTTCTATGACCTACCGCGCTGACATCGCCGTCCTCTACGAGCACCCCGAGTGGCAGAAGCCGCTTTTCGCCGCGCTCGAGCGCCGTGGCGTGCGCTACGCCGCGGTGGATCTCAAGCGCGCCGCGTTTAGCGCCGATGATGCGCCGCTCGCGCCGCTCTACTTCAACCAGGCGAGCCCCTCGGCATACGTGCGCGGCAATACGCGTGCCGTGCCTTACGCGCTCGCCTACATGCGAGCGCTCGAGATCCGCGGCGTGCGTGTGCTGAACGGCGCCGCCGCGTTCGCGCTCGAGCTCAGCAAAACCGCTCAGGCGGCGCTGCTTCGCGAGCTCGATATCCCGGCGCCGCGCACCTGGACCTTCAATGACCTTGGAGCGCTGCGCGCGCGGGCGGAGGAGATTCCGTTTCCCGTGCTGCTCAAGCCGGAGCAGGGCGGCAGCGGCGCGCGCATAGTAATGGTGGAAACGTACGAACACCTGGTAGCGCTCCTCGCGCAGCAGCCGGAGCACTGGCTACCCGACAATCTGCTCCTCCTGCAGGAATACATCCCGTCGGACCCCGCGCGCGGCATCGTGCGCATGGAGTTCCTGGGCGGCGAGCTGCTCTACGCCATGCGCGTCGTCTCGCACGGGCGCTTCAATCTTTGCCCATCGCCGGTGTGCAATCCTGATGACGGCGCCGGCGTGTGCGAGCTGCCGAGCGAGGCGCAGCCGGTCGAGTTCTACGCGTACCGCGAGGTGCCCGCGCAGGCCGTGGCGTGGGGCAAGCGCATCATGGCCGTGGGCAAGCTCGATGTCGGCGGCATCGAGTACCTCGAAGCGGCCGATGGCCGGCTCGTGTTTTACGATATCAACGCGAACTCAAACCTGCGCCCATCGATTGCCGCTGAGCACGGCTTCGACCCATTCGAGCGCGTGGTCGATTTCCTCGTGCGCGAGCGGAAGCGCACGCACGCCGCGGAGGACGAGAGGGCCTTCGCCTAGTTCGGGCTCCGTCCCCGAATTCCAGTACATTGCCGGCCGGATGACCGATCTCGAGCCGATTCTCGCGCTCGCCGGCAAGCTCGCCGCGCCCTACGACCTCGCGACGATGCTCGTCGAGGTGGTGGATGCGGCGACGCAGGTGCTCGGCGCCGAGCGCGCCTCGGTATGGCTCTACGAAGCCGACAGCGACGAGCTCGTGCTGCGCGTGGCGTCCGACATCGCGCCGGTGCGCATGGCGGCCGGCGCCGGCATCGTCGGCACCTGCGCGCGCACGCGCAAGCTGATCAACGTGCCCGACTGCTACGCCGATGCGCGCTTCGATCCGAGGGTCGATCGCAAGAGCGGCTACCGCACGCGCTGCCTGCTCGCGCTGCCGCTCATCGATCACCAGGAAGCGCTGGTGGGCGTGATGCAGGTGCTGAACAAGCGCCACGGCGTGTTCGACGCCGCCGACGAGGCGCTCGGCGGCGTGCTCGCCGCGCAGTGCGCCGTGGCGCTGCAGCGCACGTTGATGATGCAGCAGGTGATCGAGGGCGAGAAGCTGCGCCGCGAGATGGAGACCGCGCGCGTGGTGCAGATGAGCACGCTGCCCGCGGCCATGCCGCAGGTGCCGGGCTACGATCTCTACGGCACGTTCCGCCCCGCCGATCTCACTGGCGGCGACACTTTCGATCTCGCGCTCACCGAGCAGGGATTGCTCATCGTGCTCGGCGACGCCACCGGCCACGGCATCGGGCCGGCGCTTTCCGTGACGCAGATGCACGCCATGCTGCGCATGGCGCTGCGCCTCGGCGCGGATCTCGAGCTCGCCTACCGCAGCGTCAACAACCAGCTCGCCGAGCGGCTGCCCGCCGATCGCTTCATCACCGCGTTCATCGGCCTGCTCGATCCCGCGACGCACCGGCTGCGCTTTCATAGCGGCGGCCAGGCGCCGATCCTCTGCTACCGCGCGAAGCGCGCGAGCTTCGAGGAGCACAAGCCCACGACCTTCCCGCTCGCCGCGATGCCGCTCGAGCGGCTGCGCCCGGCGACCACACTCGAGCTCGAGCCGGGCGATGTGCTGGCGCTCATTTCCGATGGCATCTACGAGTGCGCCGATGCGCGCGGCGAGGACTTCGGCGCCGAGCGCGTGCGCCGCCTGATCGCCGAGCGGCACGACGGGCCGATGGCGGAGCTCGCCGCCGCCCTCCTGCAGGCGGTGCAGGCGTTTGCGGACGGCACGCCGCAGGCGGACGACATGACCCTGGTGCTCGTCAAGCGCGAGCCGCCCGGCGCGCAGCGCGTGTTCCGCCGCAGCGTCCAGTCGCTCGCCCAGCTTGTCGCGTTCACCGCGGAGACGGTGATGGACACGAAGCTCCGGCGCACGGTCGACCTCGTGCTCGAGGAGCTTTTCACCAACATCGTCAAGTACGGCCGCGCGAGCGACACGCTCGTCAGCATCGACATCCGCCGCCTCGGACGGGGCGTGCGCGTCACGATCACGGATCCCGATGCCGAGTACTTCGACCCGCAGCGCGCGCCGCAGCCCGATGTCGGCGCACCGCTCGAGCGGCGCGAGCCCGGCGGGCTCGGCCTGCACCTCGTGCGCGAGCTCGTCGATGCGCTCGAGTACCGCTATGCGCGCGAAGAGCGCACCGGCCGCATCACGTTTTCCCTGGGGACGCGAGATGCTGTCCATTGAGGCGGGCGTGCCGGGCACGGTTCGGATTGCTGGACGCCTTGATGCAGCGCAATGTCCGACGGTTCAGGCGTATCTAGATAAGCTCGCCGGGACGGTCACCCTCGACTGCAGAGAGCTCAAATACATCTCGAGCGCGGGGCTCGGCGTCCTCCTCAAGACCCAGAAAAGGCTAATGGCGGCGGGCGGAAAGCTGCGGCTCACTGAAGTGAGCCGGCACCTGCGCGACATCTTCCAGTACTCGGGCTTCGACCAGATCTTCGACATCGAGCCCGCCGGCGAGTGACAAGTTACCCTGGCGGCGCGTAGCAGAAGCACCCCCGCTGGCCGGGCAATTGGGCTAATCTGCCGGCACACCTTTCAAGGGGAGGGAAACAAATGAACCAGCCAGCCAGCCCGGCAGCGCGCAAGAGCGCGACCTGGATCGGCGTCGCAGTCGTCGGCGTGGCGCTCGTCGGCGCCGCCAGCTACTACTTCGACATCCCGCCACGCGGCGACAACCTCACGGGCACCGTCACGCCGGCGCAGCGCTATCGCGCCGAGCAGCAGGTCGGCGCACAGGACGTGAAGCTCGGCGATGCGTCGGTTGCGCAAGCACTGCAGAGCGACGTCGTGGTGAAGCTCATCCGCGATCCCGGCTTCCAGACGCTCGCCGCGAACCCGCAGGCGCTGCAAGCGCTCTCAGCCTACGCGAGCGCGTTCGCCACCATGGCGCGCGAGCCCGCGGCTTTTGCGGCGATGGCGGCCCACGCGCAGGCATTCCATGCGCTCGCGTCATACCGCGAGGCGTTTGCCGCGGTCGCGGCGAACCCGAATGCCTACGCCCAGTACGCAACCAATGTGGGCGCCTTCGCTACGATGGCCGCGCAGACCCAGGCGTTCCAGAAGCTCGCTGTCGACCGGCAGGCGATGGCCGCGATCCAGGCGCGTCCCGAGATGTTTGCGGCGCTCGGCGCCCACGCCCAGTCGTTCCAGGCGCTCGCGGCCGCCCCGGCCGCGATTCACGCGCTCACCGCCAACGTGCAGGCGTACAGCGCGATGGCCGCGTACCCGCAGGCTTTCGCGGCGCTCGCGCGGGCGCCGCAGACGTTCGCCGAAGTGGCGATGAATGCGCAGGCCCTGAACGCGCTTGCCGCGGCGCCGCAGGCTTTCGCCACGGCAGCCGCCGCCGCGCAGGCAAAATAGCGCCGCCGCCAAGGCGCGCTAAGCACCAAAACCGCCGGCCCGTGCCGGCGGTTTCGTTTTGGGGGAGGGAAAGCATCCGCTCCGGCATTGCCGGCCTTGCGCTCGCGCTCGCCGCGGCCGCTCACGCGGCCGAGCCGAGCCCGCTCGGGCTTTCCTACGTCGAGACGCCCGACCTGCGCCTCATCTACTTCGATCCGGCGCTCGGTTATCTCGTGCCGCACGCCGTGGCCACGTTCACCAATGCGCTCGCCTGGGAGCGGCGCGTGCTCGGCTGGGAGCCCTACGAGCGCACCACGCTCTTCCTCAAGGATTTCACCGACTACGGCAATGCCTCGGCCACGCCGCTGCCGAGAAACACGCTGCGCTTCGATGTCGCGCCGGTCTCCTACGCCTTCGAAACGTACACGGCGAGCGAGCGCTTCTATTCGACGCTCAATCACGAGCTCGTGCACATCGCCACCTCGGATATCGCGTCGCCCGAGGATCGGCGCTGGCGCCAGCGCTTCGGCGGCAAGGTCTTCCCGCAGCAACC
>VBCM01000170.1:0-4264 GCA_005883675.1 Betaproteobacteria bacterium
GTCCTTGAAGGCGAAGATCGCGGCCATCTTGAAGGCGTTCTCGTTCGAGTCGACCTCGTGATAGGAGCCGTCGAAGAGGCTCACCTTCACATCGACCACCGGGTAGCCGGCGAGGACGCCGTCCTGCAGCGCTTCCTTGACGCCTTTCTCCACCGCCGGGATGTACTCGCGCGGCACGCGGCCGCCCTTGATGGCGTCGACGAACTCGAAGCCCTTGCCATGCGGCTGCGGGTCGAGCTTCAGCCAGACGTGGCCGTACTGGCCGCGGCCGCCCGACTGCTTGATGAACTTGCCTTCGGACTCGAGCGACTTCTTGAAGGTCTCGCGGTACGCGACCTGCGGCTTGCCGACCGACGCCTCGACGCCGAACTCGCGCTTCATGCGGTCGACGATGATCTCGAGGTGCAGCTCGCCCATGCCCGAGATGATGGTCTGGCCGGATTCCTCGTCGGTGTGCACGCGGAACGACGGATCCTCCTGCGCGAGACGGCCGAGCGCGACGCCCATCTTTTCCTGGTCGGCCTTGGTCTTCGGCTCGACCGCCTGCGAGATCACCGGCTCCGGGAACTCCATGCGCTCGAGCGTGATGATGTTCTTCACGTCGCAGATGGTTTCGCCCGTGATCACATCCCTCAGGCCGACCACCGCGGCGATGTCGCCGGCGCGCACTTCCTTGATCTCCTCGCGCTCGTTGGCGTGCATCTGCAGCAGGCGCCCGATGCGTTCCTTGCGCCCCTTCATCGAGGTGTAGACCGTATCGCCCGAGGTGAGCACACCCGAGTAGACGCGAATGAAGGCGAGCTGGCCGACGAACGGATCGGTCATGATCTTGAACGCGAGCGCAGCGAACGGCTGGCTGTCGTCCGCGGCGCGCGTGGCGGGCTGGCCATTCTCGGTCTCGCCTTTCACCGGCGGAATATCGACCGGGGAGGGCAGGTAATCGATCACCGCGTCCAGCATCGCCTGCACGCCCTTATTCTTGAACGCCGAGCCGCAGAGCATCGGCACGATCTCATTGTTGATCGTGCGGATGCGCAGGCCCTTCTTGATCTCCTCGACCGAGAGCTCGTTCGACTCGAGGTACTTGTTCATCAGCTCTTCGTTCGCTTCGGCCGCCGCCTCGACCATCTTGTCGCGCCATTCCTTGGCTTCCGCGGCGTGCTCGGCGGGAAGCGGCTTCCTCTCGAACTTCATGCCCTGCGAGGCGTCGTCCCAGTAGATCGCCTGCATGGTCACCAGGTCGATCACGCCGGCGAACTTGTCTTCGGCGCCGATCGGCAGCTGGATCGGCACCGGATTGCCCTTCAGCCGGGCGCGGATATGCTCGTAGGACTTGAAGAAGGTCGCGCCGACGCGGTCCATCTTGTTGATGAACGCGAGCCGCGGCACGCGGTACTTGTTCGCCTGGCGCCAGACCGTCTCTGACTGCGGCTGCACCCCGGCGACCGCGTCGTAGACCATGCACGCGCCGTCGAGCACGCGCAGGCTCCGCTCCACTTCGATGGTGAAGTCGACGTGCCCCGGCGTGTCGATGATGTTGATGCGGTGCTCGGGATAGGAAAGGTCCATGCCTTTCCAGAAGCAGGTGGTGGCGGCCGAGGTGATGGTGATGCCGCGCTCCTGCTCCTGCTCCATCCAGTCCATGGTCGCCGCGCCGTCGTGAACCTCGCCGATCTTGTGGTTCACGCCGGTGTAGAAAAGGATGCGCTCGGTGGTCGTCGTCTTCCCGGCGTCGATGTGCGCCGAGATGCCGATGTTCCGATAACGCTCGATGGGAGTCTTGCGGGCCACAGCCATGTCCTCAGAACCTGTAGTGCGAGAAAGCCTTGTTCGCTTCAGCCATACGATGGACTTCCTCGCGCTTCTTCATCGCACCGCCGCGGCCTTCGGCCGCTTCCTGCAGCTCGCCGGCAAGCCGCACCATCATGGATTTCTCGCCGCGCTTCTGCGCCGCTTCGCGGATCCAGCGCATGGCGAGCGCGACGCGGCGCACCGGCCGCACTTCCACCGGCACCTGGTAGTTCGCGCCGCCCACGCGGCGGCTTTTCACCTCGACGACCGGCTTCACGTTCTGCACGGCCTGCGAGAACACCTCGATCGGGTCCTTGCCCGACTTCGACTTGATGCTCTCGAGCGCGCCGTAAATGATGCGTTCGGCGACCGACTTCTTGCCGCGCGTCATCAGCACGTTGACGAACTTCGCGAGCTCGACGTTGTTGAACTTCGGATCGGGCAGGATTTCGCGCTTGGGGACTTCTCTGCGACGGGGCATGGCGTGCGACCTTTAGGCTGACTTCGGCGCCTTGGCGCCGTACTTCGAACGTCCCTGCTTGCGGTCCTTCACGCCCTGCGTGTCGAGCGAGCCGCGCACGATGTGGTAGCGCACGCCCGGAAGGTCCTTCACCCGGCCGCCGCGGATCAGCACGACCGAGTGCTCCTGCAGGTTATGCCCTTCGCCGCCGATGTAGCCGATCACCTCGAAGCCGTTGGTGAGGCGCACCTTGGCCACCTTGCGCAGCGCCGAGTTCGGCTTCTTGGGCGTCGTCGTGTACACGCGCGTGCACACGCCGCGCTTCTGCGGCGAGCCTGCAAGCGCCGGTACTTTCGACTTCGGGCGCTTGGCAACGCGCCCGTCGCGCACTAACTGGTTGACGGTGGGCATTTATTTGCGGTTCCAGAAACAAACCGGGCGGCCACCATTGCTCCTGCGTAGCCGCCCCGGGGCTAAAAAAGAGGCCGGATTATAAAGAGGAAATTGGCGCGGTGCAAGAAATCCCGCGCTTTTGGAATCAGGCGGCTTGGGGCTCGGGCACGAAGCCAAAGCGCGCCGGAATCTCGGCGCGCGTTATGCGGTGCAGCGAAACGTCCGAATCGGCGAAGCGTGCGAGGTCGCGGTCATCCAGCAGCGCGATTGCCCGCTCGCCCGCCATGAGGACCGAGCCTTCGTCGTCAAGGTAGGCGGCGCGGACGATAAATGGGCGGCCGCAATGGTCGATGAGCTCTTCGCCTTCGTAGTGCACGACGAGCGGCGTGTAGGCGAGCGTCACGTAGACGCGTTGCGGGCCGTTCTGGAAATACCAGCGGCCATCGGCGTCCGCTTCATAGTTGCGCGCGATGAATTCGCGCAGCGCGGCGTTCGCTATGCGTTCGCCCTTGATGAGCCAGTTGCCGCGCCGGTCGAGCGCCAGCCAGCCGTACACGGCGGGCACGTCTGGCCACTTCGCCATGGCGCGTGCGACGAGCGGGTCCATGCCAGCCGCTTACTCGGCGAGCGCGTCGATCGGATGGGGCTGATAGATGCCGAAGCCCTGCGCGTAGCCCACGCCCATCGCTTTCAGGCGCACCAGGACATCCTGCTCTTCAACGCATTCGGCGACCACGCCGAAGCCCAGGCGCTCGCCGACGCGCAGAATTGCGTTGAGCTTGCTGCGCGCGCTGTCGTTCGACATCACCCGGCGCGTGATGCGTCCGTCGACTTTGACGAACTGCACGCCGAGCGTCTTCACCGGCGTGAACGACACCGCGCGGCAACCGAAGCCGTCGATGAGGAGCGGCGTGCCGACCGACTTCATCTGCGCGGCGAAGCGCTCGACCGATTCGGGGCGCGCGAGGACATCGGCTTCGTCGATCTCGAAAAGCAGCCGCGAGCCGGCGAGCTGGTTCGCGGCGAGCTGGCCGGTGACGAAGCGCGGGAATTCCAGGTCCTCGATGGTCTGGCCGGACAGGTTCACCGTGAAGCGGGGAATGCGCGAGCCCTGCGCGAGGCGCTTCACGGTGTGGCGCACGACCCAGCGATCGAGGTACGGCATCATGCGGTAGTGCTCGAATACCGGCAGGAATTCGCCCGGCGGCACGAGCGCCCGCTCCTCTTCGCGCAGCCGTACGAGCACTTCGGCCATCGGATAGCGCTCGTTGCCCGCGAACTGCAGGATCGGCTGGCAGTAAAGCTCGAACTCGTTGTTCTCGATCGCGCCCTTGAGCCGTTGCACCGGATTGGCCCAACCGGCGAGTTCCGAGTCCATGCGCTCGAGAAAGCTGTCCTCCACGTCCCGGATTCTAGCGAGCGCGGAGCGCTAAGATGGTCCGCAGCTGCGACAGAAACATAAATGAGCGTAAAAATTGAACTGAACCACAAGGTCCACGTGCTCACGCGCAAGGAGGAGCTCGACAGCGTGCGCGTCGCGGGCAAGGTGGTCGTGGTGATCGATGTGCTTTTTGCCACGACGACCATGGTGGCCGCTCTCGCCCATGGGGCGCTCGAGGT
>VBCM01000170.1:4333-16428 GCA_005883675.1 Betaproteobacteria bacterium
CACGGTGATCTACTCCACGACGAACGGCACCGTCGCCATGTCGCTCGCCGCGGGCGCACGGCGCGTGTACTGCGGCGCGCTGCTCAACGCGCGGCGCCTCGTCGAGCACATCGTGGCAGAGCACGCGCGCGACACTGTGCTCCTTGTGTGCGCGGGCTCCGGCGCGAATTTCAACTTCGAGGATTTCTTCGGCGCCGGCTGCTACGTCGAGCGCTTCGCCGAGGAACTCGGGCCAGCGGCGGACTTTTCAGATGCCGCGCGCGCGGCGCGCACCGTCTTTCGCCACTCGGCGCTGCCGCAGGCGCTGCTCGAGTGCCGCCTGGGGCGCATGATGAGCGCGCGCGGACTGCGACACGAGGTCGAATTCGCTTGCCGCATCGACGCCTTTCCCGTCGTGCCGGCGCTCGACGACGCCCGGCTGCACCTCGTCGGCTAGGCGCGTTCCAGCTCGGCGCTCACCGCGAGATGGTCCGAGAGCATCGACCACGGCTTGCCCTTGTGCACCTGCGAGGCGACGACGTTGAAGCCGCGCACATAGATGCGATCGAGCCGCAGCATCGGCATCATCGCCGGAAAGGTGCGCGCCGCCCTGCCGAAGCGCGCGAGCGATACCTCGGTCATGCCCAGGCGCCGCTCGAGGATCGACGAGGCGCGGTGGCGCCAGTCGTTGAAGTCGCCGGCGACGATGATCGGCAGGTCGCGCGAGGCGAGCTCCTCGAGCCGGCCTGAAATCGCCTCGAGCTGGCGGCTGCGGCCGCGCTCGTGGAGCGAGAGATGCACGCACACGCAGTGCAGGTTGCGGCGCCAGCCCGGCACCGCCACCACGCTGTGCAAGAGTCCCCGGCGCTCGAACCCATGGTCGGAGACGTCCTGGTTCTCGTACGAGAGAAAGCCGTAGCGCGACAGGATGGCGTTGCCGTGGTGGCCGTGGTCGTACACCGCGTTGCAGCCATAGACGTGCTGCCACGTGTCGCCGGCGAGAAACGCATGCTGCGGCTCGACCGGGCAGCCAGCGAAGCGCAGGGCGAAGCGCTGATTCAGGCCCTGCACCTCCTGCAGGAACACGAGGTCGGGGTCGAGCGTCTGCAGCCCCTCGCGCAGCTCGTGGATCACCATGCGCCGGTTGAAGTACGACAGGCCTTTGTGGATGTTGAGGGTGAGGACCCTGAGCCGCTCAAGCTTCATTGTTCACCGAGCATCACGATGGCGTCGCGGTTGGACCAGGAGAAGCATTTTGCCGCCGCTTCGTCCCAAGGCAACCAGGCGAAGGCGAGGTGCTCCTGCGGCGCGATGCGTACCGGCACGCGTGCCGGCAGCTCGAGCGCAAAGACATGCTCGACGTTGTGCAGCACGCCGGGCGCAAAGCGGCTGCGCCACTGCCGGTAGATCTCGAACGTGTAGACGACGTCCCAGCGCGCAAGCCGGCCCGTAGCCGCATCGATGCCGGTTTCCTCGTCGAGCTCGCGCGCTGCCGCGCGCCCGAGCGGCTCATCTTCATATTCCACCGACCCGGTGACCGACTGCCAGTAACCCGGCCGCAAGGCGCGTTCCAGCAGCAGCACCTCGCGCCCGGCGGTATGCACCAGCACCAGCACCGACCGCGGAATCTTGTAGCTCATGCCTCGCGATAGAGATCGGGCACTGCGAGGCGCCTCTCGGGGTCGATGAAGACCGCGAAGAAGGGCTTGCCGCGCCCGGCCCAGTACTCCGCCGCGGCGCGCAGCACATCGGTCAGCACGCCGAGCGCGTCGCCGGCAGGGTGGCCCTGCAGGATCAGAACGTGGCCCTCGCCCCTGCGCCAACTGAGATCGCTCAGGCAATCCTCGAGCGCATCCCAGTTGGCCCCGAACCAGTCCGGGAACTCAAGCGCGCGCGCCATGGCGTCGAACACGCTTGCGCCCGCATCGATCGTGACGACGTCTAGCGCGCTAGAGCGCGTCGCCTCCTCGATCGCCTGCGCGCCGCTCGCGCGGTACACGCCCGAGCGGCCCGGATCGCGCAACCGCTCTAGCAGCTTGCTCACGGGCGAATGATGCGTCGAAACGTGCGGTAATGGTCGTCGGTGTAGTAGTACTCGCCGCCGCGCCCGGCGACGATGCGCCGCGGCCCGCGGCCGCGCACGCCGGGCGCCTTCACGGTGTACTCGCGATAGTAGCCGCGCTCGCGCCCGGGTAGCTGCCGCTCGCGATTGGAGAACAGCGCGCCATCGCGCGCATACGGAAACGGCCCGCCCAGCTCGATGCGCGCGAGCGTCTCTCGCGCTTCCGGCGGCAGCTCTTCGACCCGCACGGCGCCTGAAAGGGCGAGCGCCGTGCTGCAAGCGACGAGCAGCGCCGCCAGCGCCGCGCACATCAGGGACGGGGCTTTTCCCGCAACCGAATGCCGAGCTCGCGCAGCTGCTTCTCGTCCACCGGGCTCGGCGCGTGCACCAGCAGGTCCTGCGCGCGCTGCGTCTTCGGGAACGCGATCACGTCGCGGATCGAATCGACGCCGGCCATCAGCGCGACCAGCCGATCGAGCCCGAAGGCGATGCCGCCGTGCGGCGGGGCGCCGTATTGGAGGTTCTCGAGCAGGAAGCCGAACTTGGCGCGCGCCTCGTCCTCCGAGATGCCGAGCGCCTTGAACGCCTTCTGCTGCACCTCCGCGCGATGGATGCGGATCGAGCCGCCGCCGATCTCCCAGCCGTTCAGCACCATGTCGTAGGCCTTGGCCACCGCGCGGGCCGGGTCGCTCTCGAGCAGCTCCTCGTGCCCGTCACGCGGCGCGGTGAACGGGTGATGCATCGCCGACCAGCGCTTCGCCTCTTCGTCCCACTCGAACAGCGGAAAGTCGAGCACCCACAGCGGCCGCCACGCCTTCTCCACGAGGTTTTTGTCCTGCCCGATCTTCAGCCGCAGCGCGCCGAGCGCGGCATTGACAATCGCCGCCTTGTCGGCGCCGAAGAAAATGACGTCACCGTCTTGTGCGCGGGTGCGCTCGAGCACTGTGCGCAGCACCTCGGTGGACAGGAATTTGACGATGGGCGATTGCAGCCCATCGGGAATCCGGGTGCGGTCGTTCACCTTGATGTACGCGAGGCCCTTCGCGCCATACGTGGCGACAAACGGTGCGAAGTCATCGATCTCCTTGCGCGTGAGCTCGGCGCTCACCTTGAGCGCGGCCACCCGCCCGTTGGCAAGCTCCGCCGCCTGGCGGAATACCTTGAAGTCCACGGTCCGCATGACATCGGTGAGCTCGGTGAGCTCGAGCGGGATGCGCAGATCAGGCTTGTCCACGCCGTAGCGCGCGAGCGCATCGGCGTAGGCGAGGCGCGCAAAAGGCTGCGGCAGATCGACCCCGAGCACGTCGCGGAACACCTGGACGATGAGGCCTTCCATCAGGTCCTGGATCGCGCGCTCGTCGAGAAACGAGGTCTCGATGTCGATTTGCGTGAACTCGGGCTGGCGGTCGGCACGCAGGTCCTCGTCGCGAAAGCACTTCACAATCTGATAGTAGCGGTCGTAGCCCGCGACCATCAGGAGCTGCTTGAAGAGCTGCGGCGACTGCGGCAGCGCGAAGAACTCGCCCGGATGCACGCGGCTCGGCACGAGGTAGTCGCGCGCACCCTCCGGCGTCGAGCGCGTGAGCATCGGCGTTTCGATGTCGATGAAGCCGTGCGCATCGAGGTAGTCGCGTACCGCCATCGCTGTGCGGTAGCGCAGCTTGAGGTTCCTCTGCATCGGCTCGCGGCGCAGGTCGATCACCCGGTGACTGAGCCGCGTCATCTCCGAGAGGTTCTCGTCATCGAGCTGGAACGGCAGCGCCGCCGCCGGGTTGAGGATTTCCACCTCGTGCGCGAGCAGCTCGATTTCCCCCGAGCGCAGCTCCGGGTTGACCGTGCCTGCGGGCCGCCGGCGCACGCGGCCGGTCACGCGCAACACGTACTCGTTCCTCACCCGCTCGGCCGCCCCGAACGCGGCGGGCCGGTCGGGATCGCAGACCACCTGCGCAAGGCCCTCGCGATCGCGCAGATCGATGAAGATGACGCCGCCGTGATCGCGGCGCCGATGCGCCCAGCCGCACAGCGTCACCGTGCGATCGACGAGCGCGGCGGAAAGCTCACCGCAATAGTGAGTGCGCATCTATGGCTTGGGCATTGGCGGCACCACGCCCATGGAGATGATGTATTTCAGCGCCTGGTCGACGCTCATGTCGAGCTCGATCACCTGGTCGCGCCGCACGATGACGAAGTAGCCGCCCGTCGGGTTCGGCGTCGTGGGCACATACACGCTCAGGCAATCGGGGGGCAGGTGATTGACCACGTCGCCGCCCGGCGTGCCGGTCAGAAAAGCGATCGTCCACATGCCCTGGTGCGGCCACTGCACGAGGAGCGCTTTGCGAAACGCCTGGCCGCTCGAGGAAAAGAGCGTGTCCGAAATCTGCTTCACGCTCGAGTAGATCGAGTTCACCACCGGGATGCGGTTCAGCACCTCGTGCCACAGCTCGACGAGCTGCGCACCGAAGAAATTGGTGGCAAAGACGCCCGTCAGGAACACGATGATGATCGTCAGCACCGCGCCCAGGCCGGGGATGTGCACACCGAGCCAGCGCTCGGTCTGGAACGAATCCGGCAGCAACAGCAGCGATGCGTCGAGCGTGTCGAAGATGACCTTCAACACCCACAGCGTGATCACGATCGGTATCCAGATCAGGAGCCCCGTGATCAAGTAGCGCCGGAGGGCTACGGAGAGGAAACGCGTTTTCGCGGGCACGGAAATAAAAAGGCCCGGACGCTCGCCGGGCCGCTCAAGTCATGCTGCCGCTCAGGCGGCAGCCTTGGATTCGGTTTTCGTGTCAGGCTTCGATTCGGTCTTCGAGTCGCTCTTGGAGTCGCTCTTTGAATCGCTCTTGGTGTCGGCCTTCTTCTCGGCGGGCTTCTTCGCGCCCCCCTTGAAGTCGGTCGCGTACCAGCCCGTGCCCTTCAACTGGAACCCGGCCGCGGAAAGCTGCTTGCGGTACTCGGGCTTGCCGCATGCCGGGCACACCGTGAGCGGCGGTTCAGACACCTTCTGCAGGTGCTCTTCCTGGTGGCCGCACACGTTGCAGCGGTACTCGTAAATCGGCATGGCAGGAGATTATATCGCGCGCCTAGCTGCGCAACGTCGCGAGGAGGCGCCGCGGCACGAGCAGCAAATCCAGTGCGTCGCGCACGTCGAGCGCCACGATGTCGGCCGCCTGCACGGCCTCGACAGCGGCGCCCTCGCGCTGCACGGTAGCGATGCCGAGCGCCGCGATGCGCAGCATCAGGCGATCGTTGCGTCCATTGCCGATGCATACAACGCGGGCAGCGCCGAGGCGGCGCACATAGGCCGCCTTGGCGCGGTCTTCGCCGCCGCGCTTGAGAATCTGCAGCGTGCATTCGACGCCGCGCAAACTTCCACGCGCCTTGCCGAAGGTGTCTGCGGTGATTACATGCACGCCAAGGGAGGCGGCGAGCCGGCTGAGGCGAAGCTTCACACCCGCAATGAGCCGCCCATCGATCGCCAGCGTACCGTTGTAGTCGAGCACGAGGTGCTCGAGGCGCAGCGCGCCGAACCCCGCTATCGCCAGGTGCACGCTAGCGCACGACCAGTACCGGGCGGCCGGCGTGCTCGGCGACCTGCTTCGACGTCGAGCCGAGCAGCAGGCGCGCAAATTTGGAGCGGCCGCGGTCGCCGACCACGATGAGATCGACACCATGCCGGTCCGCGTCGTAGATGAGCTGCTCGGCGGGATGGCCGACCGCGACTTCGTAATGAACCTTGACGCCCTTGCTTGCCACCGCTGCCTTGAGCTCCGCGAGCATGCGGCGATGGTACTGGCGCGAATTCTCGATCACCGCCTCGGTCTCGACGTCGTCGCCGACTTCCGGCGGCCGCGCGATCGAGAGGACGTAGAGCTCGGCACCGTCTTTCGCCGCGAGCTCGAGCGCCGTGTCGAAGGCTTTGCGACCGGCCACCGAGCCGTCGTAACCAACGAGGATCTTGCGGTACATGGGGCTACTTCACATCCTGTACAGGCAACAGATGCCGCGGCATGAAGTACGCATTGGCGACGAGCGTCGGCACCACGGCGCTCGCGATGACCGCGCCAACCAGGATCGAATACTGCGCCTGATTCACCACACCGTGCGTAAGGCCGAAGAGCGAAGAGATGGTGCCGAAGGTCAACCCCGTCGACATGAGCAACGTCGTGTACATGCCTTCCTTGCGGGGCGAGCGAAAAGCCTGTGTCATCGGGTAGACGCCGGCGATTTTTGCCGCCACCTTGGTGACGAGCATTACGAGGAACGCGCCCGGCGCGGCGCCAAGGGCCGGCAACGATATGAAGGAGCCCGCGCGGATGAAGTAGAACGGCGTGAGCAGCCCGAAGCAGAGCGTACGCAGGCGGCGCACCAGAACGTGATCGCGCCCGACGCTGCCAGCGAGCGCCATGCCGAGCACGTACGCCGGCAGCACGGCTTCGCTGTCCGCCCAGCCCGCAAGAGAGCCCAGCGCGAAAAGCGCGAGCAACAGGAACTTCGCCTCGATTTCGGAGGCCCGTCCGCCATAGCGGTGGAAGAAGCGCGGAGTAACCCACGGCAGCGTCACGCCAACGGCGACCAGGGCGACGACGAAGAGCACCGTCTTGAGGGTGAACGGGGCAAAGATCAGCCCGAGCGCGACCACCGTGCCGAGGTCGGTGACAAAGCAGGCGGCGAGCACCGTCTTGCCGTAATCGGTGGTGTTGAAGCCGAACTCGATCATCACTGCGTAGACCACAGCGACCGACGTCGTCGACATGGCAACCCCAGCGAGCCAGCTCGCCATCGGATCCCAGCCGAGCAGCCAGCGCGCTGCCGCTGCGCAGGCAAGGAACGGTGCGAAGAAGCTGATCAGCCCCACCGCGGTTGCCTCCTTCCACTTGCGGCGGAAGAGCTGCGGATCGAGCTCGGCGCCGGCGAGAAAGGTGAGCACGATCGCCGCCGCCCCGGCGAGGAACTTGATCCAGGGCTGATCGGCCGAGAGAACCGCGGCACCGAAGAGGCAGCCGATGACGAATTGCGCAAGCGTGCCGACCACGATCTCGGAGAGCGCCGTGGCAACGCGCAGCCAGATCGAGGCGAGCGCCGCGAACAATCCAAGGCCGATCCACAACGCCGCGAGCGCCCAGGTTTCAGTCACTGCCGCACCTCCGCAAACAAAAATGCCTACGCTCACGCCCTCTCGGGCGCCTTACGTAGGCATCATCAGCGCTTCGCGCGGTTAAGGGAGGAATGCCATCTCCCCGGACGGCATCATAGACTCAGAAGGGGATGTCGTCCTCCATGTCGTCGAACTTGCCGGCCGGCTTCTTCGCCACGCTCGCCGCCTTCGGCTCGCTTGCCTTCGCGCCTATCGGCTCGGGGCGCGGCTCGCCGCTGCCCGCGCGCGAGCCGAGCATCTGCATGGTGTCGGCGACGATTTCCGTGGTGTAGCGGTCCTGGCCTTCCTTGTCCTGCCACTTGCGCGTGCGCAGCCGTCCCTCGACGTAGACCTGCGAGCCCTTCTTCAGGTACTCGCCCGCAATCTCCGCGAGCCGACCGCGAAACACGATGCGGTGCCATTCCGTCTCTTCTTTTTTCTCCCCGCTCGCCTTGTCGGTCCACTGGAACGACGTCGCGAGCGACGCGTTGGTGATCGCCGCGCCGTCGGGCATGTATTTCGTCTCCGGATCGCGCCCGAGATTGCCGACCAGGATCACCTTGTTCACCGATGCCATGTCACACCTCCCCCGTTACCAGTTTGCGCACGCTCAATTCATCCCATTGTCCAGGCACGACCTTGAGGCGCGCGATGCGCTCGTGCACGAGCACTTCCGCCTCGCACACGCCGCGTACGGCGGCGAGCGCTTCGCGCAGTCCCTCGAGATTCACTCCCGTTGCGATGTTAAACGTAAGACTCGAAAGATCGTTGACCGAGCGCGCCGGTCCTCGCATGCCGTAGGCCGTCGCGAGCCACACCCCCGATAGTACGGCACAGGCGGCGAATACGGCCGCCGCGCCGGCGTGCTTGGCGAGCGCCCCGCCGATAAGGCCGCCGAAAAACACGCCGAGCGTTTGTGTCGTGTTGTAGACGCCAATGACGGCGCCGCGGCCCTGCGCCGGGGCAAGGCGCGAGACGAGCGCGGGCAGCATCGCCTCGAGCACATTGAAAGCAAGGAAAAACATGAGCATCAGCACGCTAAGCGCCGCGAGCTGCAAAGGCGCCGCGGCGAGCGCCGCTTCCACGACCATGAGGAGCGCCACCCCGGCGAGCAGCACGGGCTTGGGGTGGTTGCGGCGATCGGCGTACAGGATGGCCGGGACCATGAGCACGAAGGAGCCGAGCACGACCGGCAGGTAGAGCTTCCAGTGCTCAACGAGCGGCAAGCCGGCGCGCACCACGAGCGGCGGCACCACGACGAACATCGCGTAGAGGACGATGTGCAAGATGAAGATGCCGGCGTTGAGGCGCACGAGCTCCGCATCGAGCGGCAAGCCGCGCCGCGCGGCCGGCGCCGCGCGCGGCCCCCGGGGCGGCGGATCGGGAACGTAATACTTGACGAGCGCGATGGCCATGAGCGAGAGCACGCCGGTGAGCGCGAATACGCCACCCATGCCAACCGCGTGGTAAACGAGCGGCGCGCCCACGAGCGAAAGCGCGAACATCAGGCCAATGCTCGCGCCGATCATCGCCATGATCTTGGTGCGGTGCTGCTCGCGCGTCAGGTCCGCCGCAAGCGCCATGGCCACGGAATTGATGGCGCCCGCGCCTTGCAGCAGGCGCGCCGCGATCGCGAGCCAGATATCGTTCGCCACGACGCCGAGGAAGCTGCCGGCGGCAAAGACCAGGAGCCCCGCATAGATGAGGGGCTTTCGGCCCCAGCGGTCGGAGGCCATGCCGTAAGGAATCTGCAGCACGCCCTGCGCGAGGCCGTAGCCGCCAATCGCGATGCCCACGAGCGTGAGATCCGCGCCGCCGCGCAGCGTGGCTGCGTGCACCGCGAACACCGGCAGGATGAAAAAGAGCCCGAGCATGCGCAGCCCGTAGACGCCGGCGAGGCTTGCGCCGGCGCGCAGTTCGGCGGCGCTCATGCGATCGGGGGACAAAGGCAGGATGCGGCGGGAAAACGCGACGCGCTATAGTAGCAAGTTTCGCTTTCTCGGCCGCTTCTCTTGGACTCGATTCGCATCCGCGGCGCGCGCACGCACAACCTCAAGAACATCAGCGTCGAGCTGCCGCGCAACCGCCTGGTGGTGATCACCGGGCTCTCGGGCTCGGGCAAGAGCTCGCTCGCCTTCGACACGCTCTACGCCGAAGGCCAGCGGCGCTACGTCGAGTCGCTCTCGGCGTACGCGCGCCAGTTCCTCGAGCTCATGGAGAAGCCGGACGTCGATCTGATCGAGGGACTCTCGCCCGCGATCGCCATCGAGCAGAAGGCGGCGAGCCACAACCCGCGCTCGACGGTGGGCACGGTCACCGAGATCCACGACTATCTGCGCCTGCTCTTCGCGCGCGCCGGAACGCCTTACTGTCCTGAGCACGGCGTCGCGCTCCAGGCGCACACCGTGGCGCAGATGGTCGACCAGCTCCTGGCACTGCCGGAGGACACGCGCGTCATGGTGCTCGCCCCGGTCGTTGCCGGGCGCAAGGGCGAGCAGGTCGACGGAAGCGTGCACGAGCTCGACGCGGCACCGCGCCTGGCGAAAAACCGGAGCCATTCGGTGGACGTTGTGGTGGATCGCCTGCGCGCGCGCGCCGATGTGAAGCAGCGGCTTGCCGAATCGCTGGAGACGGCGCTGCGCCATGCCGACGGACGAGCGCTCGCGATCGAGACCGAGAGCGGTCGCGAGCACCTCTTCTCGTCGAAGTTCGCCTGTCCGGTGCCCGGCTGTGAGTACGCGCTGCCCGAGCTCGAGCCGCGGCTCTTCTCGTTCAACAACCCGATGGGCGCCTGCCCGCGCTGCGACGGGCTCGGGTCGGTCGAATTCTTCGACGCGAAGCGCATCGTCGCCCACCCGAACCTGTCGCTCGCGAGCGGCGCGATCCGCGGCTGGGACCGGCGCAACCATTTCTATTACTCCATGCTGCAATCGCTCGCGCAGCATTACCGCTTCGATATCGAGCAGCCATGGGAAGCGCTCGATGAGCGCGTGCAGCGCGTCATCCTGTACGGCTCGGGGAGTGAAGCGATCGCCTTCCACTACCCGGGCGAGCGCGGTCGCGCTGCGGTGAAGCAGCACCCGTTCGAAGGCGTGGTGCCCAACCTCGAGCGCCGCTACCGTGAGACCGACTCGCTCGCGGTGCGCGAGGAACTCGCCAAGCTGATCGCGCTGCAAACCTGCCCGGAATGCGCTGGCGCGCGGCTACGGCGCGAGGCGCGCCACGTGCGTCTCGCCGAGCATTCGCTTCACGACATCTCGCGCTGGCCGCTCGGCCGCACCGCCGCCTTCTTCCGCGCGCTCAAGCTCGCGGGCGCCAAGGGACAGATCGCCGAGCGCATCGTGCGCGAGATCGCCAATCGTCTCGAGTTCCTGATAAACGTCGGGCTCGACTACCTCTCGCTCGAGCGCTCCGCGGACACGCTTTCGGGCGGCGAAGCGCAGCGCATTCGCCTGGCGAGCCAGATCGGCTCGGGCCTCACCGGCGTCATGTACGTGCTGGACGAACCGTCCATCGGGCTGCATCAGCGCGACAACGCGCGACTCATCGATACGCTGAAGCGCCTGCGCGACCTCGGCAACTCGGTCATCGTCGTGGAGCACGACGAAGAAGCGATCCGCGCCGCCGATTACGTGCTCGACATGGGACCCGGGGCCGGCGAAGCGGGCGGGCGCATCGTCGCCGAAGGCGCGCTCGACGATATTCTCGCCAGCCGCGACTCGCTCACCGGCCGCTACCTCGCGCGCGAGGCTGCGATCGAGGTCCCGGCACGCCGCAATCGCCTCGGCGAGCAGCGGCTCGTCATCACCGGCGCGCGCGGCAACAACCTGAAGGACGTGGAGCTCTCGCTGCCGCTCGGGCTGCTCGTGTGCGTCACCGGCGTCTCGGGCTCGGGCAAGTCAACGCTCATCAACGACACGCTCTACGTCGCCGTGGCGCGCGAGCTCTACGGCGGCGCGACCGACCCGGCACCGCACGATACCGTGCACGGCATCGAGCACATCGACAAGGTGGTGAGCGTCGATCAGAGCCCGATCGGCCGCACGCCGCGATCGAACCCGGCGACTTATACGGGACTCTTCACGCCGATACGCGATCTTTTCGCCGGTGTACCCGAAGCGCGCCAGCGCGGCTACGACGCCGGTCGCTTCTCGTTCAACGTCAAGGGCGGCCGCTGCGAAGCCTGCCAGGGCGACGGCGTCACCAAGGTCGAGATGCATTTCCTGGCGGACGTGTATGTGACCTGCGATGTGTGCCACGGCAAGCGCTATAACCGCGAGACGCTCGAGATCCGCTACAAGGGCCGCAACATCCACGAAGTGCTGGAGATGACCGTCGCCGCAGCGGCGGAGTTCTTCGCCGCCGTGCCCGCGCTCGCGCGACGGCTGAAGACGCTGATCGATGTCGGCCTGGGCTACGTGCGCCTCGGCCAGTCAGCCACCACGCTCTCCGGCGGCGAAGCGCAGCGCGTGAAGCTCTCGCTCGAGCTCGGCAAGCGCGACACCGGCCGCACGCTCTACATCCTGGACGAGCCGACCACCGGCCTGCACTTCCACGACATCAAGATGCTGCTCGGCGTGCTCGCGCGGCTGCGCGATGCGGGCAACACGGTGGTCGTCATCGAGCACAACCTCGACGTCATCAAGACCGCCGACTGGATCATCGATCTCGGCCCCGAGGGAGGCGATGCGGGCGGGCGCATCGTCGCACAGGGAACTCCGGAACAGATCGCCGCGAATCCGGCGAGCCACACCGGCGGATACCTACGCGAGGCGCTCGCGCGTGATCCACGTTTGGCCAGTATTCATCGGCGCGCCAGCATGGTCGGGCCGCGCTAAGCGCATTTTCACTTGCTGCAATGGGCTCCTCGCCATAGCGCGAAGGCACAGTCCATGACAACGAAGACGATGATCG
>VBCM01000171.1 GCA_005883675.1 Betaproteobacteria bacterium
CTGTGTCGCGCTCGGCGGCCGCGACGGCGGCCGTGCTTTCGGCACCGGCACGCGCCTGGGCCTCGCGCTCGGCAGCGGCGGCCGACTGGACCGCTTCGCGCGCCGCTGTGGTGGCGCGGCCGTCGGCTTGCAGCCGCGCCTGCGCCGCGCGCCTCAACTCGTCATCGGCTTCGGCACGCTCGCGCGCGAGGCGGCTTGCTTCCTCATCGGCAGCGATGCGTGCTTCGGCGGTGCGCAGCAGCTTCTGCTCCTCGGCCTGGCGCTCCTGCGCCACGGCCAGCGCCTGCGCTTCGGCGCGCGCGCACTCCGCGGCGAGCGCCGCCGCCTGTGCCTCGAGCGCGGTGCGCTCCTGCGCCAGCGCCTTGGCCTTCGCTTCGGCATCGGCGCGCAGGCGTGCCTGCTCGAGCGCCGCGCGCTCGGTCTCGGCGCGCTCGCGCGCAAGGCGCCCGGCGTCGGCCTGCGCGGCGACCTTGTCCTCGCCCTCGCGGCGCAGTTTCTCCTCGGCGGCCTTCTTCTCGCGCGCCGCTTCGAGCCCGCGCGCTTCCGCCTGCACGCGCTCGCGCACCGCGCGGCGCGCCTGCTCCTCGGCCGCCGCGCGCTCGCGCATGGCGGCCGCGGCCTGCGCCTGCGCCTCGGCGCGCGCTCGGGCATGCGCAGCCGCTTCCTCTTCCTTCGCGCGCCGCTCGGCCGCGAGCGCGGCGGCCTTCTTTTCCGCCTCCTCGCGGCTGCGCGCGTCCGCCGCCGCCTGGGCCTCGGCGCGTTCGCGCTCCGCCACCAGGCGAGCCGCCTTGGCTTCGGCTTCGGCGCGCGCGTGCGCGAGGCGGCGCAGCTCCACTTCCGCCGACTGGCGCTCGCGGGCGAGGTCGAGGCCGCGCTTCTCCTCGGCGACGCGCGCGGTTGCGACCTGTTCGGCCGCCTTTTCCTGCTCCACGCGCTCGCGCTCCACCCCCGGCAGGCGCTCGACGAACTTGCTCATTGATACTTGGCCGCCTTCCTCGCCGCAGCGCGCGCGAGCGCCGCGACGTCGACTGCGGGCTTCTTCGGCGGGCTCGCTGCTGCCGGCTTCGCTGCCGCGCCCGCGATCGGCGCGAAATCGAGATTGACCATATCGCCGAGCGAGTCGGCATAGGTGTCACGCACCTTCTGCATCACGGGCGCCGCCTTCTTGAACGCCTCGACGATCGCGGGATCGTACTTGGTGCCCGCGCCCTGCAGGATCTCGCGCGCCGCCTCCTGGGGCGAGCGCGGGTCGCGGTAGAACTGCGTGGTCGTCATCGACTCGAAGGCGTCGACCACCGCCATCACCCGCCCCGACCAGGGAATTGCCTCGCCCTTCAGCCCTTGCGGGTACCCGCTGCCGTCCCAGTGCTCGTGGTGCGTGAGCGCCAACTGGCGCGCAAGCTTGAGCAGCGGGTCGTCGTGCTCGCCGATGATGTCGGCGCCCAGTTGCGGGTGACGCTTCACGCGCTCCCAGTCGGGCGCCGAGAGCTTCTCGCGCTTTCGCAGAATCTCCGAGGGCACGCCCAGCTTGCCGACGTCATGCAACGGCGCCGCGAGCATCATCATCTCGGCGACCTGCGGCTTCGCACCTGCGGCCTGCGCGATGAGCCTTGCATAGTGCCCAAGGCGCACCACGCGGTTTCCCACGGCGGCGCTCTCGTGCAGCTCCATGGCGCGCGCCAGGCGCCGGATGAGCTCGGCGCGGGTGCGTTCGAGCTGCGCGGTGCGCTCCTGCACCAGGCTCTCGAGCTCCTGGCGCCGGTCGATCAGCGCGAGATGCAGCCGCACCCGTGCCTTGAGCACCTTGGCGTTGATCGGCTTGGCGACGTAGTCCACCGCGCCAGCGTCGAAGCCCTCGACCTGCGCCTCGGCTTCAAGCTTGCTCGTCAGGAAAATGATCGGGATGTGCGCGGTCGCGGCCTCGCCTTTGAGCGCGCGGCACACCTCGAAGCCCGAGACGTCGGGCATCTCCACGTCGCACAGGATGAGGTCGGGCTGCGGGCTGGCAAAGGCTTTTTCGATCGCCATGCCGGCGTCCGGTGCGGTGTCGACGTCGTAGGCGGCGCCGAGCGCCTTCGCCATCAGCGCGAGCAGATCGCTGTCGTCGTCGACGGCAAGGATGCGCGCTCGCTTGGCCGTCATTGCGGCGCCGTGTAGCCCGCCTGCCCGAGGCTCGCGCGCGCCTCGGGGCCGGTGAGGTAGTCGATGAAGTCGAGCACCAGTCGCGACTGGGCGACCGGCGCCGCGACGTAGGTGGTGTATTTCTGCAGCTCCGGCGGCAGCGGCCCCACCAGCTTCACTCCCTTCACCGGCAGTATTTCGCTGATCTGGTGGATGCCGAGCTCGATCTCGCCGCGCCCCACCGGCTCCACGATGTAGCCGCCTTGCGCAAGGCGCGCCTTGGCGTTCACTTCGGCGGCGATCCCCAAGCGCTCGAGCACCTCGGCGACATGCTTTCCGCTGGTGCCCACCTTGGGATCGATATAGACGACCGACTTCGCCGCGAGCAGCGTGCGGCGGAAGGCCTCCACCGTGGAGATGTCGGGCGTCGGCGCCTTTTCATTCACCGCGACGCCGATGCCGACGCGCGCGATCGGTTTCGCGCCCCGTCTGACGAGGTTCTGGCGCTCAAGGCGCGGCAGCGTCTCGTCGGTGACGATCACGAGATCCACTTCGGCGCCCTGCGCGAGCGAATCGGCGAGCGGCCCCATCGGCTGGTAGCGCACCTCGACCTTGGCCTGGCGGAACGAGCGGGCGAGCGGATCGACCAGCGACTTCGCCGCGCCGCCCGAGAGCACGCGCAGCTCCTGGGCGCCGAGCGCGAGGGGCATGAGGAGCATGATGAATGCGAAGCGCTTCATGCGCGCTTGCCCTTGCGCCGCGCGCGCCCGAGGAGCTCGCCGAACTGCTCCGCCGGCACCGGCTCGCCGTAGAGAAAGCCCTGCACCTGGTCGCAGCCGTGGCGCTTGAGGAAATGCACCTGCGCGTCGGTTTCCACGCCTTCGGCGATCACCTTCAGGTGCAGCGCATGGCCGAGCGAGATGATCGCCGCGGCGAGGATGCCGTCCTCGGCCTCGGAGCCCGTGCCGATGTCGCGCACGAAGGAGCGGTCAATCTTGAGCACATCGATCGGCAGGTCCTTGAGATACGAGAGGCTCGAGTAGCCGGTGCCGAAATCGTCCACCGACAGGGCGACGCCGAGCGACTTCAGGCCCTGCAGCGTGGCGATCGCCGTCTCGACGTTGTGCATCACCATGCTCTCCGTGAGCTCCATTTCGAGGCTCGCCGGATCGAGCCCCGTCTCCTGCAGGATACGCGACACCGCACGCACCAGTCCCTCGGCGCGGAACTGACGCGCCGAGAGATTCACCGACACGACACCCGGCTCGAGGCCCGCCTGCAGCCAAGAACGCGTCTGGCGGCAGGCCTGGTGGATCACCCATTCTCCGAGCCGCACGATCAGTCCCGTCTCCTCGGCGATCGGGATGAAGCGCGCCGGGCGCACGAGCCCCCATTCCGGGTGCAGCCAGCGCACCAGCGCCTCGGCGCCGATGATGCCGCCCGAGCGCAGGTCCACCTTCTGCTGGTAGTGCAGCGTGAACTCCTGCCGCTCGAGCGCGCGCCGCAGCGCGTGCTCGAGCGCGAGGCGGTCGTTCACGCGCTCGTTCATCTCGGACGTGTAGAACTGGAAGTTCGAGCGCCCATGCTCCTTGGCGCGGTACATCGCGACGTCGGCGTTCTTCAGCAGCGTTTCCACGTCGCGCCCGTCCTGCGGGTACAGGCTGATGCCCGCGCTCGCGGTGACGTAGAGCTCCTTGCCGTCGATGCTGAGCGGCTCGGCAACCTTGGCGCTGATGCGCTGCATGGCGCGGAAGATGACTTCCTCGTTCGACTGGTCGTTCAGGATCAGCACGAACTCGTCGCCACCCACGCGCCCGACGGTGTCGCCCTCGCGCAGCACCGAGCGCAGCCGCTCGCCCATCGCCTTCAGCAGCCGGTCGCCCACCGAATGGCCGAGCGAATCGTTGACGAACTTGAAGTGGTCGAGGTCCATGAACACCACGGCGATGTTGCGCGGGTTCCTCTGCGAATGCACCGCCTGGCGCAGCCGGTCGTGCAGCAGGTTGCGGTTCGGCAGCCCGGTGAGCGCGTCGTAGTTCGCCTGGCGCTCGAGCTGTACCTGATAGCGCTTGCGCTCGATCGAGTAGTGCATGGAGCGCAGCAGCAGTTCCCGATCAAGGCGGCTCTTGACCAGGTAATCCTGCGCGCCGCCCTTCACCGCCGAGAGCGCGAGCGAGTCGTCGTCGTTGCCGGTGAGCACGATGATCGGCACGGCGGGCGAATGCGCGTACACCTTGGCGAAGGTGTCGAGGCCAGCGCTGTCGGGCAGCGCCAGATCCAGGATCACGAGCGCCGTCTCGCCCCCGGAGAGGTGCTCCAGGCCCTTCGCCAGGCGATCGGCGCAATGCAGGGTAAACGGCGCGTGCGGGTCCTCGCCAATCATCTCCCGGATGAGCCGCTCGTCACCGGGGTTGTCCTCGATGAGGAGGACGCTGTGCATTCTCAGTTATGCGTGCCCATTGGGGGGCAGGGTGACCACCGTCAGCCAGAAGATGTCGATCGACTTCACCACCACGATGAACTTCTCGAGGTCCACGGGCTTGGTGACATAGCAGTTGGCGTGCAGGTTGTAGCTCTTCAGCACGTCCTCCTCCGCCTTGGAGGTGGTAAGCACCACCACCGGGATGCGGCGCAGGTGCTCGTCGGACTTGATCTCCTGCAGCACTTCGCGCCCGTCCTTCTTCGGCAGGTTCAAGTCGAGCAGGATGATGTCCGGGCGCGGCGCGTCGCGGTGCTTGCCGCGCCGCTGCAGGAAATCCATCGCCTCCACGCCGTCCTTCGCCCAATGCAGCTTGTGATACACCTTGCCCTCCTTCAGCGCCTCGCGCGTCAGGCGCTCGTCGCCCGGGTTGTCCTCGACGAGCAGGATCTCAATGGGCGAACGGCCATCGGTCATGGAAACTCCTTCTTCGGTAGCGTGAAATGGAACGTGCTGCCGGCGCCGGGCTGCGAGCTGACCCAGATGCGCCCGCCGTGGCGCTCGGCGACCTTCTTGCAGATCGCAAGCCCGATGCCGGTCCCGGGGTACTCGCCCATCGCATGCAGGCGCTGGAACAGCATGAAGATGCGCTCGAAGTACTGCCGCTCGATGCCGATGCCGTTGTCGGCGACGCTGATGTGCCACTCGCCGGCTTCCTCCACCGCGCCGACATGGACGTGCGGCGCCGCGGCGCCGCGGAACTTGAGCGCATTGCCGATCAGGTTCTGGAAGATCTGCGCGAGCTGCACCTCGTCGCCGTGCACGGTGGGCAGCGCGTCCGCGGTGACCGCGGCGCCCGACTCCTGGATCGCGGCGCGCAGATTGGTGAGCGCGCGCGTAGGCGAGCAGATCCTCGATCAGCTGCTTCATGCGCGCCGCGCCGTCGACCATGAACTGCATGAACTCCTGCGCGTCGCTGGGCAGCTGGTCCTTGTAGCGCTTGGCAAGGAGCTGCGTATACGAGGACACCATGCGCAGCGGTTCCTGCAGGTCGTGCGAGGCGACGTAGGCGAACTGCTCGAGCTCGGCGTTGGAGCGCTGCAACTCCTCGGCCTTGCTGGCGAGCTCGTCGTGCGCGCGGCGCAGCTCCGCCTCCGCTTGCTTGCGCTGGGTGACATCCGACCCCACGCCGCGGTAGCCGCGGAAGCGCCCGTTCTCGTCGTAGACGGGCTCGCCGGTCACCGACACCCAGCGCGTGCCGCCCGCGGGATTGGGGCGCTCCATCTCGAAGTCGCGGAACGGCTCGTGGCGCTCGAGGTTCGCGCGATGGCGCGCCCAGTCCTCGTCGGTGAGATTGAGCGCCGGCTGGTCCCAGCGCTTGCGGCCGATGAAGGCGGCGGCGTCGAGGCCGGTCCGCTCGCCCATGCGCCGCGACATGAAGCGCAGCGCAAAATTCTCGTCCTGCTCCCAGTACCAGTCGGAGGAGAGCTGCGTCAGGCTCCTGAAGCGCTCCTCGCTTTCGCGCAGCGCCGCCTCGGCGCGCTTTCGCTCGGTGATGTCGTCGAAGATCGCGATCTCGTAGAACGGCCGCGCCGAGCTATCGCGCTCGAGCACCATGCTGAAGGCGACCCACACCACCGAGCCGTCCTTGCGCAGGTAGCGCTTCTCGACATGCACATGGTCGATCTCGCCGGCGTAGAGGCGCGTTCGCTGCGTGTTGATGACTTCCAGATCCTCCGGATGCGAGATGTCGCGTCCGGTCATGCCGATCAGCTCGCGCTCGGGATACCCGAGGATCTCGCAAAGGCGCCGGTTCACGCGGATGAACTTGCGGTCAAGCCCGATGTGCGCGATGCCCGAGGCGGCGAGCTCGAAGGTGCTGCGGTAGCGCGCTTCGCTCTCGCGCAGGCGCTCTTCGGTCTCTTTCCTTGCCGTGATGTCGTCGAGCACCGAGATGGCGTAGAGCGGCCGGCCGGCGCTGTCGCGCTCCAGCGCGATGGCGATGCTCGCCCACACGGTGGCGCCGTCCTTGCGCAGGTAGCGCTTCTCCAGCCGCACGGTGTCGATCTCGCCGGCGATGAGTTGCTTGCGCCGCTCATCGACGCTGTCGCGGTCCTCCGGATGCGAGATGTCCTTGACCTGCATGCCGACGAGCTCCGCCTCGCTGTAGCCGAGAAACTCGCAAAGGCGCCGGTTGACGCGCAGGAAGCGGCCGTCGAGCCCGACCTGCGCGAGCCCCGAGCCCGCGAGCTCGAACGTGCGGCGGTAGCGCTCCTCGTTCTCGCGCAACGCCGCCTCGATGCTCTTGCGCTCGGTGATGTCGATGATCGTGCCGATGAGGCCCGCCACTTCGCCGCGCGCGTCCTTGTAGGTCGCCTTGTAGTAGATCGTGTCGCGCAGCTTCCCGTCGCGCGCACGTACCGCGATCTCGTAGCTCTGGCGTCCCGGCCGGGCGTACAGCTCGCGGTCCATCGCCGCGTGCTTTTCGGCGATCGCGGGATCCTGCGGATAGAGATCGGCGACCTGCTTGCCGATGAAGGACTCGCCGGGGATGCCGAAGAATTCTTCCCACGCGCGGTTGACGCCGAGATAGCGGCCGTCGCGGCTCTTGAAGAACACCGGCACCGGGAGAGCGTCGACCAGCTTGAACGCTGCGTCGAGCGGCGTGGCGGCCTCGTCTTCCCCCCGTGCCCGTTGTAATTGTTTCGCGCGGGGCATGGCAGTGAGGCCATTTTAATGCGTGGCGAGTCCCTTCGCGGCGGCCTTCGCTGCCACCAGCGCTACCAGCATCTCGAGTGTCGGCGTGTGCACTTTTGCCGCTCGGCCGAGTTCGAGGGGCGCAATGAGCTGCGCCTCGATCTCCATCGGCCGGCCGCGCTCGTAGTCCTGCAGCATCGACGGCTTGTGCGCTGCTCCTGACGATGTTTTGCCGCTGGGCCGCCGCGGCGCGCGCTCGATGACCACGCCGAGAGCGCAGGCGATGGCGCTCGCTTCTTCGCGTGTGCGCTCGGCGATCGGCGCAAGGTCCCTGTCATCTTGTACTTCGCGCACCGTGAGGTGAGTGAGCGTGCACAGCGTAGAGGTCCACAGGTTCTGCGCGAGCTTCGCCCAGATCGACTGGCGGATGTCCTCCACCGGCGGCGAAGAGATGTCCGCCGCTTCGAGCGCCTCGCGCAGCGCGCGCACGAGCGGCGTCTCCTCGCGGTCGGGGCGGCCGATGACCAGCATGTTGTTGCCCGGCACGTGGTTCTCGACCACGCCGGGCGCGACGATTTCATTGGCCGAGTACGCCACCGCGCCGACGACGCGCTCGCGCGCGATGGCGCGCGCGAGCGCGCGGTCCGGGTCGAGGCGCGTAAGGCGCTCGTCGTACCACCACGGGATGCCGTTCTGCACGAATACCACTGCGGTGTCGCGTCCGAGGAGCGGCGCGCATTGCGCGGCAAAGGCGCGGAGGAGGTTCGCTTTCAGCGTGACGAATACGGCGTCCTGCGCGCCGAGTTCGCGCGCCTCGGCCGCGGCGCGCACGCGGCCGGTGATGGTGCGGCTGCCATGCAGGAGCCGGATGCCGTCGCGGCGCATCGCCTCGAGGTGCTCGCCCCGCGCCACCACGCTCACCTCGTGTGCCCCCGCGGCGAGCTTCGCCGCGATGTGGCCGCCCACCGCGCCCGCCCCGAATATGCAAAGCCTCATGCCGATAGAATACGCCGCCATGAAACTCTGCCGCTTCGACGACAATCGCCTCGGCCTTGTCGGCGAAGACGGCATCCGCGACGTGAGCGCCGTGCTCTCGCGCCTGCCCGCGGTGACCTATCCTTTCCCGCGCCACGACGCCCTGGTCGCGCATCTCGCCGAGCTGCGCCCTCAGATCGAGCACGCGGCGCGCGGGGCGAAGCCGCTCGCCGCCGAGCGCGTGAGGCTGCTCAGCCCGCTCGCCAACCCGGGCAAGATCATCGCCGCGCCCGTGAATTACAAGAAGCACCTCGAGGAGGCGCTCGCCGACAAGGGCATCCACCACGGGAATCTCGTGCAGGAAATCCACAAGGCGGGCATGTTCCTCAAGGCGACGAGCTCGCTCGTCGGGCCAGGCGAAGGCGTCAAGCTCGTGCACAGCGACCGGCGCAACGACCACGAGGTGGAGCTCGCGGTGGTGATCGGCGCGCGCGCGCGCAATGTCAGCGCAGCCGAGGCGCTCGGCTGCGTGGCAGGCTATTGCATCGGGCTCGACATGACGATCCGCGGCCCGGAGGAGCGGAGCCTGCGCAAGTCACCCGACTCCTACACCGTGCTCGGGCCGTGGCTCGTCACCGCGGACGAAGTGCCCGACCCGGGAAACGTCGCTCTCAGGATCACGGTGAACGGCGCCACCCGTCAGGATGCGCATACAAGCGATCTCATCCTGGGCGTAGCGCAGCTCATCGAGTGGGCGAGCGCCTTCTACACGCTGCATCCCGGAGATGTCATCCTCACCGGCACGCCGCAGGGCGTCGGGCCGGTGCGCCCGGGCGACGTGATGGTCGCCACCATCGAGCGCATCGGCTCGATGCGCGTCGCCGTGCAATAAAAAGGCCGCCGGGCGAGAGCCCGGGCGGCCCTTGGATACTACGAACGGGACTTACTTGCTCGTCGAGGACGACTTGTCCTTGTCCGCGCTGGTGTCGCTCGAGCTGCTCGAGCCGGCGCCCGCGGCGCCGCTGGGGCTCGACGGCGAGGAGCTGGAGGACGAAGCACCGCCGCTCGCCGGGCTCTTCGTCGTGTCGCTCGAGCTCGAGGAGCTGGACGACGGCGACGAGGCGCTGGGCGAGGTGGTGGACCCGGACGAGGACGCCGAGCCGGACGGCGAGGTGCTCGGCGAGGTGGTCGCGCCGGACGAAGATGCCGAGCCCGACGGCGAGGTGCTCGAGCCCGAGGGTGACGTGCTGGTCGCGCCGGTCGAGCTGCGCTCGCTAGAGCGGTTGCAGCCCGTCACGACCGCGGTACCGAGCGCGAGTGTGACTGCAAGTGCCAAAGTTGAAAGTCTCATGAGGCCTCCGTGGTAAGGGTACAGAAAAGGGTACAGAACTTCGGGAGCAAGGATTGGGCCGGCAATGTGACAGCTCTATCGCGCGTAAGCAGGACGTCAGTTCTTCATCGTCGGTTGCGTGTCACTGCCGCGCGGGCCGGCAGCATCGCCGCTATTGCGAAAATCACGGTGCTGGTCGGCGTGCTTCGGATCGACCTGCCCTTGAACCGGATTGGCGCCGTCTTTTTTCTCGGCGCTTGTAGGATTTCCCGCGTTGGCGGGGGTCACGGTCGATCCTGCTCCCGCCTGCTGCGCCTGCGACACGCTGTCGGTTTTTGGTGACGGTGGCGTCGTGGGCCGACGATCGCAGCCGGCCGCGGCGGCGAGCGAAATTGCAATCCCGAGGGCGAGAAGTTTCATTTGGCGATCCTCCGTGGCCATGCCTGGATGGAGCAAGGCCGGGGCCCGCGCGCGTGTACCATCGCGCCGTGCAACCGCTTCTTACGACCGTAGTGGGCAGCTACCCGCAGCCCGATTGGCTGATCGACCGCGCCAAGCTCGGCTCGAAGGTGCCGCGCGTGCGCGCGCCCGAGATCTGGCGCATTGCGCCGGAGCACCTCGAGGAAGCGCAGGACGACGCGACGCTGCTCGCGATCCGCGACATGGAGCGCGCCGGCATCGACATCATTACCGACGGCGAGATGCGGCGCGAGAGCTACTCGAACCGCTTCGCCACCGCGCTCGACGGCGTCGACATCGTGAATCCCGGCACCACCATCAACCGCAGTGGCGCGCGCGCCGTGGTGCCGCGCATCACCGGGCCGATCCGCCGGCGCGGCCCCGTGGAAGTGCGCGACATGCAATTCCTGCGCGCGAACACGGCAAAGCCGATCAAGATCACGGTGCCCGGGCCCTTCACCATGACGCAGCAGGCGCAGGACGACTACTACAAGGATGAAGAAGCCCTCGCCATGGCCTATGCCGCCGCGGTGAACGAGGAGCTGAAAGATCTCAAGCGCGCGGGCGCCGATATCGTGCAGCTCGACGAGCCGTGGCTCCAGGCGCGCGCCGAGCGCGCCGCGCGCTACGGCGTAAGCGCGATCAACCGCGCCCTGGACGGCATCCCGGGCACCACGGTCGTCCATTTGTGCTTTGGTTATGCAGCGGCGGTCAAGGACAAGCCCTCGGGCTACTCGTTCCTCGGGCAGCTCGCCGAGACGCGCGCCTCGCAGATCTCGATCGAAGCGGCGCAGCCGCGGCTCGATCTCGGCGTGCTGCGCGAGCTCGCGCCGAAGAGCGTGATGGTCGGCGTGATCGATCTCGGCACGACCGCGATCGAAACGCCCGAGCTCGTGGCCGAGCGCATTCGCGCGGCGCTGAAATACATCGCGCCGGACAAGCTCGTGGCTGCGCCCGATTGCGGCATGAAGTACCTCGAGCGTGATGTTGCATTCGGCAAGCTCGCCGCGCTCGCGCGCGGCGCCGCCATCGTGCGAAAGGAAATCGCCGGCTAGCCGTGCTCGGCGGGCGTGGCGGCCTGCTTACGCGGCTCGTAGCCCGCTTCGCGCGCCGCGCTAAAGCACTCGTAATAGAGCGCGTAGCTCTCGTCGGACTCGACCAGCGTTCGTCCGTCGGTCGCAGTGTGCCGCCACTTCCAGCGATAAGTTTTCTTGTACGGCACGTGGAATATCTCGCAGGCCTTCATGAGCGCCTTTATACAGCGCGCCGCGCAGCGCGAACGCTGGGGCTCGCTTTAATTTGCCGTCGGTTCTAGAACGACATCAGGGTGAACTTTTGCGCACGTCGTCCAAACCCGACTTCCGAGGTGTAGAGATTCCCCTGCCGGTCGATGGCGATGTTGTGCACCCACTTGAACTCGCCCGCCATGCGGCCGGTGCGGCCGAACGCGCCGAGCGAGCGGCCCGTGGCGCGCTCGAGGATGTACACGCGCCCGTTCGCGCCGTCGGCGACGTACAGGTATTTCTGCGCCGCGTCGTGCGAGAGCACCATGTCCCACACCGCGCCGTTGGCGCGCGTCAGCGGCTCGACGCGGAACTCCTGGACGAACCGGCCCGTCGGCTCGAACACCTGGATGCGGTTATTCACCCGGTCGCACACGTAGACGCGGCCATCGTTCGATAGCCGCACGCAATGCACCGGATTGCCGAACTGGCGCGCGGGCGCCGCGCTCGGCTCGTACGCCGGCTGCTTCTCATCGCTCGGCTCGGCGCCATACGCGCCCCAGTGGCGCTTGTAAGCGCCGCTGCGCGCGTCGAACACCACGACGCGGTGGTTGCCGTAGCCGTCGGCGACGTACAGCTCGGAGCTCTTCGGATCCATCATCATGTGCGCCGGGCGGCCAAGCTGCGTGCGACTATTGCTCCCTTCCGACTTGCCGGCGCGGCCGATCTGCATCAGGAACTTGCCCTCGGGCGTGAACTTGAGGATCTGGTTGTCCTCCTCGCCGTTGCCCGCGATCCAGACATTGCCCTGCGGATCGATGTAGATGCCGTGCTCGCTCTTTGGCCATTCGAGCTTCGCCTCCGCCGGACCCCAGCCGCGCAGATAGTTGCCCGCGGCATCGAACTCGACCACCGGCGGCGCCGATTTGCAGCAGCGATGCGTCACCGGGCGGGCCGCCTTTGCATCCCATTCATCGGCAAGCAGCGTCGAGGGCCGATGCACGATCCAGACGTGCCCGTTTCGGTCGTCGACCGCGATGCCGGCCACCTGGCCGAGCACGAGCTGCACGCCGTTTTCTTCCGGCAGCGCCCGCGGCCACGCCGGGTCGACGCGGAAGCTCGGCGCCTCGCCGACGGTGGAAGAAGGGTTTTGTGCGCACGCCGCGACGGCGAGCGCGAGGACGACGGGCAAGTTTTTCACGAGGCCTCCCGGCCCCATGCTAAACCCGCCGTGAAAAACCTGCGACCGGCGCAACCGCCGGCCGCAGGGGGCTGCCAGACGACTACTTGCCGCCCGGGCTCGTCGGGGTCGTCGGGGTCGTCGGGGTCGAGGGACGTGCATCGAGGAGCTGCCGCCCGCGGCGGACGACGGGCTCTTCGACGTGCTGCTCGTGCTGCCTGCGCCGGATTGCTCGCGATGGCAGCCGGAGAGCGCGAGGGCCAGGGATGCGGCGACGATCATCAGTACTTTCATGGATCCTCCTTAGGAAAAGGCATCCCTGATGCAGCAAACATCAGGCCAGCCGCCTTCCCGCAGTACCATGCCTGGGCCATGAAGATCACCTCTATTGACACCTGCCTTCTCAGCGTCCCCACGCCCAAGCCGATGGCGCTGCAGTACCCCGAGCACAAGCTCGTCGTCGCCGAGCTCCTCACCGACGAGGGCGTGCGGGGACTCGGCTACAGCCTGGTGTTCAACGGCGGCGGCGCCGAAGCGGTGCTCGCCTATCTCGACACGCGCTTGAAGCCGGCGCTCATCGGCGAAGATCCGCTCTTTGTCGAGCGCCTGTGGGAAAAGATGTTCCGCGTCGACATGGGCATCCGCAAGCAGGGCGTGGCCGCTTACGCGCTCTCCGCGCTCGACATCGGGCTCTGGGACATCGCCGGCAAGAGCGCCAAGCTGCCGCTCTACAAGCTGTGGGGCGCGATGACCGATCGCGTGGCCGCGTACGGCTCGGGCGGCTGGGCGAAGTACAGCATTGACGAGCTCGTGGCCGAAGCGGAGAAATATGCGCGCCTGGGCTGCAAGCACTACAAGATGAAGATCCACCATCCGGACCCCGCCGTGAACGCGAGCCGCGTCGCGGCGGTGAAGAAGGCGCTCGGTCCGGGCATGCGCATGATGGTCGACGTGAACCAGAATCGCGACGTCCTCGCCAACCAGCGCCAGGCGCGACTGCTCGAAGAGTTCGACCTCCTGTGGTACGAGGAGCCAGTGCTCGCCGACGACTACGACGGCTACGCCGAAGTCGCGCGTTCGATCCGCATTCCGATCGCCGGCGGCGAGAATCACTACACGCGCTGGGAATTCAAGCAGCTCTTCGACCGCAAGGCGATCCAGTACGCCATGCCGGACGTCTGCCGCGCCAACGGTTTTTCGGAGACGCTGCGCATCGGCAGACTCGCCGCCGCGCACGGCGTCGCGCTGACGCCGCACCTCATCCACGAGATCGCGGTCCATGTCGTCGGCGCCCTCAGCAACGGCTTCCTGGTCGAGTTCATGGACTGGGCGCCGCCGGACCTCTTCGCTGAGCTGCCGGAATGCAAGGACGGCTTCATCCGCATCCCGAACCGGCCGGGACACGGCATGGCGCTGCATCCCAAGGCGATCGAGAAATACCGCACGCGATGACCTTCGCCAAAATCGTGCTGTTCACCGATCGCGACGGGCGCGCGAGATTCCGCGAAGAGCAGATCGCGCTCGATGAAGGTACGCCGCAGTCGCGGCTCTCGCAGGTGTTCGCCTCGTCGGGCTATCAGCTGCGCTACAGCCCGGTCGGCTTTCGCAGCCAATGGCACTGCACGCCCAAGCCACAATGGGTGTTCATCCTGCGCGGCGAGATGGAAATCGGCTTGCGCGAGGGCACGCTGCGGCGCTTCCGCCCCGGCGAGCACTTCTATGCCGCGGACCTGCTGCCGGAGGGCGCGACGTTCGATGCCGGGCTGCACGGCCACTTTAGCGCGCAGCGCGGTCCCGAGCCCCTGGTTACGCTCTTCCTAAAGGCCTAGTGATCGAAGCGCTCCCACGCTGCGCGCGCGGCGTGGCGGTTGCGCCGCCAGTCGAGCGGCGAGCCGGCGCGGTTTCGCTGGTAGTCGCGCGCGAGCTCACGCTCGGCCTGCTCGAAGCTGCGCCCGTGGTAGCGCATCCGGCCTTCCCAGCCGGTGCGATACGCGGGCAAGTAATCCTCGAACGTGTAGCCGCGCTCGTAATAGGGCTCGCGCAGGTAGTGGCTGCGCCAGTACGCTTCCTCGGCGCGCGCATCGACCTGCAGGGCGGTACGCCGCCGATCTCCCGCCGGCGGAATGAGGGCTGGGTTGGACATCACCCGGCGCTCGGTAAAAACTGCCATTAGGCGCTCTCCGTCTTGCTGTTGGAATGGCTGGCGTCGCAATAAGCATGCCGAGCGGCCTAGCGCACGAGCTGCGTCAGGACAGCGATGAGCAAGCCGGCCAGGCCGCCCACCAGCGTGCCGTTGATGCGGATGTACTGCAGGTCCGGACCGATGTGGCGCTCGAGCTCGCCGACGAGCTTGTGCTCCTGCCAGCCCATGATCTGGTCCTCGATGAAGCGCCCGATCTTGGCGCGGTGCTCCTCGACGATGAGCGCCGCGCCCTCGAGAATCTGCTCGTCGAGCCAGGCCTGGATCTCGCGATCGGCGCGCAGCGTGCGCCCGAGCGATTCCAGCATGCCCGTCACGCGCTGGTGCAGCGACGCCGGGCGCCGGTCGTGCTCGGCCGCGAGCCACGCGCGCAGCTCGTCCCAGACGTCACCGGCGTAGGCGGCGAGTGCGGGGCTCGCGAGCGCCTCGTCGCGCAGGCGGTGCACGCGCTCGCGCAAAGCCTCGTCGTTCTTCAGCCGCCGCACGAAACCGGCCGCGTAGGCATCGAAACGCTCGCGCAGCGCGTGGCTCTCGGTATTGCGCACTTCCTTGATCTTCTGCACCGCGACCTCGACGATCTTGAGCGCCGCGCGCTCGTCCAGCTTCAACTGGAAGAGATCGGAGAGCCACTTGAGCAGCGGCGCGCTTTTCGCCACCTCGCCCGCGAGATACGCCTGCGTCTCGGCGCGCGACAGGAGCTCGTCGAGCGCGGCGAGCGCCGCGTCGAGCAGCTCGTGATGGCGCTTGTTCTCCGTTAACACGTCGAGGAGCTCGGCCGCGGCGCCCGCGATGTCGGCGCTCTTCAGGCGCCGGGCAATCGTCTGCTGCAGGTAGCGGCGCACGCGCTCATCGTCCATCGCGCCGAGCAGATAGGCGCTGAGCCGCGTTACATAGGTGGCAACCGCCTCGGCGTTTTCCGCCCGCAGCAGCCACGCGTAGAGGGTGCGCGCCGGCTGGAAGTCGCGGATGCGCTGCAGGACCGCAGCGTTCGTCAGGAAATTCGTCTCGATGAAATGCGAGAGCCCCGAGGCGATACGCTGCTTGTTGCGCGGGATGATCGCCGTGTGCGGGATGAAGCGCAGGCCGAGCGGATGGTGAAAGAGCGCGGTCACCGCGAACCAGTCGGCGATCGCGCCGACCATCGACGCCTCCGCGGTCACGCTGACGTAAAAAAGCCACGGGTGCTCTGCTTCGAACGCCCGCGCCGCCACGTAGATCGCGCCCGCGAGCACGAGCAAGCCGCTCGCCCGCCACTTCATGCGCGCGAGGCGTACGTCGCGCGCGTCTTTCACGGGTTGCGGACTCGTTGGCGGCTACTTCGCCGTAGCGGGTGGCAGCGTAGCGATGACCTCCTGCTTGCCGTTCACCACCTTGGTCATGAAGCTTTCGCGATCGAGGTCGCCGTTCTGGTCGAAGCTCACGTCCATCAGGATACCGGGGTGCTCCTTGGCCATGAGCTTGACGCCGTGCATGGTTTTCGCGAAGGCCTTCGGGTCGAACTTGCCGACCTTCTCCGTCACTGCCTTGACGACGTACATCGCGGTGTAGCCCTTGAGGCCGTTGTGGTCGGGCTTGTACCGGTATTCCTTCTGGAATTTGGCGGCGAAGTCGCGGATCAGGGGACTGGGCGCGTCCGCGGTGAGGCCGACGTGCGCAACCGCACCGTTCGCCGCATCGCCCGCGAGCTCGATCACCTTCTGGCTGGTGAGCACGGTTTCGCCGATGATCGGCTTGTCGTATCCCTGCTTGCGCAGCTCGCGCAGCGCTCGGGCAGACTCTTCCTCGTTGCAGTAGACGAAGAGAGCGTCGGCATTCGCCTGCCTCGCCTTCAGCACGGCGGCGGAGAAATCGACCTGCCCCGGGTCGGTCGAGACGTCCGCAACAATCTTGATGCCCAGCGGCTCGATCGTTTTCACGAACACGTCGCGCCCGCCCTTGCCGAAATCGTTGTTGACCCAGATCAGCGCCACCGTCTTGGCCTTCACGCTGTCCTTTATATAGCGCGCCACCTTCGGCATGGCATTCGCCTGGGTGAAGGATGTGCGGAAGATGTACGGGTTCCCCTGCTGGGTGATCGCCGCCGCCTCGCCGCCGGTGAAGTTCGGGATCTCGGCGCGCCGCGTCTCCGCCATGCTGACCAGGATCGAACCGGAGAACACCGGGCCCATGACGACGTAGGCGCCGTCATCGACCGCGCGCACCGCGAGCGCCTTCGCCACCTGCGGCTGCGACTGCGTATCGCTCGCCGTGTAGTCGATCTTGCGGCCGAGGATGCCGCCCGCGGCGTTGATCTCTTTCAGCGCCAGCTTCACGCCGTCGTTGAAGTTGGTGCCCGAGGTGGCGCCGGTGCCGGAGAGCTCGACCAGGCCAAAGATCCTGACCGGTCCGCTCTGCGCAAAGAGCGGCTGCGTGAGCGCCATGCCCAGCACGAGCACGGAAAAGGCGCGAGCCATCGACATCTTCATCGTTCCCCCTCTGTTGGAAAAATCACTTCGTTGTCTTCGCGACGATGTCCGCCTCGATCATGGCACGCAGCTCGGGCGTGACCTGCGGACTGCCGCCAAACCATTTGCGAAAACCGTAGCCCGCCTGGTGGAGCAGCATGCCCAGGCCATCGACCGTACGATGACCGCGCTCGCGCGCGGCCCTGAGGAGCGCCGTCTCGAGCGGCACATAAATGACATCGTAGACCACGGCGCCGCGTTTCAGCGGCGTGAGATCGATACGCAGCGCTTCCTTGCCCGCCATGCCGAGAGACGTGCAATTGACCAGCAGGTCCGCGGAGGCCAGCAATCGCGCCGACGCTTCCATCGCGTGCGCGCGGGCGTGAAATCGCGCCGCCAGTTCCTGCGCGCGCGGCGCTGTGCGATTGACGATGTCGACCTCGGCACCGCGCTCCCGCAGCATGTACACCGCCGAGCGCGCGGCGCCGCCGGCGCCCAACACCACGGCCCGGCAGCCCGGCACCTGCCAGCCGGGCGCTCGCTCATCGAGATTGGCGATGAAGCCGTGCGTGTCGGAATTGCCGCCCATCAGGCGGCCGTCCCCGACCCAGAGCACGTTCACCGCGCCGACCGCCTCCGCCGCCGCATCGCGCGCGCTGGCGAGGCGAAAGGCGGCTTCCTTATGCGGCACGGTGACGTTGCCGCCGACGTAGCCGTTCTTGCCGAGAGCCCGGGCGAAAGCGGGGAATTCCTCGGGCGTCAGGTCCTTGAGCTCGTATACGCCCGCGATGCCGAGCCGCTTGCACCAATAGTTATGGATGATCGGCGAGCGCGAATGCGCCACCGGGTGGCCCATCAGGCAGGCGCGGCGCAGCTCCGCTGCCATGTCACAGCGGCGAGAAGGAAGTGGACTTGAGGATGCGGCATTCCTGGCTCTGGTGCGCGCCAAGCTCGCGGCTCTTCGCGAGATAGGCCTGGAACGCCGGATCCGCCATCAGCGCGTCGCGCTTTTTCTCGCGATCGGCCTGGCTCGCGTACTTCCACACGTGCACCACCTGATTCAAGGGCCCGACCTCCGTGGTCGCGTAGAACACCGGCTCACCGCAGTGCTTGACTTGTGTCGGATGTCCATACTCCTCGTAGAGCTTGAGCCAGGCACCGAACCTATTGTTGTGCAGAGTGTAGATGCGTAGATCGAAAATCATGCGGCCTCCTCGGGGCGCTCAGTATAGCCACTGTCGGCGAGGACATAGGCGAGGCGATAAAGGCCGGCGGCGCCTCCGGGAAGCGCGCCGTGGGCACTGAGTTCGGCGTCATTGAGGTCGCGAGCTGCCACCGCAGCAACCGTTTCCGCGCTGTAGCCGTTGACGAGCACGACCCAATCGGGTGCGCGATCGCCGCCGCCGCGCAGCCGCTGCTCCGCCGTCGGCGCCGCCTGTGGCGCGCCGATGTCGTGCAGCAGCGCGCTCGCCACGAGCCCTTTGCGCGCCGGCATGGCGGCAAGAATTTCCGTAAGCCAGGCACGCAGCGCATCGGCTTTTTCGCGCTGCGCTGAAAAGCGTACCGTGAGCAGCGCATGCGCGAGCCCCGCGCCATAGCTCGCCTCGACGCGGCACGGCCCGCGCACCATGTTGCGATGATGCGGCATCATCTGGCGCGACCACGGCGTCGGATTGTTCAGCCGCTCGAGATACGCACGGCCGGTGATCGCTTCCTCGTCGCGCGCCTCGTAGAGGATGAAGTAGCCGGCGCCTTGCTCGGCGACCCAGCGCGAGCCGCGCAGGAAGCCCGGTATGCCAAGGCGCTCGGGCATGTGCTCGTGCGCGTGCCAGTGATTGAATTCTTCGCGCACCTCGAATGCCACGTCGCACCAGATCGCCACCGCCGCCTGGCCAATCATGAGTAGCTGATCTGCGCGAGCGCGCGCAGCTTGTCCGGGGTCGTGCTCGGCAAGCCGAAGAATTCGAGGTAGGCGGGAATCTGCTCGAACAGCATGTCGGTGCCGACCTGGAACGAGCAGCCGCGCGCCGCCGCCTGCTTGAGAAAGGGCGTCATCTCTTCCTTCATCACCACCTCGCCGACGAACGTCTCGGGCGCAACTCGCGTCACATCGAGCGGCAGCGCATCGTCCTCCTTCATGCCGAGCGGCGTCGCGTTGACCACGAGGTCGTGGCCAGCCGGGTCGTTCGTCCCGATGGCGGCGCGAAGCTGCGGGTAATGATGCCGCAGCCGCTGCGCGAGCAGCGTCGCCGCCGCGGCACGCACGTCGAACAGCGTCAGGCTTTCAGCGCCCGCGGCGGCGAGCGACGCGGCGATGGCGGCGCCCACGCCGCCCGCGCCGACCACGAGTGCGCGCGCGCCGTCGACCTTGAATCCCTTGCGGCGAATGCCGCGCACGAAGCCCTCGCCGTCGAAGAGGTCGCCCTGCAGGCGGCCGTCGCGGCTCTTGCGCACGGCGTTGCACGCGCCGGCGATTCTCACGGCCGGCGTCGCCTCGTCGAGCAGCTCGAGCGTCGTCACCTTGTGGGGCATGGTGATCAGCGCGCCGAGGATGTTCGTGAGCCTGAACACCGCGCGCAGAAACTCCGAGTACGGCGCGCTCTCACAGCCCATCGGCACGACGACGGCATCGATACCGGCGTGCTCAAAGTATGGGTTGTAGATCATCGGCGCCTTGAACGCGTGCGTCGGATGGCCGATGTGCGCGATGAGGCGCGTCGTGCCGCGGATGATCACGATTGTTCGAGCAGGCGCAGCGTCGATTCGCGCGCGCGGCGCGCGCGCTCCAGCGCCGGCATGGGCTTCGCGTACGGCACCTCGAGGCTGAGCGGCAAAGCGCCGGGCAGCGCGCGCAGCAATCCGTGGAGATCGAGGCCGCCTTCGCCGGGCATGAGACGATCGCTGCGCGCCTGGCGAATGATCTCCTGCATGTCCGCGGGCCGCTCGCGCCGCGCGTCGCAGAACTGCGCATAGTGCAGGTACTGGCCGGGCAGCGACGGCAGCGCGGCGACGCGATCGCCGGCGCGGAAGAAATGGATGGCGTCGACCAGCAGGCCGCTATTCGCGCGGCCCGCGCGCCGCAGGACGGCGAGCGCCTTGGCGATGGTGGAGACATCGACCCATGGCATCGGCTCGAGGTTGGCGATGAGCCGATAGCGGCCCGCCAGGTCGCACAGGCGGGCGAAGTTGTCCGTCAAGCGCGCTTCATCGGCATCGGCGCCATGGACGAGGAGATGCGCGGCGCCGAGCGCCGCCGCCACGCAGATCACCGGCTCGAACTGCGCAACTTCCGTATCGGCGCTCAGGCGGAATACCTCGACGTCGAGCACGCGCACGCCCGTATCGGCGAGGCGCGCCTTGATCGCGGGTAGGTCGACCGGGTACTCGTACGGTTGCCCGGCGACGGGCCGCAGCCGCAGCCCGACGTGCGAATAGCCGGCCTGCGCTGCCACCGTCACCTGCTCGTGATGCGGCAGCTCCAGCACGGTGAGCGCAGCGAGCCCGAGCGCGCGCGTCGTCATGGAGCTCTCCTTTGCACCGAGCCACCGAGAAACAGGCGATGCAAATCGGGCTCATGCAGAAGCTGCGCCGCCGGCCGCTCGAGCGCAAGGCGGCCCATTTCCAATACCAGCGCGCGGTCGGCGAAGTTGAGCGCGCTTCTCACGTTCTGCTCGACCATGAGCACCGTGGTGCCCGCATCGGCGAGCGAGCGCAGCAGCCGGAACACGTCCTGGCTGATGAGCGGCGAGAGCCCGATGGAGGGCTCGTCGATCAGGAGGACCCGCGGGCGCAAGAGAAGTGCGCGGCCGATCTCGAGCTGCTTCTGCTCACCGCCGGAAAGCGTCGAGGCCTGGTTATGGAGCCGCTCGCGGATGCGCGGAAAGCGCTCGAGCACTCCGGCGATGCGCTCGCGCAGTCCCGACTTGAGCGTGATGCCGCCGAGCTCGAGGTTGTGCAGCACGGAGAGCGAGCCGAAGAGATTGCGCCCCTGCGGCACGAACGCCACGCCCTGCGCGAGCATCTCGCGCGGCGCCGTGCCGCCGATCTCGCGGCCATCGAGCCTGATCGACCCTGCGCGCGGCACGAGCAGGCCGAAGAGCGTCTTCAGCGCTGTCGATTTGCCGGCGCCGTTCGGCCCGATGAGCAGCGTGATCTCGCCGTCGCGGGCCACGAAGCTGAGCTCGTTCAGGATCGTGAGCGTCGGCGAGTAGCCGGCCACCACCCGGCGAAATTCAATTGCCAAGGTAGGCCTCCAGCACCGCGCGGTTCGACTGCACTTCCTCGGGCCTGCCCTCGGCGAGGACCTTTCCTTCCACCATGCAGATCACGCGCGGGCAGAGCCGCATGATGAAGTCCATGTTGTGCTCGATGACGACGAAGCTGCCGCCCTGCGACTCGTTCAGCTCGACGAGCAGCTCGCGCAATTGCTCGACCAGCGCCGGATTCACGCCCGCGCAGGGCTCGTCCAGCAACACGAGGCGCGGCGCGGGCATGAACGCCATGGCGATGTCGATCAGCTTCTGCTGGCCGTAGGACAAGCTGCCGGCCGGCAGGTGCGCGACGTGCTGCAAGCGGAAGAGCTCGATCATCTCCGCGGCGTGCCGGCCGAGCCCGGCATCGGGCGCGGCGAAGAGCCGCGCCGGCAGCGTGCCCTTGAACTCCTGCGCGGCGACGATCAGGTTGTCGCGCACCGAAAGCTTGCCGAAGACCTGCAGCGTCTGGAACGTCCGGCCGATGCCGCGCCGCGCGAGCGCGAGGGGCGACATGCCGGTGATGTCCTCGCCGCAGAACTCCATGTGCCCCGAGCTCGGGCGGATCTGGCCGAGGATCGAGTTGAAGAGCGTGGTCTTGCCGCTGCCGTTCGGGCCGATCACGCCGACGATCTCGCCGGCCTCGACGGTGAGGTGCACGCCCTTGAGGATCTCGTCGGCCGCGCTGTAGCCGGCCACCACGTCCTCGACGGTCAGGAGGCCCATCGGCGCCGTCCCATGTAGGCCTCCTGCACGCGCGGGTCGGCGGCGACCTCGGCGAAGGAGCCCTCGGCCAGGTGGCGGCCCTCGGCCATCACGATCACCGGACGGCACAGGCGTGCGATGAGGTCGAGGTGGTGCTCGATGATGAGGAAGAGGAGGTGAGGCTGAACGGCGCCGGCTCGATGAACTGCACCAGCGCGGCGAAGTACGCGCCGGCGATGCCGGCAAAGGCCGCGCCGATCGCGAAGGCGAGCAGCGTGTACGCCACGATGTTGACGCCGAGGCTTTCGGCGCGAATCGGGTTGTCGCGCAGTGCGGAAAAGGCGCAGCCCCAGGGCGAGCGAATGAGCCACACGAGCACGAGGGCAAGGACCACGGTCGATGCGTAGGTGAAGTAAAAGTAGGCGCCGGAACCATCGAAGAGCCTCGGTCGTGCAATGCCG
>VBCM01000276.1 GCA_005883675.1 Betaproteobacteria bacterium
TCCGTGGCGGAATGCGAGCGCACGCGGAACGTCTCGCGCGTGAGCTCCGGCAGGCCGTCCCAGATCTTGTCCCACTCGTAAGGCCCGGAAAGCGCGATGCACGCGCGGATGCGTTTTTCATGCGCGGCCGCCCGGGGCGCGTAGTAGCCGCCAAGACTTACGCCCCAGATGGCGATGTGCTCGGGGTCGAGGTCTCCTCGGTCTTCGATCCAGTCGCACACCGCTTTCGCCGCGCGCTCGTAGTCGCCGCAGATCGGTATCTCATACTCGGCTTCGCCCTGTCCGGGCCCATCGATGGCGAGCGTCGCCATGCCGCGGGCGAGGAATGGTTCTTCGTACGCATGCAGCTCCTCTTTGGTGGAGTCGAGCCCCGGCGCCATGATGACCACGGGACCCGTGCCGCGCAGTACGCCGAAAATGGTTTTGCCCTCGAACGGAATGGCGACGCGCTTGCCCGGCCAGGGGCGCAGCAGCGCCACGCCATCGCGGTAGCACTCGACCGCCTTCATGTGCGCGGCGCGCATCTGGTCCAGGTCCTGCACGAAGACGAACTTGGCGAAGTGGTAGTAGATCCCGGCGCGCACCAGATGCTCGCCGGCCGTCAGCTTCCAGCCGTCGCGCAGCGCCTCCCGGCCCAATCGCTCATGCACTGCCGCGCGGCGCGACCACGCCTGGCACCAATCGTCCCAGCGCTCGAGCGAGCCGGTGACGTCCTCGAAGTCGGCGAGCAGCACGCCGTTGGAAACGAACCGCGGCAGCCAATGCGAGATGGCTGACTGTACTTTCGCGTCTTTCAAACTTTCCTCAGTGCCTTCAGTATCCGCTCGGGGGTGAACGGCATTTGCGTCACCCGCGCCCCGAGCGGCGCGAGCGCGTCGTTGATGGCGTTCATCACGGCCCCCGGCGCGCCGGCGGTACCCGCCTCGCCGATGCCCTTGGCGCCGAGCTGCGATTGCTTCGTGGGCGTTTCGACGTGCGCGCAGACGATGTCGGGCATCTCTCCCGCCATCGGCACAAGGTAGTCGGCCATGTTGCCGTTCAGGAGCTGGCCGTCGGGGCTGTAGAGGCACTCTTCATACAGTGCCGCGCCGATGCCTTGCACGATGCCGCCGCGCAGCTGCTCATCGGCGAGCATCGGGTTGATCACGGTGCCCGAGTCCTCCACGCACCAGTGCTTGAGGAGTTTCACGAAACCGCTGTCCACGTCAACTTCGACGAGCGATGCCTGCATGCCGTTCGTGAACGTGAAGCCGTATTGCCGCGGCGTGTAGTGACGGGTAACCGCGAGCTCGGACTGGAAATCGAGCGGCAGCGTATCGGGCCGGAAGTAGGCGATACGGCCAAGTTCGTCGAGCGGCAGCTTCGCTTCCTGCGTCAGCTTGTTCACCACCGCGTTGGCGATGATGTCGAGCTCCGCTTTGTCCATTTTCAGGACGGCGGCCGCGACGTCCAGCATGTTCGAGCGCAGCGCGCGCCCGGCCAGCAGCACCGCTTCGCCGCCGATACCGGCGCCGCGCGAAGCCCAGGTGCCGCCACCGTAGGGCGTCACGCCCGTATCGCCGGTGATGACGCGCACCTTGTCGAGCGTCACGCCGACCGCGCTCGCCGCGACCTGCGCAAGCACGGCTTCCGTGCCCTGCCCCTGCTCAGTGACGCTCGCGAGCACGGTCAGCATGCCGGTCGGCTCGAGCCGCAGCGTCGCGCCGTCCTGCGCCGAGATGCGTGCACCGCCCACGCCGTAGAACGCGGGCGATGGATTGGTCACCTCGATCATCGCGGCGAGGCCGATGCCGCGATGGATGCCCTGCTTGCGCAGTCGCGCCTGCTCGGCGCGCAGCTCCTCATAGCGCATCAGGTCGCGCAATTTGCCGAGCGTGCGATGGTGCGACAGGCGCTCGAATTTCAAACCGGACGGAAAGGTATACGGATAGGCGTCGTCCGGGATGAGATTGCGGCGGCGAAATTCCGCCGGGTCCATGCCGAGCTTGCGCGCGGCGATGTCGACGATGCCCTCGGTCAGCGCGACGGCGATGGGATGCCCTACCGCGCGGTATTGGCAGGTCACATTCTTGTTGGTGAAGACGACGTGCATCTTCGCGCGGTACTTCTGATGCTTGTAGGGCCCGCCGGTGAGGTTCACCACCTGGTTGCCTTCGATGCCGCTCGTGCGCGGATAGACCGAGTACGGGCCGATGGCGGTCACGTCGTCGAGATCGAAAGCGAGGATGTCGCCATCGCGGCTACACGCGAGACGCACGCGCGCCTTGTGCTCGCGGGCGTGGATGTCGGAAAGGAATGATTCCAGCCGATCAGCCACAAATTTGACCGGGCGGCGAAGCATGACGGAAATCGCGGCGGTGGCCATCTCGTCCGGATAGACGTGCACCTTGATGCCGAAGGAGCCGCCCACGTCCTTGGTGATGACGCGGACATTCGCCTCCGGGATGTTGAGGTGGCGCGAGAAGATGTCCTGCATCATGTGCGGCGCCTGCGTCGCGTGATACACCGTGAGCGAGTGCTCGGCGGCGTTGTAGTCGGCGAGGATCGCCCGGCCCTCGAGACAGACGCCCGTGTGGCGGCCGAAGTGGAATGTCTCCTCCACTACCACATCGGCGCGCGCGAAGGCCTCCTCCACCCCGCCTGTATCGAGATCGCGGCGGAAGCAGATGTTGTCGCCGAGCTCGGGGCGCGACGGCGTCCTCCGCCTGCGAGCGTGACTCCGCCACCACCGCGGCGCAGGCCTCGCCCTGCCAGCAGGCGCGCTCGATGGCAATGGCGTGCTGCGGCGGCGACTTGATGCCCTTCAGGTGCGCGAGCACCGCGACCCAGGGCGTGCAGTACTCCGCGACCGCGCGGCCATCGAGCACCGCGATGACGCCTTGCGATGCTCGCGCCTTGGCAAAGTCCAATTTCTTGATCCGGGCGTGCGCATATGGGCTGCGGAAGAACGCGACGTGCGCGAGGCGCGGGAAGCGCAGGTCGTCGATGAACGCGCCGCGGCCCTGGAGCAGGCGCTGCGCGTTCGGACGGGGCACGCTTTCACCGATGTAGCCACGATCGACGCGCGTGCCGGGGGCGTGGAGCGGGAGCTCAGCGCGGCCCATGGATTACCTCTTCGATGGCGTCGACGATCGCCTGGTAGCCGGTGCAGCGGCAATAGTTGCCGGAGATATGCGCCCGGATCTCCTCGCGGCTCGCCTTGCGCCCGCTACGGATCAGGTCCTGCGCGGCGAGCAGCATGCCGGGCGTGCAGAAGCCGCACTGCAGGGCGTTGCGCTCGTGGAAGGCGCGCTGGATCGGTGCGAGCTCCTGCGAGTCGGACAGGCCCTCGATGGTCTCCACCGTGCAGCCATCAGCTTGCACCGCGAGCATCAGGCAGCCGCGCACGATCTCGCCGTTCACGCGCACGGTGCACGCGCCGCACACCCCGTGCTCGCAGCCGATGTGCGAGCCGGTAAGGCCCAATTCCTCGCGCAAAAAGTCGACGAGGTGCACGCGCGGCTCGATGCGCCGCATGACGCGCACGCCATTCACGGTCAGTGTGGTTTCGCGAGGGTGTTCCATGCGCGGGAAAGCAAAACGCCGGCGAGGTGCAGTTTGGTCGCGGCGCAATGGTAGAGGTCGGCGCTCGGGTTGAGATCCTGCCGCAGCGCTTGCAGCGCCGCGTCCAGCGTCGCGGCGCGCGATGCGCCCGCGGCGAGCACAGGCGTGGACGCGACGCCGCAGAAGGCGAAGCGCCGTCCGGAGGCGCCGGCGACGGCAGCGAGGCCGACGATGGCATAGTCGCCTTGCCGGCGAGCGAGCTCCACGAACAGCGAGCGCTCGGCGCGCGGGAATTCGGCGGCGACGAGGAGCTCGCCGGCGCGGATGTCGGTTTCGAAGAGGCCACGGAAAAAATCGCGCGCGGCCACGCGCCGCTCGCCGCCCCGGCCGGCGAGCACGATCGTCGCCTCCAGCGCGAGCGCGCAAGCCGGGTACTCGGCCGCCGGATCGGAGAGCGCGAGGCTGCCGCCGAGCGTGCCGCGGCGTGACAAGCGCGCCGATGCGAAGGCCGTTCGCGCCCGCGGAAATCGAGGCGAGCTCGGCGAGGCCGGTGATGTCGACGAGGAGCTCCGGCGCGGCGAGCCGCATGTTGAGCGAGGGGATGAGGCTCTGGCCGCCGGCGAGGATTCGCGCGCCAGGCCGCTCGAGCAGTTCGTACACCTGAGTGAGCGATTTCGCCTTGGCGTAGGCGAAGGACGGTGCTTTCAATGCGCCTCCTCGAATTGCGTACTAAGCACGTAATTGTATTTCGTACTTAGTAC
>VBCM01000172.1:0-15757 GCA_005883675.1 Betaproteobacteria bacterium
ATCACGGTCGAGGGCGCCAACATCCTTACCCGGACGCTCATCATCTTCGGGCAGGGTGCGATCCGCGCCCATCCCTTTGTCCTTCGTGAAATGCGCGCGGCGAAGGAGATGGCAGGCAGCGAGGCGTCGCGCGAGTTCGACGACGCGTTCACCTCGCATATCGGCCACGTGATCCGCAACGGCGTGCGCAGCTTCATCTACGGCCTGACGCACGGCGCTTTCGCGCCCGTGCCGAGGCGCGGCTCGCCCGAGCTCGCGCACTACTACCGCAACGTCTCGCGCCTCTCAGCGGCGTTCGCCTTCCTTGCCGACGTGTCGATGCTCGCCATGGGGGGTGCGCTTAAGCGCAAGGAAAAGATTTCCGGGCGTCTGGGCGACGTTCTGTCGATGATGTATCTCGTCTCGGCGACGCTGAAGCACTACGAGGACCAGCGCGTGCACGAGGACTTGCCGCTCGTGCGCTGGGCGGTGCGCGATGCGCTCTACCACGCGCAGCAGGCGATCGACCAGATCGTCTCCAACTTCCCACTGAAGTGGATGGCGACCATGCTGCGCTGGACCATCTTCCCGCTCGGCACGCCGTGGCGCCCGCCGCTCGACTCGCGCAATCGCGAATGCGCGCAGATCGTGCTCGAGGCGGGCACGGCGCGCGACCGGCTGACCGCCGGCATGTACGTGCCAAAGGGGGACGACGCCACCGGCCGCCTCGAGCAGGCATTCGTCGCAGCGATTGCCTGCGAGCCGATCGACGAGAAGCTGCGCAAGTCGGTGAAGAAAGGCCGGATCCAGCCACCGCCCGGCGCGGACGTGGGGCTGCTCGCGAGGGAGAAGGGACTCATCACGGCCGACGAGTATGCGCAGTGGCAGAAGAAGGAGGCGCTGCGCAGGAGCGTCATCAAGGTGGACGACTTCCCGCAGGATTTCGGCCGCGCCGAGCTCGCCGAGCAGGCGACCCCACCGCTGGTGAAGGCGGCATGAAGCCCGTCTACATCGTCGACGGCGCGCGCACGCCGTTCCTCAAATCCCGCAACCGCCCTGGACCGTTCTCCGCCGCCGATCTGGCAACGCAAGCGGGACGCACATTACTCGTGCGCCAGCCGTTCGCACCCAGCGAGCTCGACGAAGTGATCCTCGGCTGCGCCGCGCCGTCGGTGGACGAAGTGAACATCGGCCGGGTCGCGGCGCTGCGCATGGGCTGCGGGCAGAAGGTGCCGGGCTGGACGGTGATGCGCAATTGCGCCTCCGGCATGCAGGCGGTCGATTCCGCCATCAACAATATCCTCGCGGGGCGCTCCAAGCTCGTGCTCGCCGGCGGTGTCGATGCGCTCTCGCGCGCGCCGCTTCTCTACGCCGAGAAGATGGTGCTGTGGTTCTCCGACATGGCGGCGGCGAGGACCACCGGCCAGCGCCAGACAGCGGAGAACCTTGCGCACCGCTTCGGCATCACGCGCGGCGAGATGGACGTCTTCGCCGTGCGCTCGCATCAGCGCGTGGCGAAAGCGCAGGCCGACGGCGATCTCGCGCCGGGCGGCGGCGAAGTGGAAGCGCTCTACGATGCGAGCGGCAAGGCGTACGCGCTCGACGACGGCGTGCGCGCCGATGCCTCGCTCGAATCGCTCGCGAAGCTGAAGCCCTTCTTCGACCGCAAGTACGGCAACGTCACCGCCGGCAACAGCTCGCAGATCACCGACGGCGCCGCCTGGCTGCTCCTTGCCGACGAGGAGGCGCTGCGCGAGCATAACCTGCAGCCCCTCGGGCGCATCGTCGATTCCGAATGGGCGGGCCTCGACCCGGCGCAGATGGGCCTCGGGCCCGTGCACGCGGCGACGCCGATCTTGAAGCGCCATGGCTTGGGCCTCAACGACCTCGACTTCTGGGAAATCAACGAAGCCTTTGCCGCCCAGGTGCTCGGCTGTCTCGCCGCGTGGAAGGACGAGCGCTACTGCCGCGAGGAGCTCGGCCTCGACGGCGCGCTAGGCGAGCTCGAGCAAAACCGGTTGAACGTCGATGGCGGCGCCATCGCGCTCGGCCACCCGGTGGGCGCGTCGGGCACGCGCATCGTCCTGCATCTCCTGAAGACGCTGCACCGCACGGGCAAGAAGCGCGGCATCGCCAGCATCTGCATCGGCGGCGGCCTCGGCGGCGCGATGCTGGTGGAAGCACTCTAAGAGGAGGCGCGATGGAGCGTATCGATCCGCAGGTGCTGGCGAAGCACTGGCGCTGGGAAATCGATCGGGACCGCCTCGCCTGGCTCACCTTCGACAAGCAGGGCGAGTCGGCCAACACCTTCTCGCGCCAGGCGCTCGAGGAACTGCGCGGCGCGCTGCGCGCGATCGGCGCCGCGCAGCCGAAGGGCCTCGTCATCCGCTCGGCGAAGGACAACTTCATCGCCGGCGCCGACGTCGAGGAATTCACGCGCTTCAAGTCGCCGCAGGAGGCGATGGCGTTCGTAAGACTGGGCTGGGACGTGTTCCAGGAGCTCTCGGAATTGCCCTTCCCCACCACCGCGATGGTCAACGGCTTCTGCATGGGCGGCGGCGTCGAGCTCGCCCTTGCCTGCCGCTACCGCGTGGCGCTCGATGAGCCGAAGACGCGCTTCGCGCTGCCCGAAGTCATGCTCGGCATCATGCCGGCGTGGCACGGCGTGCAGTGGCTGCCGAAATTGGTCGGCCCCGCCGCCGCCTTCGACATGTTGCTCACCGGCAAATCCCTCGACGCGCGCCGCGCGAAGAGGATCGGCCTGGTCGACCAGGCGGTGCCGCTGCGCATCCTCGAGAACACGGCGCGCCTAGTGACGCTGGAAGCGACGCCGCGCCGGCGCTTGGGCTTCATCAACCGGCTGATGGCCGGCCCGCTGCGCGGCCTCGTGGTGGCGCAGGCGCGTAAGCAGGTCGCGCGCAAGGCACGGCGGGAACACTACCCGGCGCCTTACGCGATCCTCGAGCTCTGGCGCAAATACGGCGGCGATCCATTCGCCGCTTCCGGCGATCCCAGCGCATCCGTGGAGGCGCTCTTCGCGCATCCGACGACGGCAAATCTGATCCGCATCTTCTTCCTCCAGGAGCGCCTGAAGGGCCTCGGTAAAGGCGCCGAGTTCAAGCCGCGCCACGTGCACGTCGTCGGCGCGGGCGTGATGGGCGGCGACATCGCCGCGATCTGCGCCATGCGCGGCCTCACCGTCACGCTGCAGGACACCGGCCCCGACCGGCTCGCGCCCGCGGTGAAGCGCGCCGGCGAGCTCTATCGGCGGCGGCTGCGCGACGAACGCCGCGTGCGCGATGCGCTCGACCGCCTGATTCCTGACGTCGCGGGCACGGGCGCCCGCCAGGCCGACGTGATCATCGAGGCGATCTTCGAAAACCTGCCGGCGAAGCGCGAGCTCTTCGCCAAGCTCGAAGCGATGGCCAAGCCGGACGCGATCCTGGCGACGAACACGTCCAGCCTTAAGCTCGCGGACATCGCCACGGCGCTTAAGGACCCGTCGCGGCTGGTGGGCATCCACTTCTTCAATCCGGTGCCGCTGCTCCAGCTGGTCGAGGTGGTACACGGCGCGCAGACGCGTCCGCAGATCGCGAAGAACGCGGCCGCGTTCGTCCGCTATATCGACAAGCTGCCGCTGCCAGTGAAGGACTCGCCGGGGTTTCTCGTCAACCGGGTGCTCGGCCCATATATGCAGGACGCCTTCCGTCTGATCGATGAAGGCGTGAAGCCGGAGACAATCGACGCGGCGATGGAAGAGTTCGGCATGCCGATGGGTCCGGCGGAGCTCGCCGACACGGTCGGACTCGACATCTGCCTGCACGCCGGCAAATCGCTCGCCAAGGGCGCGGCATCGGTGCCGAAACTATTGGCGACGAAGGTCGAGGCCGGCCAGCTCGGCAAGAAGACGGGGCAAGGCATCTACCGCTGGGAAAAGGGCCGTGCGGTGAAGGGCCGGCCCGACGCGTACGGGCCCGAGCTCATCGAGCAGTTGATCGCGCCGTACTTGAGCGAAGCGCAGCGCGCGGTCGAGGAAGGCATCGTCGCCGACGCGGACCTCGCCGACGCCGGGCTCATCTTCGGCACGGGCTTCGCGCCATTCCGCGGCGGGCCGCTGCACTACCTCGCCCATGGAAAAGCTGCCCAGTAAGCAGCCCGCGCTGCGCGTCATGCCGATGCCGGCGGACGCGAACCAGAACGGCGACATCTTCGGCGGCTGGATCATGTCGCAGGTCGACGTCGCGGGCGGCGCGGTGGCGAGCCGCCTTGCCCGCGGGCGCGTTGCCACGGTGGCGGTCAAGGAGTTCGCGTTCAAGGAGCCGGTGCAGATCGGCGACCTGCTCTCGTTCTACGTCGAGGTCGAGCGCATCGGCACGACCTCGATCACCGTCACGGTAGAGGTGTATGCCGAGCGCCGCCCCGCCGACCCGAAGGTGGTCAAGGTGACCGAGGCGACGCTCACCTACGTCGCCATCGACGGCGCCGGGCGGCCGCGCCCCGTGCCGCGCGATTGACGAATTGCTGCTCGACGCGTCCACGCTCGCGCTGGTGGCGGCGGTCGCGATCGTGGCGGCGATCGTCGGCGGCATCGGCGGCTTCGGCACCGGCATCATCCTCACCGCGGCGCTCGCGCCGCTGATCGGCGTGAAGCAGGTAATCCCCGTGCTCGCGGTGGCGGGCGCGATCATCAACGCCGGACGCTACTGGTTCTATCGCGCGAGCCTCGAGCGGCGCACGCTCGCGCTGGTGCTCGTCTGCTCGCTGCCGTTCCTGGTGCTCGGCACCTGGATCTACAGCGTGCTCGATGCGCGCGCCGTGGGCACCGTGCTCGGGCTCGTGGTGATCGCCTCGGTGCCGCTGCGCCGCGCCCTCAATCGCCGCAAGATCGCGCTCGGCCGCGCGGGCCTCGCGGCTGGCTCGACGGTCTTTGGCCTGGCTAGCGGGCTTACGAGCGGCGTCGGCGTGATCATGGTGTCGCTGCTGCTCGGCACCGGGATGACGGGGCAAGCGGTGCTTGCCACCGACTCGCTGGTAAGCGTCGCCCTCGATCTCTGCAAGGCGGCGCTCTTCCAGCGCTTCGCGCTCCTCGACCAGCAGAGCGCGATTACCGGCGTGGTGATCGGCGTCGCCACCATACCGGGCAGCGCGCTCGCCGCCTGGCTCGTCAATCGCATGCACGCGCACCTGCACGTGCTTTTCCTCGAGGCGCTGATCCTCCTCGGCGGCGCGTCGCTCCTCTGGAATTCGTGGAGATAACGCTCAAGGCCGACGACGGCTACGCGCTCGGCGCCACGGTCTTCGGCAGCCGCGGGCGTGCGGTGCTCGTCATGCCCGCCACGGGTGTCCCGCAGTCCTACTACGCGAAGTACGCCGCCTATCTCGCTGAGCGCGGCTTCATGGTGCTGACCTTCGACTATCGCGGCATCGGCCGCTCGCGCAATGGCGATATCCGCGCCTCGAGTGCGCGCATGCGCGATTGGGTGCTGCTCGATGCGGCCGCCGCCGCGCGCCACCTCGGCGGTGAGATCGCGGTAGTCGGGCACAGCTTCGGCGGCCAGGCGCTCGGTCTGCTGCCCGAGCCCGGGCGCATCGCCGCGGTGCTCCTTGTTGGCGCGCAGAGCGGCTATTGGCGGCACTGGCCGGCGCTCGGCCGCGTATGGATGTGGCCGACAACGCACATCGGCCTGCCGGCAGTGGCGAAGCTCCTGGGCTACTTCCCCGGCTCGCGCCTGGGCTTCGGCGAGGACCTGCCGCCCGGCGTGGCGCTCGAATGGGCGAGCTGGTGCCGCCACCCGCGCTATCTCGTCGGCGCGCTCGGCGTCGAGGATGCATACGCACAGGTGCACGCGCCGGTACGCGCGTATGCGATCAGCGACGACCGCTTCGCGCCCTTGCGCGCCGTGGAGGCGCTCGGCAACCTTTACCCGAACTCACGGTGGGAAACGCGCCAGCTTGCCCCGCGCGACGTTGGCGTAAACACTGTCGGCCACTTCGGCTTCTTCCGCGAGCGCTTTCGCGCTAGCCTGTGGCGCGAATCGGCTGACTGGCTGGAGGGCAGATGCGCGAGCTGAGAGGCAAAGTGGCGGCAGTCACCGGCGCGGCGAGCGGCCTCGGGCGCGCCATGGCGCTCGCCTTCGCCGACGAAGGCATGCACGTCGCGCTCAGCGACGTCGCCGACGCCGCCGACACGCTGGCGCAGGTGGAAAAGCGCGGCGTGAGCGCCGTGGCAATGAAGCTCGACGTGTCGCACGCCGCCGAGGTCGAGGCGTTCGCCGATCTCATCGACAAGGAGCTCGGCGGCGCGCATGTGGTCTGCAACAACGCCGGCGTCTCGCCGCTCGGCAGCGCGTGGGAGATGAGCCTCGGCGACTGGCAATGGATTCTGGGCGTGAACCTGTGGGGCGTGATCCATGGCGTGCGCGCTTTCGTGCCGCGCCTCCTCGCGCGGAACGAGGGCCACGTGGTCAACACGGCCTCCGTCGCCGGCATCATCAATCCGCCGGGCACCGCCGCCTACAACGTCAGCAAGCACGCCGTGGTGGCGCTCTCCGAGACGCTGTACCACGACCTGCGCGAGCGCCAGTCCGCGGTCGGCGTTTCGGTCCTCTGCCCCGCCTACGTGCCGACCGGCATCGCGGATTCGGAGCGTAATCGGCCGGCGGGCCTCGCGCCGATGCCCAAGACCAGGGAGACGCTCGCGCGCGAGGCGATGCTCAAGAAGGCGGTGGCCTCGGGACGGCTGTCGGCCGACGATGTGGCGCGCGCGGTCGTGCTGGCGGTAAAGGAAGAGCGCTTCTATGTCCTCACGCACCCCCGCATCAAGGGCGCGATCCGCGCGCGCATGGAAGACATCCTCGAGGAGCGCGCACCGCGCAACCCGATGGCGCTCTAGGTGAGCACCGGGAAGAGGCCCTTCAGCCCGTCGGCCATCGTCTCGATGGCGATCGCCGCGAGGATCAGGCCGAGGAGCCGCGTCGCGATGTTGAGTCCAGTCGTGCTGATGCGCTCGCCGAGCGCATGGGAGACGCGCAGCAGCCACCACAGCACCGCCGCGACGAGGCCGATGCAAACGATGAGGCCCAGCACGTGGACCAGGCCGCCCGCCTGGGCGGCGATGATCGTGGTGCTGATGGCGCCGGGACCCGCAAGAAGGGGCACGGCGAGCGGCACGACGCCCGACACTTCGCCCGCCTCGAGCTCCGCCGCTTCGGCGCGGGTCTGGCGCATCTCGCCCACCTTGGCGTTCAGCATCGCGAGCGCCATGAGGAGCAGCACGAGGCCGCCTCCCACCTGGAACGCGGCGAGGCTCGCGCCGAGCGCCCGCAGCAGCGATTCGCCGAAGATCGCCGCACCCGCGAGCACGAGAAACACGGTGATGGTGACCACGGTCGCGAGGTGCCGCCGGGCCCGGTCGTCGCGCGCCGCGGTCACGCCGACGAAGATCGGGATGGCGAGGAAGGGATCGAGCACCGCGGTCAGCGTGACGAGATAGCGCAGGTAATCCTGCAGGGCGCACACGCTGGCATTATAGGAAGCATGTCCAAGGACTCCGGTACGAAGGACGACAGGGGCATCATCACCGACCTTGCCGCCGACACGTCCTACGGCGGCTACCTCGCGCTCGATGTGCTGCTCTCCGCGCAGCGCCCGCGCTCGAAGCATCACGACGAGATGCTGTTCATCATCCAGCATCAGACCTCCGAGCTGTGGATGAAGCTCATGATCCACGAGCTCGGCGCGGCGATCGCGCACGTGCAAGCGGACAAGCTCGCGCCCTGCTTCAAGATCCTCGCGCGCGTGAAGCAGATTCAGCGCCAGCTCTTCGAGCAATGGGCGGTGCTCGAGACGCTCACACCGTCCGAGTACCTGGAGTTTCGCGACGTGCTCGGCCCGGCCTCCGGCCTGCAGTCGTTCCAGTTCCGCGCCATCGAGTTTCTCCTGGGCAACAAGAACGCGCGGCGGCTCGAGCTGTACAAGCACGACGCGCCGACGCACGAGTTCCTGGACCGGCTGCTGCGATCGCCCAGCCTGTATGACGAGTTTCTGCGCCACCTCGCACGGCGCGGCATGCCCGTGCCGGGCGAGCGTGTCGAGCGCGATTGGTCGCAGCCCTACGAGCGGCATCCGGGCGTCACCGCGGTGTTCAAAAGCATCTACGATGATCCCGCGACCCATTGGGATGCGTACGATATGTGTGAGAAGCTGGTGGACGTGGAGGAGAACTTCCAGCTCTGGCGCTTCCGCCACGTGAAGACGGTGGAGCGCGTGATCGGCTACAAGCGCGGCACGGGCGGCTCCGACGGCGTCGCGTTCCTGCGCAAGTCGCTCGACGTGGCGCTCTTCCCCGAGCTCATCGACGTGCGCACCCACCTTGGCTGAGCAGGAACTCGCCGAAAGCTGGCTGCGCGCCAACATCTGGCCGCGCTTCTCGCGCGTGCTCGCGCGCGAAGAAATCTACATGGCCAACCACTCGCTCGGCCGGCCGCCCGACCGCATGGCCGAGGACGTGCGCGCGGCGCTCGACGCCTGGTACCGCGACATGGACGGGGCGTGGACCGCGTGGCTGGAAGCGCGCGAGAAGTTCCGGCGCCTCACTGCGCAGCTCCTGCGCGTGCCGCAGGCCGATTGCATCATTCCGAAGACGAGCGCCGGCCAGGGGTTGCGCGCGGTGCTGAACGCGCTGCCGGGCAAGCCGCGCGTCGCCACGACCGATGGCGAGTTCGACTCGATCGATTTCATCCTGCGCGTGTACCGCGACCGGGGCCGCATCGAGCTGCGCATGACGCCGTGGCGCGATCTCGACCCGACGGACGCTACCCTGGTCGTGCTCTCCACGGTGATGTTCCGCACGGGCGAGGTGGTGAAGCACCTGCCGCGGCTCATCCACGACGCGCACGCCGCCGGCGCGCTGGTGATGCTCGATGTCTACCACCACGCGGGCGTCATGCCAATCGATCTCAAGGCGCTCGGCGCGGACTTCGCGATCGGCGGCTCCTACAAGTACCTGCGCGGCGGCCCGGGTGCGTGCTGGCTCTATGTCCGGCCGGGGCTCGTCGACAGCATGCGCACCATCGACACCGGGTGGTATGCGAAGAAGTATCCATTCCTTTACGCGCGCCCCGAGCCACCGGAGTTCGGGACCGGCGGCGATGCCTGGCTCGAATCGACGCCGCCGGTGCTGCCATGCGTGCAGGCCCTGGCCGGACTCGAGCTCACGCTCGAGCTCGGCGTCAAGCGCCTGCGCGAGTATTCGCTCGCGCAGAAGACGATGCTCTGCGACCTGCTGCCGCGGGCCTCCGGCGTCGGCGCCGACTACGGCGCCTTCGTCACCGTGCGGCACCCCGACGCGGTGCACCTTGCGCAGGAGATCGAGGCGCGCGGCATCAAGGTCGATGCGCGTGGCGAGTACCTGCGCCTCTGCCCGGACATCCTCACTTCGGAATACGACCTCGAGCGCGCCGCGGCTACCGTAAGAGCTCTGCTGGCGGCGAAAAAGTCGCGCTGAGCGCCGCCGCGACTTCCGGGTGCGTGATCTTGCCGCGCGCCACGTTGAGGCCATTGCGCAGATGCTCGTCGTCGGCGAGCGCGCGCTTCCAGCCCTTGTTGGCGAGCGCCAGCACGAAAGGCAGCGTCGCGTTGTTGAGCGCATAGGTGGAGGTGCGCGGCACGGCGCCCGGCATGTTGGTGACGCAGTAGTGCACCACATCGTCCACCACGTACGTCGGATCGGCATGCGTCGTAGGCTTTGATGTCTCGAAGCAGCCGCCCTGGTCGATGGCGATATCGACCACCACCGAGCCGGGCTTCATCGCCTTCACCATCTGGCGCGTCACGAGCTTCGGCGCCGCCGCGCCGGGCACGAGCACCGCTCCTATGACGAGATCGGCGGAGAGCACGTGCTGCTCTACGGTGTCGCGGCTCGAGTGCACGGTGACGACGCGCGCGCCGAAGTCCCTTTCAATGTTGCGCAGTACGTCGAGCGAGCGGTCAAGCACATAGACACGCGCGCCCGAGCCGACCGCCATGCGCGCCGCGCTCGAGCCGGAGACGCCCGCGCCGAGGATGGTGATCTTCGCCGGCGGCACGCCCGGCACGCCGCCGAGCAGGATGCCCATGCCGCCGCGCTCCTTCTCGAGGCAGCTCGCGCCGACCTGCACCGACATGCGGCCGGCGACTTCCGACATCGGCGCGAGCAGCGGCAGCCCGCCGCCGCGGCCCGTCACCGTCTCATAGGCGATGCAGACGGCGCCCGAGCGCACCAGATCCTCCGTCTGCGCGCGATCGGGTGCCAGATGCAGATAGGTGAAGAGCACATGCCGGTCGGTGATCTTCTTGCGCTCGGCCGGCTGCGGCTCCTTCACCTTGACGATGAGCTCTGCCTCCTTCCACGGATCGCCGATGCGCGCACCCGCCTTTTCATACGCCGCATCCGGGGCGCCGATGCCCGCGCCTGCATTCGTCTCCACGACCACCTGGTGGCCGTGCGCGGCGAGCTCGCGCACCGAGGTGGGCGTGAGGCCGACGCGGTACTCGTGCGTCTTGACTTCCTTGGGGACGCCGACAATCACTGTTGCCGCGCCTTCGCCAGCGCTTCCACTACGGACGTTTGTTCGCCCAGTTCAATTTTGGCGATCTGGTTGCGATGCACCTCGTCCGGGCCGTCGGCGAAACGCAGCGTGCGCGCGTGCGCGTATGCGTAAGCGAGGCCGAAATCGTCGGACACGCCGCCGCCACCGTGTACCTGCATGGCCCAGTCGATCACCTGCAGCGCGACGTTCGGCGCGAGCACCTTGATCATCGCGATCTCCTTCTTCGCCGCCTTGTTACCGACCGTATCCATCTTCCAGGCGGCATGCAAAACCAGAAAACGCGCGCTGTCGATCATGATGCGCGCCTGCGCGATGCGCTCGCGCGTCACGCCCTGGTCGGCGACCGGCCGGCCGAAGGCGACGCGCTGGGTGGCGCGCTTGCACATCTTCTCGAGCGCGCGCTCCGCCTGACCGATGAGCCGCATGCAGTGATGGATCCGGCCGGGGCCGAGGCGGCCCTGCGCGATCTCGAAGCCGCGTCCCTCACCGAGGAGCACGTTCGCTGCCGGCACGCGCACGTTCTTCAGCTCGATCTCCATGTGCCCGTGCGGCGCATCGTCGTAGCCGAACACCGGGAGATGGCGCAGGATCTTGATGCCGGGCGTTTCGGCGGGCACCAGGACCATCGACTGCTGGCTGTGCCGCGACGGGTTGTCCGGGTCGGTCTTGCCCATGACGATGTAGATCTTGCAGCGCGGGTCGCCCGCGCCGCTCGACCACCACTTGCGCCCGTTGACGACGTACTCGTTGTCCTCGCGGCGCATGTACGTCTGGATGTTGGTGGCGTCCGATGAGGCCACATCGGGCTCGGTCATGAGGAACGCCGAGCGGATCTTTCCTTCCAGCAGCGGCTCGCCCCACTGTCTTACCTGCTCGGGCGTGCCGTACTTGAGCAGCGTCTCCATGTTGCCCGTGTCGGGCGCCGAGCAATTGAACACTTCCGGCGCCCACTCGACGCGCCCCATGATCTCGCAGAGCGGCGCGTATTCGAGGTTGGTGAGCGTCCCGCCGTGGGATTTCGGCCGCCACAGGTTCCACAGGCCCGCGGCGCGCGCCCTGGGCTTGAGCTCCTCGATGATGGGCACGACTTCCCAGCGCTTGGCGCTGCGCGTGTGCTCGTGCCATTTACGCTCATTGGGGTAGATGTGCTCCGCCATGAACGCACTGAGGCGACTGCGCAGGTCCTGGACCTGCGGCGAGTAATCGAAGTTCACGCTGCCCTCCGCAATATTTTCTCCACCTGCCGCCAGCCGAGCTCGGCCATCGGCCGCGCGCGAGCGCCCGCGTCGCGGGCATGATCGGAGGCGGCGGTACCGTCGACCACGCGCTTCGCGATGCCCTGCAGGATGGCGGCAATCCGGAAAAGGTTGTACGCCATATAAAAATCCCAGTGCGACTGGTCGATGCCGGCGCGGCCGGTGCGCTTGCAGTACATCGCGATGTATTCGCTCTCGCTCGGGATGCCGAGCGCCGGTAGATCGAGGCCGGCAATGCCGCGGAACTGTCCCGGCGGGATGTGCCAGCTCATGCAGTGGTACGCGAAGTCGGCGAGCGGGTCACCGAGCGTGGAGAGCTCCCAGTCGAGCACCGCGAGAATGCGCGGCTCCGCTCGGTGGTAGATCACGTTGTCCAAGCGATAGTCGCCATGCACGACCGTGGTCCCGGTCTCCGGCGGGATGTTCTGCGGCAGCCAGGCGATGAGCTCGTTCATCGCCGCAATCGGCTCGGTCTCGGAGGCCTGGTATTGCTTGGTCCAGCGCGCGATCTGGCGCTCGATGTAGTTGCCGGGCTTACCGAATGTTTCCAATCCCAGCGCGCGGTAGTCGAGCAGGTGCAGCTTGGCGATGACGCGATTCAGCTCCTCCCAGATCGCGAAGCGCTCCGCCTTCGTCATTCCCGGCAGGCTCTGGTCCCAGAGAACGCGGCCCTCGACATAGTCCATGACGTAGAACGCGGTGCCGATGACTGCGTCGTCCTCGCAGAGCGCATGCGGCCGCGCCACCGGAAAGCCGGCGCCATGCAATGCCGAGATCACGCGGTACTCGCGGTCCACGGCGTGCGCCGATGGCAGCAGTTTGCCCGGCGGCTTGCGGCGCAGTACGAACCGTCGACCGTCCACCGCGGTGAGAAGGTACGTCGGATTCGACTGTCCGCCCTTGAACTGCTCGAGGCGCGCGAGGCGCAAGCCGAGGTATTTTTCGAGCGCGCCGGTATCGATGCGATGCCGCTCCTCGACCGGCTTCGTGCCGACGAACTGCTCGAACATGGGGCTGGAAGCTTACCCTAGAATAAACGCGCCATGCCGCGCTTCCACGTCACGCACCGCAAGGATGGAAAGTTCGCGCGCCGTGGCCTGCGCAGCTACTTCGAGTACCGCGACCTCGGCATCAAGCGTGCGAGCAAGGGACGAGTCGTGGCGCACGTCATTCGCGCGCGGCCGGGTAAGGCGCCGCACGGCGAGTGGCACTACCACGATTGCGCCGTGCAGTTCGTCTACGTGCTGAAGGGCTGGGTGCTCTTCGAGTACGAAGGCGTCGGGCGCGTGATGATGAAGGCGGGTAGCTGCTTCTACCAGCCGCCGCGCATCCGCCACCGCGAGCTCAAGCATTCGAAGCACCTCGAGATGATCGAGGTCGTCGCGCCGGCCAACTTCAAAACCCACTCAGTTCGGAATTCCGATCCAGGGTCGTAATTATTTAAAACGGGCGACGGGGGCGGAGCCGAAACAATTACGACCCTGGCTCAGAATTCTGGATTTGGAACTAATTCGGGCTCCGTCCCCGAACTTGCAGCCAGAAGGTCACCGGCCCGTCGTTGACGAGGCTCACCTGCATGTCGGCGCCGAAGCGCCCGGTCGCGACATGCACCGTCTCGGCGGCTTTCTCCTCGAATTTGATGAAGAGCGCCTCGCCCTCGGCGGGCGACGCCGCGCTCGAGAAGCTCGGCCGCAAGCCGCTATTGGTATCCGCGGCGAGCGTGAACTGCGGGACGGCGAGGAGCTCGCCGCCGATGTCCTTCAGCGAGAGATTCATCTTACCCTGCGCGTCGGCGAAGATACGGTAGGCGACGACGCGCTCGGCGAGCCGCTGCGCCTCCGCTTCGCTGTCGCCGCGCTCGACGCCGACGAGCGCCAGCACGCCTTTGCCGATGGCGGCGACTTCCTCGCCGTCGATGTGAACGTTCGCGCTGCTCACCCGCTGCACGAGTGCGATCAAGCGATGATGTCGGGAATCAGGCGCGCGCGCAGGCGCTGGATCTGGTCCTTGAGCAGGAGCTTACGTTTCTTCAGCCGCTGCAGCTGCAGCTGATCCTGGCGCGGATCGGCACAGAGCCGCCTAATCACGTCATCCAGGTCGTGGTGCTCGATCTCGAGAGCGTGCAGGCGCTCGCGAATCTGCGCCTGCTCCTCTTCGGTCAGAGGAAGGTCCGTCACCTGTGGAAAAGGTCATGCCCGATGGCGGCATCCTATCCCTATACTCGAAACGCGAAAACCCCCTGCAATGCGCGGCAACTGCTACGACGTTACGGGCTCGATCCGGACCACGGATGCCGGGGCCGTCGGCACCGAAGTGGTCCGCCTCTACCGCAAGCTCTTCGCAAGCGCCGACCCGCAGCCGCTCGAGCGCGCCTTTGCCGACGCGGTACGCCTCTACGACGGCGGCGATCCGGCGTATCTCCCCTGCGAGACCGAGTACCACGACATCCAGCACGTGCTCGACGTGACGCTCGCCATGGCGCGGCTGATGGACGGCTACCAGAGTAGCTCGAGCGTTGGCGACGAAGCGCTCAGCCCCGAGCTCTACACCGTGGGCATACTCGCCGCGCTCTTCCACGACTTCGGTTATCTGAGGAGGCGCAACGATCACCGCCACCGCTACGGCGCCGAATACACGCTGACGCATGTCTCGCGTGGCGCGGCGTTCCTGCGCGGCTATGTCCGCGAGCTCGGCTTCTCTGACACGCTCGCGCAGCTCGGCGGCACGCTCCTGCACTTCACCGGCTACGAGCGGCGCCCCGAGGCCATCCGCATCGGCGCAGGACTTGCGCGGCGCGTGGGCGAGCTCCTCGGTACCGCGGATATCATCGCGCAGATGTCGGACCGCTGTTATCTCGAGAAATGCCGCGATCGACTCTATCCCGAGTTCGTGCTCGGCGCGCTCGGGGCGCCGCGCAGAGCGGCGCGATTTCCCGCATTCGCCTCCGGGGCTGATTTGGTGGCAAAGACGCCGACTTTCTATGAGCATGCCGTGCACCGGCTCAACGCACCGCTTGGCCGGGCTTACGACTACGCCGCCCGTCATTTCGGCGGCGCGAATCTCTACATCGACGCCATGCGCCGCAACGCCGCCTATGCGGCGGAGGGCGCCGCAGTGCTGCGCCGTAAGCCGCCGCATACGCTCCTGCCGGAAGTACAGCCCTATCCGCGCGATCTCTTCGGCCTCGCGCATTAGTTAGTGCGAGAATGGCCGCTCCTCGAAGGGGGAGCCCATGAGTACGCGACGCGAGCATCTGCGCAGTCTTGCCGGACTTGCGACGCTCGGGAGCCTGCCGCTCGCGGCACGCGCGCAGAGCGAAGCCGACATCCCGCCGCAGGGCATCGGCCGGCGCATCCGCCACGTTTCCTACAGCGACCAGGGCGGCCGCCCGGACGCCGTGCAGGTCATGGTCCATCGCCGCCATGTCTACGTCGGCCACATGTTCTCGAACGGCCTCACCATCCTCGACGCCGCTGATCCGCGCAATCTGAAACCAGTCTACTACTTCTCGCTTGGCGATCTGACCCGCACACACTGCATCCAGATCGCCGATGACGTGATGCTGCTCGGCAATGGCGCGAACATCGTCGCGATGCAGTCCTACGACAGCCAGCGCGGCTACTTCGAGAACAACCTGGCGGACAGCATCACCCAGCGCAAGAAATTCCGTTCGGGCCTTTCGATCCACGACGTCTCCAAGCCGGCGGAGATGCGCGAGATCGCGTTCCTCGAGATGCCCGGGTTCGGGGTCAACCGGCTGTGGTGGCCGGGCGGCCGCTACGCCTACGTCTCCGCGCACTTCGACGGCTTCACCGATCACGTCCTTTGCGTCGTCGACCTCAATACGATCACCAAGCCCGAGATCGTCGCGCGCTGGTGGCTGCCGGGAATGAACCGCGCGGCGGGCGAGAAGCCCGCGGCGCAGCCCGGACG